>CANRNV010000044.1 GCA_947632125.1 uncultured Clostridia bacterium
GCACTATTCTTCACAAAGTGAACGAATTTTCTGGCGGCGCGGAAAGCGCGAGTTACACGTTTTTCGTGTTATAATGATAATAGGTAGTATGGCGTTGTGGTCAGCGCAGAATGACATCGGGGAAACGGTGGAAAAAGCACTGCCGACTGCGCGAGACTATTCCTCCTCCCATTTCGTCGTACTACTCACATAAAACATACAGCGCAATACAGTCCGCAGCGCACTTAAATACACAAATAAACCAAAAGGAGAAATAGTCATGAAAAACAGTCAAATCCTCTTTCCGCGTACCAAAATTAAGTCTAATGCTTCGCCTAAAATTCGTGCTCTTTGCGGTTCGTCGGCTCCCGCAAATTCTCAGTCTGTCATTGACTATCAAAATGCGCGTCTTAAACATTTGAAAGACGACAAAGACACGTCGCTCTTTATCCAAAACGGAAAAGTTTTCACAGGAGGCGCAAATTGATGTCAGACGAAACAACAGAAAACACTCCCCAAACTCCCGACGTTCCCGACGATACAACTTCATCTCCCGCTACTGACGACACGCTTAAAAAGGCACTCGCCGAAATGCAGGAGGAAAACAAACGCATACTGTCCGAAATGTCCGCTATGCGCAAGCTCTACGAACAGAGCTTCAACCGACAGCCCGCGCCCTCGCCTGAGCACGACGAGTTTGACGAGGTCTGTCAAAAAATCTTAAAAGGAGAAAGGTAAATTATGGCAGGTGTTCTTACGGCATTGCAGAACATCTTCAAAATTCCCGAATATGCCTCTCGTATTCCTGCGAAGGTGCAAGCTGAAATCACGGCAGGGAATTTTGGGGCTTCTGCATATCCAGCAAATGTGAAAAACGAACTTCTCAATATCCTCATCGACAAGATTGCTCGGCAGGATATTATGGCGTTCGAGTACAACGGCATTGACAGCTCGCGGTTCTATCGCGGTTACATCACCCACGGCTCTATCCTCGAAGAGGATTACGTTGAGCCGCCTCTCGCCGACAACGTCGAGTCGTATCCCACAATGAATGAGGCAGGCGTGCAGAGCCCCGCGTTCGATTTCAGCAAGTTCAATCCCTACGACTACAAACTCCCGAAGGTCAAGACGGCGTATTACATGCTCAAAACTTATTTGCAGTATCATGTGTCTGTGCAGGAAGAGACCTTCGCCCGTGCTTTCATCAGCGAGGGCGGCGCGCGTTCCTTCGTCAATACCGTTCTCGGGTCCATGGCAGAGAGCATGAAGCTCGACCTGTGGCTCATTCTCCGCGAAATGCTCGCGAATGACGATATTTACGGGTCGAGCAGCACGGTTAAAATCACTGTCGCAGGCGATGAGTTCACACAAGCCGAGGCAGTCAATTTTGTCAAGCAGATTTCGCTCTATGCGAAGGCGCTCCGCACCAACTCTGCGGCGTATAACAAACAGGGTGTGCTCACGAATACCCCGGCGAGCAATCTGCGCTTGTACATCGCGGCGGGTATCAAAACGCTCATCGAGGCGGCACAGGTCAACGCGTTCAATCCTCTCATGGATTACGGCGTAGAGGTCGTGGAAATCGAGGGCTGGGGACAGACGGGTGTCGATGCAGGTCTCGCGGCTGTGCTTGTGGACGACAGGGCTCCCATGTTCTACGACTGGTCGCGCGAGAAAATGGACAGCTACTGGAATGCCGTGGGTCGCGGCGGCTATGCTACGGCGTGGCGTTCGCGCGGTATTCTTCTCGGCTTCTCCATGTTCAGAAACGCAGTCCGTTTCACCCTCAACGCAGGCGAATAAGTTCATGCAGGGTGGGTGGGTGGCATATGAGGTGAAAAATGCGTTATGAAATCGGTAGAATGGTAATTAGCGGCGACACAAAGTCGCCTACGCCGAATATTCGATTTATATCGTGGGAGGCGTTGCGCGATTACCTACAATACACATCAATGCAGCCCATTGACGTTGATATTGACGAACTCACAGATTACTGGCTCTCGCCCTCTATGAACTACTTTGAAGTCGGGAGCTCGGGCTTCGAGTTAGCCAATCGCGCATGCGGTGGGTATGCTATCCTAAAACGCTCGCCGTCGGGCGGCTATCCCGATTACACTGGCGAGGCGGGTACCCCTGCCGCCAACTCATGCTTCCTTGTATTCATTACCCGCATAGAATACAATCAACTCACCGACGCAACGCGCTACTATTACACTGTTGACTGGTGGGACACGCTTCTCATGTGGGATATGAAACCTGAAATATACGGCATATGCGAACGCGCCCATGTGGACGATTTGACAACAGACAGGAAACCGAACTCATACTACTTCACCGAGGAAATCGAGCTCGCTATCCCCACAAAGTCAATACTTTCTCTTTCTACTCCCGCGACCCCGTCTGCCGTTGTTGTAAGTCCGAGGGACGCAAACGCAGGAATAGAATCATATCCTATTTACTACTTATACATTGTTCTTGCAAATAAGTCCTCATTGCAAGCCGTTCCCACGGCAGCCGCTCAACCGTCGACGTGGAACGGTATACAGGTCGGTGTAGGTACCCCGTCGATAGTGGTATGCACGCTATTCTCCGCAGCTCGCAATCAACTTGTAAGTCCTCATGACGACCGTGTTAAAGGTTACAGCATGTGGGGGCTTACAAACGAGCATATTTTGGCTATGTACATATCCACGGTCCCGCCGTCAAGCAAACCAAACATTATACGCACAGACAGCAGCAATTTTTATATCAACGAGCTGCCTTCCTCGCATACGGTACTCATGACTTTGGACGGCAGCGACCGTTTTGACGATGATAATACTATCGACGTATATTCAGTGCAGGATACTACTGTTGCTGCGGCAGATACCATGCGTAACATTTTCACTCGTCTAAAAACGAGCATAACAACCTTTGCGGGGGAAGTCAACTATGTTGCACCGTATATTAACGGCGGAGCTCCCCTGACGCCTCCCGAAGACTTTACTGACTATCTCGACAAATACATTGTCAAGGCTCATATGTACCCATACGCCTATTACACGTTCATTCGCGGCTCGACGAGCGTAGACCTTATCAGCGAATGGCTTATGGACGGTTACGACTTCACCACAAGCATACTTCATGACAAGGCGACGGATACGTTTGTATTGCTCATGAACTTCAATAACGCAAGCGGCGTTGAGACGATATACACATTCGACTATCCGACTATATTTGATGCACCTTACAAGCAATCGTGGCTCGAACGCACAACATCGCTTGAAAGCGGCGCGTTTCAAATCGCAGGCTCGGCTGTTGGTATTATATCCTCGGCGGCGAGCACAGCGTTTGGCGCAATGGGTCTTGGGGCAGCGCAGACGACGGGTCAGGCGTTAAAAGCTGGCGGGCAGACATCGGGCGGCATTAGCGGCGTACTTGGCGGGACCCTTTCTCTCATTCAAGGCTCTATCGCGTATGACAGGGAACGACGTTTAACCGACAAAGGTTATTTTGTTCGCGGCTCGCTTCCCACGCAGGCTATATCTTCATTGAACGGCTCGTCAGGGCTGTACTTAAAATATACACAATACAGCGCAGATTTTCGTCATCAGCTTACGTTGAATCTTCATTACTTCGGCTATCATACCTTGGTCAACGCGGGTGACATCGTAAACGGCGGTTTACATCATCGCAACGTGTTCAACTATATAAAAACAACCGCATGCAACGTGACGTCGGGAGCGCTTCCCCTCGATGTAAAGAGCGACATAAAGGACATGTTCGACAGGGGTGTTTGGCTGTTCTCGGACTATAACCTCAATTTTGAAAAATCAAACCTTCCGAAGGGGGTGCAGTGATATGCAAAACATTATCGACGACACGTTCGGTTATTGGCTCGACCGTTTCGGCTATAACGAGTTATGGCAGTTGACGGCCGGGCACAATCGCGCGTACATGCTTTTCATGCAACGTTTTCTCAATATATTTCTTAACCGTTTCGAGCTCAAAAATCTTCCCGAAGAGACAGCCCGTATAACGTGTTATAATAACAATCAGGAACGTTTTCAGTTTTTTGCACCTGCCGTCTCAATTTTCAAGGACGGGGCACTTGGGGTGCAAGTACTACCCGTCATGTCGTGGAATAGCGAGCGTGATATAGCAGGTTTCCCGCTCGAATGGGAAGTGACTGCGGGCAACGGCTATAAAAAGAAGCTCAACCGCGATAACGCCGTTCTCATGTATAATGACATGGCGTTCACAGTTCCCTTCATTCACCTTCTTTACGAGCTCTCCTTCATGGTCGATATTGATAATACGCACCGTCAGAACCTCTTCGCTCTCCGTCAGCCCATACTTATGGAAATAACCGAGGACGAGAAGAAAAGCGCAGCGAAGTTCGTGGACAATTTACGCGACTTCGCAGACATTATCAAGGTCCGTGTGCGGGAGACCGAGCGCGGTATGAAGGACAAAACAGGTCCCTTCGACATGAAGGTTTTCAATAGCGGTGCTACGATTATCGGCGACGAGCTCAATAAGGACTTCGTGAACTTTGAGAACCGTGCTCTTACGTATCTTGGTATTAACAATGTTACCTTTGAGAAGAAGGAGCGTATGCTTACGGGCGAGCTTTCCCAAAACGACCAACTTGTGCAGTCCAATTTCACCAACGCGCTCACGTGCAGGAAGAACGCTTGGGAGCTTGCAAACAAGATGTTTGGCACAAGTGTCGAAGTAGTTCCCATGGAGTATAAAGCTCCGATGACGCAGCAGGTAAACACTCAATCTCAGAACTATCAAGGGGGTGACTTCAACGATGAGAGAGTTCCCGAATAGGCTGTTATATCAAACGCGCATAACAATGGGTGTTGTGGAGTATCAGCTCAACGCCGAGTATAATAAAGGCGGCGACAAACGCCCTATTATCGGCAAGTTTACGTCCGCCGATACTTTCTCATTTGATAGTATTCCCGCCAATCTTATTCCTCTTTATAACCTTGTGTCTCGCTATTATCGTAACGCGGAAATCGGTTTTGAGACAGCGGAAGAGTTCATCGAACGTTTTAACGGCAGGTGGGGCAACGCCGTATACAAAATAAAAACACTTTTGAGCGAGACGGGTGATTTTCAAATTGGGTCTGTGTTTGGTGTGGAGAGCTCAACGCTCGATAACAACACAATAAAGCACGGCTATACAGATACTTACAAGCGGAATGGGGACAACACTACTGAAACAAGCGGAGAAGGAAAGAATCAAAACAGTGTAACGCAGCTTGAAAAGAGCGACAGCAAAGGCAACTCAAAAACCACCTATGGCGAAGGCTCTACGACCGAGCGCGTTATGAACGGGGAGACAGACACGCGCGACACGAAAAATACGCGGAATACGAAGGATATTGAGGCAGAGGATATTCGACAATATCTCGAAAAGAATTACGGGCAATTATTCATCGAGGAGTTTCATACACTATTTATGGAGGTGATAGATTGATAACACTTGTATACAACCTTTGCGCAAACGTTCAAGAGTTGAGCGTTTACATCGGAAGTTTTATCACCCTCGCTATTGACATTGTTGCTTCTATTATACTTTTGGTCAAGGCAATTAAGGCGAAGAACGTCACGTTAAAAGACGCATTCGCGGGTATTATCAAAATTTTCAGTCGTAAAAAGAAAGAGGATGCAGAGGAAATCGCCGACGAAATCGCCGACGAAATCGAGAGTGAAAAGTCGGAGAAATCCGAGAAGGAGAGTGACGACAATGTTTGATAAAACAATACGTGAAATCTTCACGGCATATGCGTACGCGAATAACCTCCCCTATCCCATGACGATAGAAGAGGACTTCAACGCGGTTGCATTGTGGGTGAAGGCAAATGTCGAAAATACATACCCAACTATAAAAGACGGGAAGTGGTATGTATGGAGTGTAGACCAAAAGAAGTACGTGGATAGTGGGGTAAATGCCTCTCCCGTGTCTATCAAGGACGTGGAGGTTGCGCCCGATTCCGTGGATTTAAGCGGGAATAACGTTTATAAACTCACCGTCACACTCACCGATTCGAGCGAAGTGCAAGTAGGCACGTTTACAGCCCCGAAGGGTCCGAAGGGCGACAGAGGCGAAGTTGGTCCAAAAGGTCCGCAGGGCGAGCAAGGCAAAGTTGGTCCCGAGGGTAAGGTCGGTCCCGCAGGTCCCGCAGGTCCGCAGGGGCTCGCAGGTCCCGAAGGTCCCGCAGGTCCGACGGGTCCCGCAGGTCCAACAGGTCCCGAAGGTCCCGTTGGTCCCGAGGGTCCGAAGGGCGAGCAAGGCGATAGGGGTCCCGAGGGTCCGATAGGAAAAACGGGTCCCGAAGGTCCCGTAGGTCCGACAGGTCCCGCAGGTCCGCAGGGGCTCATGGGTCCGCAAGGTCCCGAGGGTCCAATCGGAAAAACGGGTCCCGAAGGTCCTCGTGGTCCCGAGGGTCCGATTGGTCCGGCAGGCGAGCAGGGTCCCGAGGGTCCAATCGGCAAAACAGGTCCTGAGGGTCCCGAAGGTCCGCGTGGTCCCGAGGGTCCGACAGGTCCCGCAGGTCCGCAGGGGCTCACAGGTCCTGCAGGTCCCAAGGGTGCAACAGGCGAGCAGGGTCCCGAGGGTCCGCAGGGCTTGCAAGGTTTGCAGGGTCCCGAGGGCGAGCGCGGTCCCGCAGGCGCGCAGGGTCCGCAAGGTCCTATCGGGCTCACAGGTCCGCAGGGTCCGCAGGGGCTGCGCGGTCCCGAGGGTCCGACGGGTCCCGCAGGTCCGCAGGGTCCTATCGGTCCACAGGGTCCGAGTGGCAACAACTTCACCATTACAGGTCAGGTTGTTAGCGCAGACAAACTGCCCGCAGTGACAGCCGCCAATCTCGGCGACGCGTATTTTGTGGGTGCAGAAGAGCCCCGAGAAGTATACGCGTGCGTTCTCGTCGACGGCAAAGCTTCGTGGGAGAACCAAGGCACATTGCAGGGTCCCGCAGGTCCCGCAGGTCCCGCAGGTCCTCGTGGTGCGACAGGCGAGCAGGGTCCGCGGGGCGAACGGGGCGAGAAGGGTGAAACGGGGGACGTTGGTCCCGTAGGTCCCGAAGGTCCCGCCGGCAAGCAGGGCGAACAAGGGCTCACAGGTCCGCAGGGTCCGCAGGGCTTGCAAGGTGTGCAAGGTGATGAAGGTCCCGCAGGTCCCGCTGGTCCGACGGGTCCCGCAGGTCCAACTGGTCCACAAGGCGCGCAGGGTCCCGCTGGTCCGAGCGGCAAACCTATGTATACTGCACTCGACAGCGAAAGTGCTATTACAGATACGGGTGTAGGCAAATATCTCGTTCCCCTCTCGCTCGTGAAACCGACTTCGCCGTCAATAGCAGTCGGCGACGGTATCATTTTCTCTGTAAAGGGGAACGTGTACACAGGCACCGTCAGCGCAGTACAGACAAGTGCCATTTCCGTTACAGCAACGAACGGTCTTGTCGGTCCACAGGGTCCAGCAGGTCCGCAGGGTCCCACATCAACGAAGAAACTATACGCATACACCATTACATTAAACGACGCACGTGCTGCTTTTTACGGATACGCTTCAAGTCCTGCTATTACCGCTTACGAGATTTTCGAAGGTAACCATTTCTCTATTCCAGCGACAGGATATTTTATTTACCAGGACGAGCCTGTAACTATTTATCAAATAACATGCAGATTTACGACGCGTGACGAAATTATACTTGTGGCGCCAAATAACCGTTTTTATTCCGTGGCAGACAGTACGGCAATACAATCAGCCGTAGTAAGGCATTAGAACTACATACAAAATAGACCCCTTACGGGGTCTTATTTTTTATCAAGTAATAATGATATATAATACGGTCACAGCCTTTTGTGGTCAATATCCGTATATTTAGCCCGCTCTCTTTTATAGCGGCGTGGAGCTTTTCAGTATTCCGTGTATGGAGCATTTTGTCGAGGTCCCTACGCCGCAGGCGCGAAGGAATGAAGTCATCGCAATAGCCCCTCCCGTTAAGTGGGCATGATAGTAGATACGCGCAGTAGAAGCATTTGCAACTTTCGTATTTTTTCATATCAGCTTTATCATCAGGTAGAATAACTCCGCAACACTCTCGTCTGAAAATCGCACTCTACCCTGCGAATAGTAAATTCTCATATTGGTAATAAATGGAACGTTATATTCCACGAACTCCGTGTTTATAGTCATATCGGCGCGGGTGACAGAATAAATAGGATAGTAATTATTAAACTTATACTTATTAGATATGTATAGAATGTTGGTGTTTTCGTCGAGCCACACTGTCAACGCTTGATTCATAATGCGAATGTTACAAACTTGTTTGGTATGATTCGCTTTCTCGGCTATGAACTCTTCATTGATAGCCGTAGCGGCGGTATCGCCGAGAGCGTAACGGTCATAGTTGGTCCCCGCGAACAGTCTGCCTATGGAGCTTTGTGCACGCCTCGTCCTCATGCTTTCAGGCGCAACATCATGTTCATACCATATTCCGTTTGCTTTATTACGGTATTTATCAACTCCGAAGGGGATATGAAAATACTCGTGGTAAGGATTGGTGAATGTGTCGCCGTTTGCAAGCATTATTATCCAAAACTTCCGTTGTCTGAAAATAGTTTCGAGAAGGCGGGCAAGTAGGTCAGGCTCGGTACAGTTGTCCGCGCCCTTCTTATAGTCAACACGTTTCAGCTCGATATACTCATCGAAGATAATAACATCGCAATCCTCGACGGATATACCTTTTATAGTATTAAGGTCGAAGTAACGACCGACGACGTGCTCGATAATTTCATCGTCTTTGGTCTCAATTAGCTTTATTTCACCGTTTCGATAGCTCTCCGTCATGCCGACGTAATACTCGCCGTATACATTTGCACGGAAGTTATACAGTCCTTCGCGAAGAGAGAGCTGTAATTGCTTCTCTTGACGACGCAAGTAAATGTACTTATGCCTGTGCTGCGGTCCTTCTTTTCTCTCGAAGTCAAGGGCTCGCTGTGTGACGTTATGTATCCAATGCGTAGTTTTACCGCGCGACCGTGCGCCATTGCACATATAGCAGATATATGTGGGGTCTCCGACTTTCCACTTGCTTCCTTGGTAGTGTATATCACTCATCGTATTCCTCCCCATAACGCTCACATAACGACCTTCCACTCAATGTAATTGACTCGGTTATAGCATAGAAACCTCGCGTTTTGAAGGTGCAGACAACGAGAATATCGCCGTAAAAAATAGGCTCGGCGTACATATGTTTTGATAAGAGCGTGCATTGGCTCTCTTCCATATAACGCATAAGACAACGTTTAACTTTATTTCTATTACTACGGTTATTTTTCATATGCGATCCTTTATCCATAAGTTATACAGAAAATCATACGAAAGATATACAGTTTCTATATTATCATTACGCTCATATGTTATTTTAACTTTATTTGTGCCGTGAAAATATGAACTCAAAATATAGGTATAACCGAGCGTTGCTGCATAGGACGATGCCATTTCCTCAATCGTCGGTAAGTTTGTATGTTGTGTTAACAAGATGTTTTCCTCCTTTTATCGTTTTCATTGATAGTTTACCCTCAAATACAGAACCATAATGAAAGTTATCCCAATTCATCTGCGCTTTAACAGCGTCGTTTGCTCCGCAGCATGCTATGTTCCACTCGTTCTGAGACCCGTCGTCGGTGCTGCGCCCGTAATAAATATAACGCTTTGCGCCGAGGAATCGAGCCTTCTCGATAATATGCTCAATCTTAAAGTGCCCGTATAGAGTGTCGTGGATAGGTATGTTTTTTGGAATGTCGTGCCCGAGAAGATACATGCTATCAGTATCGCAATAAACAAAGCGGTCTATGTTTGCTTTGATAGCTTTGATGATTGCATAGCGGCTCCATGCAGTAGTGAAGATAGCGGCGGGAAGATACATAGGCTGCGCTTCCTTTGCCGTTATTATCTTGTATGCGAGAACGCCGTCATCTTTCAGATAAGGCACCTGCGAATTACGAATGGGATTGCATGCCTCTGCGCCATATAACGCATTTTGCATTGTTTTCGCAATTGCACGCTGCGTACCCGTTGAGTTCTCCTTTATACGTCTCCATTTGAGGAAGTAGTTATAATAAAGAGAACCGCGCCCGCTCGCTGTAATTACATCTTCCTTTGACATT
Source organism: uncultured Clostridia bacterium (assembly GCA_947632125.1). Taxonomy (GTDB): domain Bacteria; phylum Bacillota; class Clostridia; order Christensenellales; family Pumilibacteraceae; genus CAG-552. The sequence goes on from CANRNV010000044.1 coordinate 10,150, forward strand.
GTACAAGCTGTTTTCTCGTCGATGTAATTACCGCGTTTAGAACGAAACGCCGCGAAGCGCACATATTCAAGGTCATATACATTGTAATTATCGAAGAAGAGTTCGAGGTCGGGAGAGGCGAGGGTGAGGGTGTATATCTTGCCCTCGGAAGATGTTATGTAAGAGTTCGTTCCCGCAAACAGAAGTCTACGCATTATCATAGGTATGGAATTATCTTTCAGTTCGAAACCACAACGAATAGTCTGTATATAAATGTCATATCCCGCTTTATGCAGAGTGACGGAATCTTGATAATTACCTTCGCCGTATACGGGGTAGCCGTAAGGCATGGGCATAAATAGCATTTGCGAGGGGTACATGGAATTGTAGTCAAGCGATATCAACTCCGTAAGGTCTTTATTCCTGTATTTGGGATTACAGTACGTGAAACCGCCGTTATATGCCTTCCGCAATGCTTTGTCCTCTTCGACAGAGAGCTCTGGAAAATAGCATTCGTAGTCTCCCTTTGCAAAAGTTGCTTTGAACTCCGATTTTGCATTCCCCGCTTGCGTGAAACGTGTCATTCCGTTTTGAAGATTTAATACAATAGCGCGAGCCATTATCTCCGTATCATTTTGTATATATCTCATATCCTCATCGCTAATAGGCTCGTCTAAGAAACGGTAGCGAGCGTAGTCACATTCACCTTTGAGTATGGGAAGGTTATATAGCTCTGCAATAGCGCGTACAGATTTGTTGATATATTTGAGGCTATCCATTATGAAGATATGATTACCATTGAAGCAGATATCATAGCAATAGTGCTGCCCCATATCGGATATGCAAGTCGCGAATTGAAATCGACGGGGACGCCCGTCATTGATACACTCGAAACCTTGTTCGAGCAGCCACGACAGAATATAAGTACCGTCAAAAGCAAGGTTATGGAAACAGACGAGAGAGTTATTTTCCATTTTAGAAAGTTTCAGCATAAACGACATCATGTTCGTGCCCGTTATATGCGAATAGTCGGAGAGCGAACAAATATCCCACGCCCATATGCGAGCTTCAACCTCTTCGTAGGGTGTGTCTATTCCATAATGCTCGCGTTGATATTCCCTATCGAACCACTCGGGGGTAGACGTTTCGAAGTCGGCTGTATAAAGACGGGAGTACCGCTTAAACGAAAAATACATCTCCTCAAATATCCAATATTCCATTATACCAAGAAACCTATAACAGCTTCGAGCGATGATATAACTATATCGTAATATCGCTTCTCACCGGTTTGTTGATACAACTCGTCATAATGCAAAGCAGATTCAAGCTGTTGGCGCGCGACTTTTTGCTCGCCGGTGGGGAGGTGGAGAATTCTGTCAGAATCAATATCAATATCGAAACCATAGTCGCCGAAAAGACGATTGAAATCAGACGCCATAGTTTCAGCCGCGTCCATAACCTCAGGCAAATAGCCTGTGTCGCGGTAGGTCGAATATGTCTCGGCGAGCTCGGCGCGGTATTTAGAAGAGGCAGAACGTATTTGCTCGCGGTCGTACCGCTCGGCATTTGATTTTAGATATGAAAGGTATGACGAATAAGAGCCCGATTTATATCCCGTATTGAATGCCTCGCTTTGTCTCTGTATTTTATCTTCGAGCGTTGCAAACTCTTTACGAACCTTTCTCAGTTGGCGTAATTGATAGTCACTCACTCCGTATTTACGTAACTCGTGCAATGCAGCACGGTCGTAGTCTGAGAGGCGCGGGGGTGAAGTTTTTGTAGGTGTCGAAAAATTCGACCTACCCCCTTTATTTTTTGCCATTGTATTTTCCTCCTATTATTTTGTTTATTCACTTTGTTTTGAGAGCGCGCCCTATATGCGGCTCCGACGCTCAAAATGTTGAATGTGAATTTCGATATATTGAATGTGAATAATTATCAAAATTGATTGAAAATAACAGAAAAGTGTGAAAATGTAACATAAGAAACGGGGTGAAAATGTAAATAATTGTAAAAAAATATGCCCCTATTGTGTTACATAGGAGCATAAATGAAAATAAATACGGGCGTGGATTGTGAAAATGTTACTTATTCCGCGGTCTCGAAGAGCTCAGCAAGGTGCTTTGTACGCTGCGAGCCGTCCTCGAATGCCAAAACGTCCTCGATTTTGGATATCCATATGCACGGATAGCCCTTTTTGTCTTTCCCGTCGTTGAGGTTTTCGGACAGTACGCGCAAATAGCACGACTTTTCGGGAGCTTTCACTTCCTTGCGGAATTTCAGACGGCGAAGGGTGCCGTCGCGGAGGGTGGTCTCGTAGTAAAAGAACTTTGTGCCCTCTTTCGTTTGAGCTTGACGCGCTACACATTTTACGAGGAGAACCATTATTTGTTTCCTCCTTTGCCAGCCGGCCCATACTTTTCGCCCTTTACAAACGCCGTGAGACGCCCGTAAACCGGCGAAAGCTGGCGCTTGACACTTGCAACGGGGCATGCGTTATATGCGGTGATAAAGGCGTATGCCGTGTCAATAACGGCGGCGGTGAAAGACTTTTTGTCTTGTTCTTGCTTTTCAACTTTTGCCTTATAGGCGGCAATTTTTTCGTCGATAGTCATGATGATTTTCTCCTTTATTTGATTATTTTGATTTTCGCCCGTATTTAATTTTCAATCTGCATAAGTGTGCACATTGACAAGTATCTCCTTTATTCGTCAAATTTACCGCGCGCCTGTTTTAGGCGTTCACCCGAATAAAATAACCGAAGGAATTTCCAAAGCTGCGTCCATGTCGTTTTAGAATATGGACGGCATAACACGTCGGGTAGACCCTTTGAAGTGATAGAAAATTCGCCGTCTATTACGTCACACAAGCAATAAATCTTGCAAATATAAGTGCCATAGGATTTCAACGCGATAGCAATAACGTGCTTTGAATGCCTCGTTATTAATATACCGGCTTTACAGCTATACAGCCGTAACGCATTGTCACGCCCCGTTAAGAATGTTTTATGGGCATGACGCAAGATATTATTAAACATTGAATTACTTGTCATTGTGTGTTTACTTGTCAACGTGCACAAACGCCAGCAACAGCGGCGCGGTATGGGGCGAGACTTTGGAGCGGTGCCCGCTATACCGCAAGTATATTTACTGTCCCTTGAATTCTTTTGATATTTTCAATAATGCGTCGTTCAGAACGTCCGCGCCGTCATCTTCGAGTTTTTTTCGCGCCCCTATGAGAATTTCAATTATATCATAATAAAATGATATAAAGCCGTCTACGATTTCACTACGCTTTTCAAGCGCACCGTTTATAGACCCATTCGAGGCTGTCATAATAGCGTCGGTAATGTCTTCTGATAATTTTGTTGAAAGTGTCATAATAATCTCCTCGGAAAATTATTTGCGCACATACCGCGATGCGCCCCGTCCATGAACGTCATGACCCGTTGACAGAGAACCAGCCCGTCGCGCGGATACCCCTACCCGCAAGGGCAACCCCTACAATTCGAGGTTACGCCTCGATTATACACCATGCGCGCGCGCTTGTCAAGGACATTTCAAAAGATT
>CANRNV010000045.1 GCA_947632125.1 uncultured Clostridia bacterium
GAGGTAAAGGCGGAAAAGCCTGTTGAGCCCGAGTTGTCCGAAGTAAAGGAGCCCCCCATTGAATTTGAGGAAATCGAGTTAAATCTCGACATTGACGAAGAAAAGTCTACTCAAAAAGATATCGAGCCCGAACAACCGGAAATTGAACAAAATATTATCGAGCCCGAGGCGGAAAACTCCGAGCCTGAAATTGAAGAAAGCGTTATCGAGCCCGAGGCGGAAATAAATGCCGAACCCGAGGTTAAACTCGAACCCGAGACGGAAGCCGAGGAGAGTTTCGAACCGGAAGCTAAATCCGAACCCGAAGAGCCCGAGGTTCGAGAAAGCATGATAGAGCCCGAAGCCAAATTCGAAGAGGAACCTATCGAACCGACGGAAGAGGAGGTGGCGGCGAGCGAAAGCGACTTAAATGTCGAGCCCAAGAGTTATTTCGAGGGCGAGATCGAGGCTGCCAAGGCGGATGAGGATCTCTATCTCGACGAGAACCAACCGGATGAAAGCTACGGGGCAAAGGTGAACGGAAACATTCCCGATTCGCTCAAACTCGATGACGAAGAGTTGGATCTAAGCGAGAAGCGCGAGGAAGTAAACGACGACAATACGGGCTACTATACACAGGAGCAGACGTTCGAAAAGCACGTCGGCGAGTTGTCTATCAAATTGAGGGACGAAGTCGGCGAAAACAACAAGCAGATCAATATGGACGACTACAAAGTGGATATTCCCACTCCGCCCAAGCCGAAAAAGAAGAAGCATTTGCGCTACACGCCGCCGCCGATCGATATGCTCGTCAATTCGTCGACCACGCCCGAGTACGAGAACCACGAGGCAGAGGCGAACGCTCTCGAAGAAGTTTTACACAACCTCAAAATCGAAGCCAAGGTCATCAACATAATCCAAGGTCCCGCCGTAACGAGATACGAGTTGGAGATCCCCTTGGGACAAAGTGTAAAGCGTATCCCGGGTTGCGCCGACGACATAGCGTACTCGCTCGCTGCAACCGGCAAGATCCGTATCGAAGCGCCCATCAAGGGCAAACGTGCCGTGGGCGTCGAGGTGCCCAACAAGAGCATCGCTACCGTTTCGCTTAGGGAAATCATCGACAGCAAGGAGTTCGGCGAGGCAAAATCGTGCCTCACTTTGGCGCTCGGCAAGGACATAACGGGTACGATTATGACTTGCAACCTCGAAAAGATGCCGCATTTGCTTATTGCGGGCACGACGGGCAGCGGCAAGAGCATATGCCTCAATACGATAATAATCAGCCTGTTGTATAAGGCTACGCCCGACGACGTGCGTATTATATTGATAGACCCCAAGCAGGTGGAATTTGTGCTGTATAGGGATATGCCGCACCTGCTTATGAAGAATATCATCAACGACTGCCAGCAGGCGATCAACGCGTTCAAGTGGGCGCGTGAGGAGATGGATAGGCGATATTCGCTTTTTTCCAAGTACGCCGTCCGCAACCTTTCGGACTTTAACGAGTGTGAGGCGGTCAAGACGGGCTTGGAGCAGAAGTTGCCGAGGATAGTGATAATCGTCGACGAGCTCGGCGAACTCATGATCGCCAAGAACTCCAAAGAACTCGAACTCAACATTATGAGCATGGCGCAAAAGGCGAGAGCCGCCGGAATGCACCTCATTCTCGCGACGCAGCGTCCGTCCGTCGACGTGCTTACGGGCACGATCAAGGCGAACTTGCCCAGCCGAATTGCATTTGCCGTAAAGAGCTCGACGGATTCGAGGACGATCCTCGACCAGGTCGGAGCGGAAACACTTCTCGGCATGGGCGATATGCTGTATTCGCCCCTCAATGCCAACGAGCCGACCCGTGTTCAGGGCGCATTTATCTCCACCGAGGAGATCGAGAGCATAGTCAAGTTTGTAAGGGAGAACAACGACGTCGACTACGACGAGGCAGCCGAGAGCATCATCATGAAGAAGCAAGACAGCGTAACGGACAAGGAGGGCGACGACAAGGAAAGCGAGCCCACCGAGGATCCGCTTATGAAGGACATCTTGCGCCGCGTTATCGAAACCGGGCAGGTTTCGACCTCCATGATACAAAGACGCTTTTCGATCGGCTATAACAAGGCGGCACGCATAATCGACCAGATGGAAGAAAAGGGATATATAGGTCCGCTCGAGGGCTCCAAGTCCCGAGAGGTCTATATAACCGCCGAAATGTTCAAGAACATATACGGAGAAAATTCATGAAGTTGAATGTAGTTTCGCTCGGCTGCGATAAAAATCGTGTCGATACCGAAAAGATGCTTTATAGGTTGCATGGAATGGAGATAGTTGGCGACATGGCAAGTGCCGACGTCATTATCATCAATACGTGCGCCTTTATTTTGCCCGCCCGCGAGGAAGCTGTCGACACTGTCTTGCAGGCGATAGAATGCAAAAAGAGCGATCCGCATAAAAAAATCATCGTTACGGGCTGCTTGGTCAGCGGCTATATCGACGAATTGAAAAAAGAACTCCCCGAAGTGGACGCTTTTGTGGGGATAAACGACTACGATAAAATTACGGAGGCGATACAAGGCGAAAACGCCGTGTTTGTAAGCTCAAAAGCAAAAATCGAACCGGTCAAAAGGACGCTCACTACGCCTCCGCACTACGCGTTTTTGAAGATCGCCGACGGGTGCGACAACAACTGCACCTACTGTATGATCCCTAAACTCAGGGGCAGATACCGCTCCGCGCCTATGGAAAACCTTTTGACCGAGGCTACGGACCTTGTCGACAACGGGGTAAAGGAACTCGTGCTTGTGGCGCAAGATGTGACGAGTTACGGTATCGACCTGTACGGCGAATATAGGCTTGTTGAGCTTATCAAAGAACTTACAAAGCTTGACGTTTATAAGGTCAGGCTCATGTACTGCTATCCCGAACTTGTGACCGACGAGTTGATCGAGGAGATGGTAAGTAACGATAAGGTGGCAAAGTACATCGACTTACCGCTGCAACACATAGACGACGACATCTTGAAAAAAATGAACCGCCGCTCCTCCGAAAAGGAGATAAGGCTGCTTTTATCGAAGCTGAAAGAGGCGGGGATAGCGGTGCGCACCACCCTTATGGCAGGCTTCCCGACCGAAACCGAAGAGCAGTTTTTTAAGCTGCTAAGCTTTATCGGGGAAACTAAGCTTCGCCATGTCGGAGTGTTCGCTTACAGCGACGAGGACACTCCGTCAAGCAAAATCAAGGGCAAAGTCCCTAAGTATGTCAGACATAAACGGGCGAAAATGCTCCTTGACGCACAAAAAAAGGTCGTAAAAGAGTATAACGAGAGCATGATCGGCAAAACGGTAAAAGTTATGTACGAGGACATCGACTATGACAAAATGCTTTTTAGGGGCAGGACCGAGGACTGTGCTCCCGAGGTGGATACATACGTTTACTATAAGGCAGACTTTGCGGACGTAGGACATATATATAATGTCAAGATCGTCAAGGCAAAGGGCTATGACTTGATCGGGGAGGTGGCAGATGAGTAAGTTGAATATTCCCACAAAGTTGACGATCATGAGGATCGTACTTTTGCCCGTCTTTGTGACGCTGTACCTTGTGAACTTTCCGTACAACGGACTTGCCGCCGTCGCCGTCTTTATGATAGCAAGCTTTACCGACTTTTTGGACGGGCACCTTGCGAGGAAATGGAACCAAGTTACCTCGCTCGGCAAGTTCCTCGATCCCATTGCCGACAAGATGCTCGTGATGTGCGCTCTTGTCTGCGTCATACTCGACGATACGATGGGAAAAGCTTATACGCTTACGTTGGCGGTGTTTTTGATGATCATCGAAAGCCGAGAGCTTATAGTAAGCTGTTTCAGGATAATCGCGGCGTCAAAGGGCGTTACGCTTGCCGCCGACAGGTGGGGCAAGTTAAAGACGGTCACTCAAATGATAGCACTCATTTTGCTTATTCCGCATCGCTCGCTTTACGCCGTGTGCGGCTCGTGGCTGAATGTAGAGTACTACATCGGCTTCGGACTGCTTGCGCTCGCCACGCTCTTTACCGTAATTTCGGGCGCTAACTATATAGTAAAAAACAGGCAGGTGTTGTATGACGGAAATCAAGGCATTTGACAGGCTGAAAGAACTCGGGTTCACTCTTGCCTGTGCGGAGTCGTTTACGGGCGGCGAAATAGCCTCGAAGCTGGTGCATATAGCTGGGGCAAGCGAGATTCTGTCCTTATCGGCGGTCTGCTACTCCAACGAGGCGAAGCAACGCGTCCTCGGCGTGCCGAGCAAGGTGATAGCCGAGTTCGGAGCCGTAAGCGGCGAAACGGTGGACAAGATGCTCGACGGGCTCATCGGGCTGGGCTTGTCCGACGTGCAAGTGGCGACTTCGGGCAATGCGGGTCCGACTTCCGAAAAGCCCGACGAGGTGGGCGTCGCCTATATAGGGGCGGCTTACGGAAACAGGCGGGTAATAAAAAGGCTGAATTTAAGCGGGAGCCGAAGCGAGATAATCGAGGCGGGAGCCGAAGAGGCGCTTGGGCTCGTATGCGAAATATTGGATTAGGAAAATTTTACAGTACCGACTGCTTTTGGTCGGAGGAGAGAGGATATTATGGAAAAAAAGGAAAAGAAAGACATAAGCGACAAGGAAAAGGCGCTTGAAGCGGCAATATCTCAAATCGAAAAGACGTTCGGAAAGGGCTCGATAATGAAACTCGGCGAGGCTCCGCTCGAACCGATCGAGGCTATTTCGACGGGTTGCCTATCGCTCGATATCGCGCTCGGAATAGGCGGTTTGCCGAGAGGCAGGATCATCGAGATATTCGGACCCGAAAGCAGCGGCAAGACGACTCTGTCGCTCCACGTCATTGCCGAGGCGCAAAAGGCGGGCGGAACGGTCGCGTTCATCGACGCCGAGCACGCTTTGGACCCGCTCTACGCCAAAAATTTGGGGATAGACCTAAGCAAGTTGTACATTTCTCAGCCCGATACGGGTGAGCAAGCGCTTGAAATAACCGAGGAGCTCGTTCGAAGCGGCGCGCTCGATGTGATAGTCATCGACTCGGTTGCCGCGCTCACTCCCAAGGTGGAGATCGACGGCGAGATGGGCGACGCTCACGTCGGAGCGCAGGCAAGGCTCATGTCGCAGGCGCTCAGAAAGCTTGCCGGCGTATGCAGCAAGACCAAGACCTGCATCATCTTTATCAACCAGCTGCGCGAAAAGGTGGGAATAATGTTCGGCAATCCCGAGGTCACGACGGGCGGCAAGGCGCTCAAATTTTACGCCAGCATAAGGCTCGACGTGCGCAAGGGCGAGCCCGTAAAGAACGGTACCGAGATCATAGGCAATCACACCAAGGTCAAGGTAGTCAAAAACAAGGTCGCGCCCCCGTTCCGAACGGCGGAGTTCGACATCATCTACGGCAAGGGCATAAGCAGAACAAGCTGTATTCTCGACCTCGGCGTCCAGTACGGAATTATAGAAAAAAGCGGCGCGTGGTTTACCTACAACGACGAGAGGCTCGGCGATAGGGGCAGAGAGAACGTAAAAGCTTTCCTCGAAAACAATCCCGATTTGTGCGTAGAACTCGAAAACAAGATAAAGGAAGTGGCTTCGACCAAGAACGAATTTATTGCCGATGATGATAATCTTGCGGATACCGAAGAATAAAAAATAAAATTTTACAATTTAGGCAGTCTATTGCTTGACTGTATTGCCATAATTGTATATAATTGGGATAGGCGGAATTTTTCTGCCTATCCTATGTATTTTTTATGCACTAAGTAAGCGAACTGCTGAATGCATATACGGTCTTGGATAAAACGAACATTCACAAATTAGGAGGTAAAAAATGCTGTTAAGTAATTTTACGGGGATTTTTGCAACTTTGTCTACCCCGTGGGATGCTCTTGTACCGATAATAGCGGCAATAGTGGGCATTGCCTTGGGAGCAGTGCTCATGCCGATATTTTATCGTATCATCAAAAATAAGAAGCTGAACGACGCAAACGAACAGGCGAATAAGATCATGCAAGACGCCATAACTCAAAGCAAAAATCTTCATAAGGAAGAGGTTCTTGCCGCCAAGGAGGAGATCCTTAGGCTCAAAACCGATTTCGACAAAGAAGTAAAGGAACGTCGAAGCGAGATGCAACGCAACGAGCAACGTCTTGCTCAACGCGAGGACAACCTCAGCAAAAAAGAGGACATGCTTGACAAAAAGATCGAAAACGTCGATTCCATGAAAGAAAATGTCAAGGCAAAGGAAAAGCAGATCGACGATATTAAGGCGCAAATTGTCGAGGAAAAGGACAATTTGGTTGCCGAAATCGAGCGCGTCGCAGGCTTGACTAAGGATGAGGCAAAAAATATGCTCGTTTCGCAGTATATAGACGATGCGAAGAAAGACGCCGTCAAGTATGTCAGGGAAATCGAGAGCAACGCCAAAGAGGAAGCCGACCGCAGAGCCAAGGAGATCGTGACAAGCGCAATTCAAAGGTGCGCCGTCGACCACGCGTCCGAGGTGACCGTTTCGGTGGTCAACTTGCCCAACGACGATATGAAGGGCAGGATCATAGGCAGAGAGGGACGAAATATCCGTGCGCTCGAAAATGCTACGGGCATCGACCTTATCATTGACGATACGCCCGAAGCGGTGGTACTGTCCGGTTTTGACCCCATACGCAGAGAGGTGGCTCGCCTTACGCTTGAAAAGCTCATTCAGGACGGCAGGATACACCCCGCTCGAATAGAGGAAATGGTCGAAAAGGTTCGTAAGGACCTTGAAGCGCAAATCAAAGAAGCGGGCGAAAACGCCACTTATGAGGCGGGAGTATTCGGTATCCACGGCGACTTGGTAAAAATTCTCGGTAGGTTGAAGTACAGGACGAGTTACGGGCAAAACGTGCTTAAACATTCGCTGGAAGTGTCCGCTCTTGCGGGTCAGCTTGCAGCCGAACTCGGTGCCGACGTCAATATTTGCAAGCGTGCGGGACTGTTGCACGATATAGGCAAAGCCGTCGACCATGAGGTTGAGGGTACGCACATAAGTATAGGTGTGGACCTTGCCAAAAAGTACAAGGAAAGCAACGCCGTCATTCACTGTATAGCTGCTCATCACAACGATATAGAACCGACGACTATCGAGGCTATTATCATTCAGATAGCCGACGCAATAAGCGGCTCTCGACCGGGAGCGAGAAGGGAATCGCTTGACAACTACATCAAACGTTTGGAAAAACTCGAAAGCATCGCAAATTCGTACAACGGAGTTGAAAAATCATTTGCAATTCAGGCAGGACGAGAAGTTCGCATTATCGTAAAGCCCGAAGTCGTGGACGATAACGCAACCGTATTTATGGCAAAGGAAATTGCCAAGCAAATCGAAAGCGAAATGGAGTATCCCGGACAAATCAAAGTCAACGTCATTCGTGAAATGCGAAGCGTGGAATACGCCAAATAAAGTAGGTTTTCATTCATCGAAAGCGGTATAGATTTCTATGCCGCTTTTTTCGTGCGCTTTTTTCCGTGTGATAAGAGAGGGAGAGAGGGAAGTTAAGGGCGAGATAAAGGTGAGTTTGAGGTCGGTTAAAGCGCGAAATCGAACTTTTACTTGCGAAAAACGAAAATTCGAAACGGTATCCGCTGTTTATGTGTGACATAATCAGCCAAAATACGTCAAAATGCGCTTTTATAGGTCGAAATCAAAAACTCGGACGTCGGAGGATCAATATCCCGGTACTTCGCTTTGAATAATTTTTTTCGTTTTATCGGATATTAAAAGTATGAAAAAGATAGAACGAAATACCAATCTGTTTATCAACGAGGAAGAGAGGGAAGTTTTCGTAAGGGAGAATAAGAGTGGACAAAAGTAAACGCAATCAAAGGTACGAGGACTATGTTTCATCGGTAACTCCCAAGACGGGCACGTTGCACTCGCTCTTCAATGCCTTTTGGATAGGCGGGCTTACGTGTGCGCTTGCGCAAGGAGTGGGCGATATTTATTACGCCCTCTTTCCGCACCTCGGCAAGGACCTTATCGTAAACTATACGTCGATGACGATAATAGCAATAGCCATACTCTTTACGGGCTTCGGATTTTTCGACGTCATAGCGCGCAAGGGCGGCGCCGGCTCTTTTTTGCCCATCACGGGCTTTGCCAACGCCATGGCAAGCGCCTCGATGGAATTCAAGACCGAGGGACTTATAATGGGAACATCGGTCAAGATGTTTTCGGTCGTGGGACCTGTCGTGGTCAACGGAGTTGTGTGGTCGGCGGTCGCCGGCATAATTCATTGGCTCATAGCGGGAGGGGCATGATATGGTGATAAAGACACTTCGCAAAGGACAAGGCGGCGAACTGTTCACAAATCGCCGCATCGTCGACAAAGTCATTGCCAAGGGACAGACCATAGTGTACGACAACCCGCCCCACATAATAGGCAGAATGTCGGTCGTCGGGCAAAAGGAGGGCAAGGGGCCTGTCGGAAAATATTTCCACCGAGTGCTTTCGGACGACAAGATGGGCGAAAAAACCTTTGAAAACGCCGAGATCAAGATGCTCACGACGGCTATCGAAGGAGCTTTAAGCAGCGCCAAACTGAGGGCGAGAGACGTCGACCTTATAATCTCGGGCGATCTGCTCAACCAAGTCACGACCTCCAACTACGTGGCAAGGGACCTCGGCGTCCCGTACCTCGGCATCTACGCGGCTTGCTCCACCATGACCGAGGCACTCAACCTCGCTTCGACCATGATAAGCGCGGGTCACTTCGACAACGTGCTTTGCTCCACGGCGAGTCACTTCGCCACAGCAGAGCGAACCTATCGCTATCCGCTCGAATACGGCTGCCAACGTCCGCCCTACGCTCAATGGACGGTGACGGGCGCGGCGTGCACGGCGTTGTCGAGTAAGGGTGACGGTCCTAAGATCACCATGGGCACGATAGGCAGGGTGGTAGACTTCGGCACGACCGACCTAAACAACATGGGAGCGGCAATGGCGCCCGCCGCAATGGACAGCATGGTGGCACTGTTTCGTGAAAGCGGCATGACGCCGAGCGACTTCGACCTTATCATCACGGGCGACTTGGGCAAACTCGGCTCGGACATCCTCCGTGACCTCATGCAAGAACAAGGCTACTATTTGGGGCAGCGCTACATCGACTGCGGCAACATGATGTACGATGTAAATCAACATTGCTATCAAGGCGGGAGCGGAGCGGCATGCAGTGCGACCGTGTTCAACTCGTATGTACTCGACAAGATGATCGACGGCACCTACAACCGAGTAGCATATTTTGCGACGGGCGCGCTTATGAGCACTCAAAGCTGCTACCAGGGCGAAACCATTCCGTGCATATCGCACGCAGTCGTAATCGAGAGGTGAAAAAATGAATCCGATACTTTCCGAAATTTTAACTTATCTAATCGTCTTTGCCGTGGGCGGAGGTCTGTGCGCGATCGCTCAGCTCCTCATAATAAAGACCAAGCTTACCCCGGCTCGCATCCTCGTCATATTCCTTATTCTCGGCGTCGTGCTCGAAGCGGTGGGAGTGTACAAGCCCATCAACGAGTTCTGTCAGGCGGGAATAAGCGTGCCGATCGTCGGTTTCGGAGCGGCGCTTACACGAGGCGCGATCGAATACGCCAAGCAGATCGGACCGCTCGGAGCGTTGGGCGGGGGACTTATTCGCACCTCGCTCGGCATAGGGACGGCGATGATCATGAGTTATCTCGTCACCTTGATTTTTTCGCCGAGGTCAAAATAAACATTTGTCGATATTGTCGGAGCAACCCTCCGACTTTTTTTATTGTCGGATTTTTGTCGGCGAGATAGTCGTCCGAGGGTCAAAAAATACAAAAAAAATTTTTTCAGTGGTTATTGGTGGCTCAAAATGGTTGACAGGTGGTGTGAAGTGTGCTATCATATATGTATCAATCACAAAAAGGGAGGGGACAAGCGGTGTTCATAGGCAAAGTGTTTCACCAGATCGACGAAAAAGGTCGCATACGAATACCCGCCAAGTTCAAGGACGGACTTGGGGTTACTCCCTTTGTAATAATGCAGGCTCCCGGCAACGTCCTAAGGATATATCCGGGCAAAGTAGCCGAAGAGATCTTTAAGAACATATCCGAGGGCATTGACTTTTTGGATACTTCGAGGAGCAACGCGCAGGCGTTTTTGATGAGCAATTCGGAGTATGTCGAAGCGGACACCCAGGGCAGGACGCTTTTGTCGCAAGACCAAATCGATTTTGCCGGGCTCAAAAAGGACATAGTCATCTCGGGCGCGTACGACCACTTGGTCATTTGCGACAAAGACCGTTGGGAAGAAGAAAAGAGGGCGACGGACATGAGTACCGTGTACAGCGTAATAAACAGCGGTCGCTCTAAGGATAAAGAGGGTTCTAAGGAGAAAGAGGAGTAATGTATCACGTTCCTGTTTTGCTTAATGAGTGCCTGTCGGCATTGAGGGTGAGAAAGGACGGATTGTACTTTGACGGAACGTTGGGCGGCGGCGGACATACGCAAGCCATATTGGAGCAAGGCGGCATTGTCATCGGCGTCGACAGGGACGAGGATGCGATAAACGAATGTACCGAAAGGTTAAAGCCTTACGGTGACAGGGTAAAGATAGTTCGCGACAACTTCAAAAATGCCGATAACATTTTGGGTGAAGCGAAACTTGACGGAGCAATACTCGACCTTGGAATTTCTTCGCATCAAATAGACTGTTGCGAACGCGGGATGTCGTTCCGCTTCGACGGCAAACTCGACATGAGAATGGACAATCGTCAACTGCTTACGGCGGAAATGGTAGTCAACGAATACAGCGAGGACAGGCTTATACGGTTGCTGTACGAGTATGGCGAGGAAAGTTACGCAAAGAAAATAGTAAGGAACATAGTCAAGGCAAGAGCGGTCGCTCCGATAACGACGACTATGCAACTGAGCGAGATAGTAAAGGCAAGCGTGCCGAAGAACATACCTTCGCCGCAAAAACGCACATTTCAAGCAATAAGGATCGAGGTCAACAACGAACTCAGGGGACTCGACAAGGCGATAAAAGACATATTCGCTCATCTCAATGCGGGGGCGAGAATGTGCGTAATTTCCTTTCATTCCCTCGAGGATAGGATAGTCAAGCAAACGTTCAATCTGCTTTCGACGGATTGCATTTGCGACAAGTCCTTGCCCGTGTGCGTTTGCGGACACAAAGCGGAGGGGAAAACCTTAAAAAAGATTAAGCCCTCGCCGTCCGAACTGAAAGAAAATCCACGTTCGGCGTCCGCAACTTTGAGAGTGATAGAAAAATTGTTATAAATTATAGGAGAGATACATATTATGGTAACGGCAAAGAGAAAGATCAACAACGAAAAGGAAAGGTATGGCGGCTTTTCCGAGATCGAGGTTTCGGAACCTCGCGTGCAATACACGACGACGCCCGTGCGGGAAGTTGCGCCTAAGCCGGTCGAAAGGACCTATGTCGAGCCCAAGCCGCAGTACAGTGAGCCTAAGCCGCAGAACAATCCCAACAAATCGTTCTACGACGCTCAGGTGCAGGCTGCGGAGGAGCGCGTCAGCTATTCCCAATTCCAAGCAAAGCCGCAGCAAAAGACGACAGTCGAACAACCCATTGCCGATACTTATAAGCCTCCTGTCGAAACCTTTATGCCCTCCATTCGTTCGCAAAAGGATCACGCTCCCGCTCCGGTTACGAAGCAAAAGCTCGATCAGCGAACAAAGGTCATATTGGGCGTGTACCTGACTATTATCCTTCTCCTGTCTGCTCTTGTTCTTGCTACCGGCATATTGTTGTCGTCGGCGGGATCGAGAGTAGACGACTTGGAGGATGAACTCAGTCAAAAGACCGCCGCGTTCAACACGCTTCGTGGCGAGATCGACGTGCTCAGCGACGAGAGCAACATTGCCGACCGCGCAGTAGGCGGCGGAATGGTGGCAATCGAATCCGCCAAAGAATATGACTTACTTCCATTGACAGATGCTTCGACGTACCCGGCGACTACAAATTGGTTCGACTCTGTGTGCGATTGGCTGAGCGGAGTCTTTGGAGGCTGAAAATCAAAACCGAAAACTTATTCGTTATGCGAAAGAGGTTATTAATAGTTTTAATATTGATAGCCTTTTTATTTTGCGCATTAATAGGCAGACTGTTCTATTTGCAGATAATAGACGGCAAGGATCTTCAAGCAAAGGCGGCAAAACAGTGGTATCGCGACCTTCCTCTCAAAGCGGCAAGGGGCATAATCTATGACAATTCGGGCGCCGTTCTTGCCGAAAACATCGATGTTTATACCGTCTACGTTCGACCCAACGCCGTTACCGACCCGATGAGAGTGGCTTCGGCGCTTTCCGGCAATTTGGGTCTTGACTATCACAAACTGTATACACGCATAACCACCGAGCACGTGAGCGAGATCACGGTCATGCGGGCGGTGGATAAGCAAAAAGGCGAAGCGCTCCGTCGGCTCGAACTCGACGGGGTCTATTTTACCATCGATCGAAAGCGCAGCTATCCGCACGGCAGCTTGCTTCAACAGGTCATGGGCTTTACCAACATAGACGGAGTGGGGCAAAACGGTATCGAGGGTTACTATAATCAATATCTCACGGGCGTCGACGGCTTTGCGTATACCGAAACGGACATAAAGGGCACCGAATTAAAGAGCAACGTCACAAAGTACGTGCCGGGGATACAGGGTTGCAGCCTGACGCTTACGATAAACGCCGACATTCAGGCGTTTGCCGAGGCTGCCGTAACGGACGCCATGGCGCAGTGGCAGAGCAAGTCGGCGAGCATGCTCGTCATGGACTGCACGTCGGGAGCGATAGTGGCGTCGGCGGTAACGCCCACGTTCGACCTCAACGACGTACCTCGTGACGATATCACCATGCTCAACGCCCTTACCAAAAACACCCTCATCGTCGACGTGTACGAGCCGGGGTCCACCTTTAAGACCTTCACGGCGGCGACCGCGCTCGAAAACGGCATAGGCGAGGACAGAACTTACTATTGCCCCGGCTATCACATAGTGGACGGTCAGCGCATAAAATGTTGGAAGTATATAGGTCACGGCAGTCAAAACCTCGGCGACGGGTTTAAGAACAGTTGCAACTGCGTCTTTATGAACTTGGCGCTTTCGCTCGGCAAGGAAAAACTGTATGACGGGCTCGAAGCGTTTGGCTTCGGGCAAAAGACCAACGTCGATTTCTTCGGCGAAAGCCGAGGTATCTTGATGAACGAGGAGAGCGTAAAGAACGTCGATTTGGCGAGGATAGGCTTCGGACAGGCGATAGCCGTAACCCCGCTCCAAATGGTGACGGCGTTTTCGGCTGCGGTCAACGGCGGCATATTGTACGAGCCGTACTTTGTCGAGAGCATCGACAGCTTCGACGGCAAGAACGTCTTTACCCACCAAAAAAAGGTCGTGCGCAGGGTGATAAGCGAGGAAACGAGCAAAAAGCTGCGCAATTATCTCGGGCTCGTGGTGTCGGAGGGAAGCGGAAAGAAGGCTCAGGTAAATGGCTTTCCCGTGGGCGGCAAGACGGGCACGGCTCAAAAGTATATAAGTGGGGGCGGCATAGCGCAAGGTAAGTACGTATCCTCGTTTATAGGCGCGGCGCCCATCGACGACCCCAAGTACGTGGTGCTGATGATCGT
>CANRNV010000046.1 GCA_947632125.1 uncultured Clostridia bacterium
TTATTGTGAGGATAACTGCCAATTCTTCGGCAACGATGTATTTATTCGCCCACGCCATAGAAGTGGTCTTTTTGCGCCCGTTGTCTTTCTTTTCGTTGACCCAATAAGCCTCGGGAAGGCTTTCCAGCACGGGCATACGCAAAGTACCCGCGGTCATGTTCGGCAATTTAGTGAAGAGGGAAAGCGTCGCGCTCTCTTTAACAACGCCTTCGATTATCTCGTTCGATACCGCCTCGCTTTCAAGTGCCGAAACGTCAGTTTTGGTAATACTTACTGCCATTTTTACTTTTTACTCCTTAAAAAATCATTCATGATTTGATTTGTCGACTTTTTCCCGCTTTCCCCGCCGTTTAAGTTGACGGAAGAGGCGAAAAAAACGCCGCTCTTTTCTCTCTGCTCCATATATTGCCCATTTTTTGCGAGATACTCAACAAGGCACGTTTTAAAATCCTTTTTGTCGGTGACAAGCGGCTTTACCTCGGAAACAACGAACTTGCGAAACGCTTCTGCAACGCCCAGATTTGCCGTTTCCGTGATGTACCCGAGTTCCTCTTTTTCTGCCTTTAACTGTTCGAGTTCGCTTTTTATCGCGTCATAATCCGCGTACTTGGTAACGTCGTTGTCGGTCTTGTACTTAGCATACTCCCCAGCGAGCTTATCGTACTTAGACTTATCGACATAACCGCCGCCTTTCAAGTTAGCGAGTTTTATTCCGCTTTCTGTGAGTTTTTGCTCAAACGTTGCATAGTCGAGGCTCTCGTCCCCGAACAAGTCTTTCAATTCGTCCATGCGTTTTTTCTCCCCCGCGGCTGATTTTGTTTAAGCGACTGTTCACTCAGTCAACTGCCCGCCACGTATTTAAACCTCTTCGTGGTAGAGGAAATTCTACGGTATATTATAGCGCAAAAAAAAAGCCCTGTCAAGGGCTTTTGTAAAAGTTTTATCTTTTTTTTTGGGAAACGCGCATGTAAACGTATGCGTACGGTGTCCCGCCGAACCGAAATTCTTCTACTGTCTCCGTGCTTGCGGCGACTTTGTTTCGCTTGAACATCGCGGCGAGGTCTTCTTTGAACCGAGGCGATTTCCACGTGTTCTGCGGCAAGTCAAAATCAATATCCCAAATATCGCTGTCTCCCTTATTACGCCGCAACTGCTTTTCTATCGCGGCTATGCGTTCTTTTTGTGTCATATCAAAACCACCCCTCGTCCTCTTCGTATACGTCCTCTGGCGCGATGATTTCATCATCGATTATGTCGTAACTGCACAGCACCGCGTTTTGTTCTTCCTCGCTCAATTTTTCAAAGTCGCGGTCATCGGGCAAGTCATACGCGCGTGTCTCGGTAGTGAAATGCTTGTCGCGCGAGTTGCGGTTTTCCGTTTTTGTCCTCAATAGCGCGGAATATCGGCTGTATCCCTCGTACACTATCCACTCATCGTCCGAGTTGTCGCATGCCCTCACGCTCTGATAATAGCGTCGTTTCATTTTTTTATACCTCCGTTAAAAAATTTTTCTTCCGTCAGCATTCTATCGAACGCTCCGTTTGCTTGCGGGTGAGCCGCGTTATAGCAGTCAATACACACTGTCGCCGCTCCCCCTAGCCCTTTTACCCAAATAAGACTTGTGTCTTTGTACTTTTGCACAATCTCATCGTGATTGTAAGAAACACCGTACTTTGTGGGCGTTTCCGTGCGGCTAACGTCATACATCGGTGCCCCACATATCGGGCAATATACCCGATATAATCCATTTTTCAGTTTCCGTTCTTTCCACATACTGCTTATTCCTCATCGTCAGCGTTGCCCGACCTCATTTCGCGCATATCGTTTAAGAGGTTATCGAGCATTTTCAAGAAATCGTCCGCTTTCGGCGTTCCTACCTTTGCCCAAATATAGCCCGCTTTGTTTACCGAGAAAAACGTATCGTTCCACTTTGCATAATCACCATACTTGCCATCGCTTGTTCCGAAAGCGAAGTAGTTCGTGCTAGTCGGAATGTTGTAAAAGCCGTTGTCGTTCGGCTTTTTGCAAGCCTCAACAATCGATTGCGCTTTCTTGCCCCAGCGGTAGAACTCGTTCCGTCCTGCGTAAAGATATTGTCCGTCACGTGTTACTGTCATTGTTTTTATCTCCTTTTTCATCTTATGCCTATATTATACCATATATGTTTATATATGTCAAGCGTTTTGAGGGGATTATGTAGGAAAAAATTTTTTTATGTAGCAAAAAGGCGGTTTTCATAAAACTTTCTATATGGAAACTTTCTATATGGAAACTTTATAGTAAATTACTACATTACTACACATATACTACACAAAAGAAAAAAATATATATTATATATAAATAAAAATGAGTACGTATAAATATATACGTACTCATTTTTTGTGTAGGATACTACACGTTATACTACATTTTTGGTACATTTATCCTACATTCCGCTTCGGTCAAAAAGGCTTTCTCGCGGGGTATTGTCACCCGCCTAACCTGTGGGAGTGGCTCACGGGTTTTGCGAAGAGTGACGTATTCGTCACTTTCTTTGTCAACGAACCACCGTTCGGGCTTGCCGTTCTCGCCGATTATCCACCGTTCATTCGTGGGGTTGTTGCTTCTAATCGTTACTTGCATTGTCGCCTTTCTCCTTGATAAAATTTACTACTACACATCGACAATTTATCGTGTTCCACGGGCTGGCACCCAAACTGACGTCTCCCGGATACATCAATTCCTCGCCGCCGACTATAAACGGCTCGTCAAAGGGCACTTCCTGCCCGTCCGCTTCGAGATGTTCATCGCGCGTTCTGCCCGGCTGTGGTGTCGCTTGCCACCGCTTCCACATGTTAAAGCCTTTCTTTTTTCCCTCTTCGCCTACTGCCTCGCGTGCGCTGTTCATAACTCGCGTTGTCTCAGTTCGAGCAATACGGATAGTGTTGCCGAGGTATCCCTCCGAGACGTTTTTCAGCCGCGCCGCTATCTTCGGTATGCTTTCGCCTTTGAGTAGCGCGGTCGTCAGTTCGCTGTTTAACTTGCGCATAATCGCCGCTTTATCGCTTTGCCCCGCTATCGCTAATTTCGTGAAAGGGTCTACCTGTTTTGTGAGTATGTTTTTGACCGCCGTATTGTCCAAAATGGGAAAAACGGGTTTCTTTTCGCCGAGGCTTTTCAATTCGTACTGCAACCGCTTCGCCTCGGTGTTGTAGTTTTGTTTATAAACGTTCTGCGCCGACTTGCTTATAAAACCTTGCGCCGTTTTGTTTGTGTCGCGCAAAACGTCTGCCATTTGTTCGGTAAGTTTATTTAGCCTGTCGTACTTGTTCATTAGGACGATTTTTTGCTGTAACGACATATCGGGGTTGACCTCGATTTTCGCCATTATCGCCGTCATCTCTTGTTTCATTTCTTGATAGGCTTTCGTGTATTCGGCGTTTATCTGCTTTTCGAGCCGTTTCAGCTCCGCGTCTGTCCATTTCGCCGCGCTGTCCATACGTTATCCCTCATCGTTCTCGAACGGCGGCTCTTCCCCAGGGTCGCTTATCGTCATACTTGACATCTCGTCAATTTTTGCTTGCGCCGTGTCTATATCTTCGTTGTACCACTTCGCCCTGTACTCCGCTTTGCTCATTACGCCCATAGAAACATCGAGGCGGTCGCTGGTCTTTTCGGCTTGTTTGTCCTCTATTATGCTGTCGTCAAACTTAACCTCAATATTCGTCCCCGCGTTTATCCTCTGCATGGTAAACGTGTTTACGGCGTAAATTATAGCGCGTACAATCGTTACTAGCGCGTCCTCAATCAAGATTTCGTGCTTCTTGATATTACGGAACATATCGCTATTTTCGCTTATGATTTGCGTTGCCGTTGCCACCCCGCCCGCGTTAAATTTGTAATGTTCTGTCCCGAACCCGCAAGCATACGACAAAAGGTTGAGCTGGTCTTGCAAGGCGAGTTGATGGTCTGCCACTCGCAATGTCTGCGTGTTGTCGGATATAAACGGATTGCTTGTCTCATCGTGCGGCAGAACATAAAACGCGACATCGTTACTGTCGAACGTTTCTCTCTGCTCGCCCGAGGACAATTCAATATACGAACTGTCAACGCTGACAAACACGCGCTTCTTCCCGAGCACAAACTCATTTTGATAACTGTCGTATACTATGTCAATTTCTTTAAGCGTGTCGATAGCATTCGCGAAAATCGAAATACCGAACGGACTGTTTATGTTGATATTGTTCGCTATATTCGGTTTTAGCACGTAAAACCACGGCTCGGTGTCATGCGTATGGAATACGAACGCCCGCTCCGCAAACACATTGAGACTGTCGAGGTTATCGCCTTCGGCAACGAAATTATGCACGTCGTACGTCCCGTCCGCGCCGCGCAAGTGTACGGCGATATAGGTGTATCGGCTGTCGCGGGAAATGAACGCGCATTCCGTGACCCTGTCGTCCTCGTAAGTTATCGGCTTTATGTTTTTTGCGTTGACGAAAGAAACGTCAACCTTTGCCACATCGTTCTTTTTTATCCCGCCGCTGGGGTCTACTTCAATGTTCTTTACGCTCACCACCCATGCGCCTTGTCCGAGGGCGAACGTCTTTTCTACCCCCTCATTCGCTTTGCGCCAAAACGAGCAGTTTCGCAAAACTTCGTTCAACACGTTTTGCGACGCTTCGTCCCCTAGCGTAATATCGGTCTTTTCGTTGACTAGTAAGTTCGCCCAATCCTCGCACACTTTTTTTGCCATGCCGAGGGAAAAGCGTTCAAAAGCGACTTCGCGCCGCCCGTTGTACACCTTGTAACTGTGGAATTTTTTCACCTTTCCAGTGTACCATTCCAGCCACTGGTCTACATACGCGTCATTTTCGTACAACACAAGGCTGTCATTCCCCGTTATCTGCCGCAATAATTCGATTAACTTCATATATTTATCTCCTTTATTTTACGTATTCCCACTTATAACCGCCCGCTTTTGGTCTTATACCTTTACAAACGGCATAAATATTTGTATGATTTACGCCTGTTTTATCTTCCGCTTCCCTTGCACACATATAAACTTCGCCTGTATCTATATTTCTTACTTTTCGGCTCGTATCATAATATACGCCTTTTTTAGCTTTTGACACTTTTTGCTTTGTTTCATCGCTCCGCTGTTTGCCTTTCCAATAACAAGGTTGTCCTTTGTGTGCTTCGCTTAAATGTTTCTTTTGTTCTTCTGTAAATTTCGCACCCTTTCTGCCCGACGGTTTACCGATATGTGACTGCCTTAATTTTTCTATCGTTTCTGGACTTGCTTTCCTACCTATATTTGCTTGTCTTATCTTTTCTATCGTTTCTTTGCTTAACGGTTGTCTTTTACCCTTATGCGCCTCACTTAATTTTTGTCGCACCTCATCGGGTGTTTTTAATCCTTTATTCCAAGCAGGTTTACCTTTGTTATATCCTATATGACCTTTTTCCGCCTTACTTATCAACGCTTTCGTTTCGTCTGATACAACTTTGTTTGCATGCCCGCCACTCTCTAAATTATAACCGTTTTCTATGCTGTCATATTCCCCGATATAATACGCTTCCCAAAAATCAACGTCATTTTCCGTGCATTCTCTCAATATTTCGTGTGTAAAATTATCCCACCCGTATTTTAGTATTGCACGGTAGAATTTTCGGCAATATTTATATCCCTCGGGTCTCCACCTACCTTTGATATTTTTTGTTTGCCCGATATAACATTTGCCGTTGACTTTATTCGTGTGTTTATAAATATAATGCGTCATAATCACCTACTTAAATCTGTCATAAAGGGTTCAATACTATACTCCAAACTATCCAAAGAGTCTACATCAGTTTCGCCCGTGTCCAACCTCTCATCGGGGTGTTTTATATCCCATACTGCCTCGCATAGCGCGTCCGTGACCGTTTTCGCGCCCACTGCTACAAAAAATCTGCCCTGCGCCATAAGTTTGTTTACAAGCCGTATGCGGTCGTTTATGGGCTTTTTTAGGGCGTTACGCACGTTAGCCCGAAAGCCTCGCCTCGCGCACATCGTTTTTAGCCCGCGTATGAGTATTTGTTCTGCGCTGTCTGCGTAAATCTCCATGGGCTTCCCGAACTTATTATAGCACATCTCAAAAAAACTTGCAAACGTTTCGTTCAATTCTTCGGGGTTTAATTCTTCTGGTAAACGCTGTGACTTCAAAACGATTACATTTTGCAATCCCCTCGTATACCCCGTACACACAAACGCCGTTGCCGAACCGTTGCCGCCGAAATCCACACCAATCGTGACGATGATAATGTCGCGTAACATTGCCGCGTTTGTGCTAAGTGTGTATTTACGCGGGTTGTCCGCGAACTGCCTGTAAATCAACCCCTCGGCAACACATCTACGCCCTAAGATATCGCGCTGGTACCAAACGCTTTCTCGATCATATCTCGCCGCTATCTCTGCTCTCGCCGCGTCCGATATTGACAAATTGTCATTCATCGTGAAATGTTCGTAATTATATCCGCCTATATCGTCCGCAATCTCTTTGTACGCGTCAATGTAATCGGAATAAATCGGGTGTCGCGGGTTACAAGGGTTCAAGTCCCACAAGATTATCGGCTCTTTGCTCGCCACTTGCCGCCCCATTGCAACCTTGATAAAACTCTCTCGGCTGTCCTCGCTGTCGTAATGCTCATTTATTTCCGTCGCTATCCAAAGCCCGTATGAGTTACCGAGTATCTTTTTGTAACTGTTCGATAATCCGCCACCGACGAATATAACTACCTTTTCGCCTGTCTGCGTTTGTAAAATCAACGCCTCATTGCCCTTGTACTTGCCCCAACGACAACGTCCCCTGAAAAGGTGTTCAAGCCCGTAACCGTTGCAATCGCCAATGTTCATTTTAGCGTTGGCAAGAGTGCTTCCACTTGCAAGATGTATCTTGTCTGCGCAACGTTCCAAATATGCCGCCGCTATGATACAATTATCGATAGTTTTGCCACTACGAATAGCGCCTTCGGCTACCGACATACGGCATTGTAAGGCGTTTGCTATGTACCATTTGTGCTTATTGCTAAACGGCTTCCAATCAATTGTCTGTGTTGCTCTCATTTGTCAAACATTCCCACTTGCACATATTTTTCTTGCTTTTTATGACGAACAGGAACGCAACCGTTTTCAAATCTCTTTGCTATTTCCGCAAGCGTAATATTTGGCTTAAATGTGTTATGACTGTCTTTTTCTATCTTTAACAATTCATTGAACATTTGCGGATAATTTTTCCACAAACTGTATAAATCAGCCATACATTGCTTCGGGCAAAACCAACAGCCGCCCCTGTAAATATCATCGCTGTTATACATCGGAGATAATAAATCGTATTTTCGGCAAATATCGAACGCTTCCGCTTCCGTTATTTTCTGCTCCACAAGCAAACTGCGGTATTTATGCTTTTCCGTTTGTTTGTTTTCCATACGCTCTCACCGAATAGGCTCATCGTATGCTATACCTACAAACTGCGTTATATCCTTGTCGTCAAACTGCCGCATATAACCGTCGATTGCCTTTAACTTCAACCTGTCATTGCACCACGCACCTACCACATACGGAAAGCCGTAACAATCGCCTATATGATTTCCTTTTTGCTTGACTTTGTAAAATTGCTCAATGAACGATATTCCGCTATATGCATGGTCAACTGTAATTCCGAATAAATCCTTTAATCGCTTTTCCGCTGTCGGTATCCACTCTGCCATAAGTGGGTGTTCTCCGCTCATATCGGGCGAAAATCGTATATCGCAATACATAACACGGTCAATTTTTACGCCCTGTTCTGCCGCCAGAATAACCGTCGCCATACTGTCTTTGCCGAAAGATAGACTAAACAAATTCATTCCTCGTCATCTCCCTTTAACATATCGGCAAGCCCTGCCAAGTCCTCAACTTCTCTGTTGTCGCCAAACTCGTTCTGTATCCGTTGTTCTTCTGCCTTGACAAGCCGTGTTTCCTGTTTTGTTTTTGCAATCTTTGCTTCCGTTTCGGGGTCTTGCCCTGTCAATTTGACGTACATCTCCATTGCTTTTAGGTCGCCATTCTGTATCTTTTGTATCAATTTGACGGCAACCAACGTGCTATTTACGAGGTCATCGTCCGAAAATCCCATTTTTTTGAGTTGCTCCGCTTGCTTGTCGGAAACAGCAAAATTCGACCATTGTTTGAGGATATTTCCAATGGTCTTTTTCTTCGCTCTTGCCTCGCCGCTTGCTTTGCCGCCCTTTGCTCCGTATTCCCGAGCTTCTTCCGAGCTTGGCACTCTTAAATTGTCCTGTCCTTTTCTTGCCATTTATGCTATTTTTACCGCCTTTTCTATCTCCGCAAACGCCGTTTTAGTGCCGTCTGCCTCAATCCTGAATACTTCCTTATCTGTGCCCTTAAAAGCAATGTATCTTTTCAAAATCACATCGCAATACGTTGGGTCAATCTCGCACATATAGCACTTGCGCCCTAACTGTTCGCAAGCAATCATTGTAGAACCACTACCGCCATATAAATCAACAATAATATCGCATTTGTCGCCCCATTGTTTGATTATATCCGCAAGAAGTGTAATCGGTTTTTGAGTGGGGTGTACTCTATTTTGTGCGTCTTTTGCATTTTCGCTTGATAAAAAGCCAAACCAATCGTGCCTCAACATTCTTCGTTTATGTTTTGATTTGCTCCAAATCAACTCAAATTCGCTTCCTATCGCGTCTGCTTGACTTTCTTTTCTCTTATCCCAACACAACCAACTCCCGTCATTTTTATTCGGTAAAATCTCCGCATAATAATCCGCTCCGAATAAAAACATCTCTTCGCAATAAGCAAAGTTATCAAAAAATGTAGTTATAATTTCCGTCTTAAAATCCTCATTATCGCCAATAACTTTATCATATTTGTTACCACGAGTATTATGTTTTCTGCCAAGACTGCCAAGACAACCGCTAAAATCTGTGTCAAGTTTCATACCATACGGTGGGTCACTTAATACCATATCTGCTTTTGCGCCGTCCATAAGCCGCTCAATCGTCGCTCTGTCCGTGCTATCGCCCACAATTAGCCTATGTGAGCCAAGTTGCCAAATATCGCCTGTTTTGCAAATCGGCTCTGCCTGTTCGTCAACTTCGGGAGGGGTGTCCTCGATAATCTCTTTTTCTTCCTCATCTTCGGGAAGTCCCCAATCCAGCCCAAAATCGTCAAGTTCAAGGTCTTCCAACTCTTCGGAGAGCAGGTCAAAATCCCAAGCGCTTTCATTAAGTTTATTGTCAAGCAATCGCAACTTCTTTACTTGTTCGTCCGTAAAAGTATCCGCATACACGCACGGAACAGTTTCAAGCCTCAACTTTTTAGCGGCTAAAAGTCTACAATGTCCGATAACTACTACATTGTCTTTGTCAAGCACAATCGGTTGGACAAATCCGAACTGCCGTATGCTTTCTGCCACATTGCCAATCTGCGTGTCATTGTGCTTCTTTGCGTTCTTGTCATACGGCTTGATTTCCTTAACCGCAATATCAACTGTTTCCATAAATTAGTCTCCTTACGCATATTATAGCACATATTATCGTTTATGTCAAGGCTTTGTTTGTGCAAACAGTTTTTTATCCTATCTCGTAATAATCATCGCCATATTGTATCAACTTTGCGTTTTTGTCTTCGGGGTACATTCTCCGAAAATCTTTCATAATCTGCTTTTTTGCTTTTGATAATGACGTAAACCACGTAATGTTATAGCAACAGTAATCATATTCTTGCGAGCCTTTAACGGTAGCCTTGCAGTAGTTATCCGTGATGAACGATTGCTCGCCTAACGCGTATACCTTTTGCGCTTCTAGGCCCCACTCATATTTACACCATATTGTCCGCCCTAATCTCGGTTTCATTTGTCGTTTTTCTCCAATAACTCGGGATTGTCCCCACTTATTGCCATTATCCGTTTTCTTCCGTTTGTTCTTCAACGTCACTGTCTATTTGCTTTCCGCAACTCCCTTTCTTGAATATTTCCGTTATGGCAAGCAACGCATTATGCCCATTCCACGCCTCAACTGTGCTTTGTTGCGGCGCACAATTAGGACAGAACGACGTATCGGGTGACATTACCGCCCCGCATTTAGGGCATATCCAGCCGTACCGCGCTCCTATGATAGGCTCTTCATTCATCTTATTTGTCTCCTATTATGTAATCTATGCCTTTTAATCTTGCCCCGCATTTCGGGCAGTAGTTTATTCCTATACCGCGCAAATTTGACGTCAAGCGTTCTTTCACGTTTTCGTGCATTCCACCCCATATGCGTTTAATCTCATATTCACATATCGAACACTGCGCTATACAAAGTTTCGTAAGTTCTGCCGTGTTGTTTTTGGTGGTAACTATGATTTCGTGCAATTCGTTCTCGCGTGTTTTCATTATATCCACCTCTTTTTTTTGAGAATATTCTTCATATCCATTGCTAAAACAGCACGCGCAAAATCGCAATCGTTTTTCTTTACCGCCGCCAAAAATTCATCTGCATATTTTTTGTCGTCCGTTGTCATAAAATGAACTGTGCCGTCTTTCTTGTCGCGTGCCAATGTAGTGTATAATAACCCTCTACCCTCTCCACCATTCGTTGTCACGTTGCACGGCAACTCAATCATATCGCGCGGCTCGATGTCCAAATGTTCAAGAGAATACTGTGCTTTACGAAGAAACTCAAATTCAAGCCTTCTTTTGGCAATATCATCGCCCAAATCCCACAATCTGTTCCAATTGTGATTTTGTATCTCGCTCAACCTGTAATCTTTCATTCGTCCACCTCTACACCGTATTTATTTGCTAATTGCTTAATCTCGTAAGTGTTAAGTCCCATTGTATCGTCACAATATTTTGACGCCTCATCATACAAGTCTTGCAAAATCTCTTTCGCCGTTTCCTTGCGGACTTCATCGGCTTTGCGGTAGCCCGCGTCAGTCAGTTTCTTTGCAATACAATTAGCGCAATGACTTTTTCCCTCGCAATACTCATTGATAAGGTTTCCGCAATGTCCCCAAAGAACGTCTGCCATTTCCTCAATCTCTTTTTGCTTGCTCATTTTCTTTGCCCTCCACTATCTCGAAATACCCCTTTTCTATCTCCATAAGACGTTTGCGAAAAACGTTCAAAAACTCCGTTACACCCGCAAAGTCGGTGAACCACGTTTTACCGAAATCGGCGTAATTCCAATATTTAAACTCGTCTACTACGTTTTTATCAAAAGCCGATTTTGCAAAAAACCCGTCCCGCCCTATCGCTAGAACCGTGTCTACCGATACGCTGTCTTTATATAAAAGATACACTGTCGACCCAATCGGCGGCGGGATAGTGTCGTCTACACCCCCGCCCAATTCTTCTAGCCTTTCGCCTGTCTCCATGAGTGTGCATTCGAGGTTATCTTTCTCGTTCTGCAAAACTTCCACCTGTGTAGTCAAGTCGGCGACTTCTGCTGCTTTGTCCTCGTATGCCCTTTTTACGCTCAACATATACTCGACTATACCCTTATAGTCGACTTTTTCGTAACCCGCTTTTTCCAAGTCCTCGACAATCTGCTCGGCGCACGCTTCCCTGTCGCCCGCGCCGAACCACGTTACTATATCGTCATAAACCAACCCATATAAACTGTTCATGCTTTTATCCATTTCACCCTCATCTGATTATATCCACTGTGATATAGTCATATCTGCAAACATCTATTCCTAACCTTTGTACCCTGCTTAAATATCTTTCCCTTGCTTCTTTCTTCGTTCTAGCAATATAAATATCTCCGTCAATAACGTTGCCGTTGTAATCTCTTAATCTTACCATATATTCTTTCATATCTAATCTCCTTTTGCGGTATCGGCACTTGCAACCGTGTCCGCCGTGGCATTACTCCCTTTCGGGAGTGCTCTGCTTAATTCCAATATCCGTCTTTCGCAAGCCTACGCTGTATTCTTTCTCTCAAAAATTCCTCGCCTGCAAATCTGATATGCTTTGCACTTCCACGCCTTGTTGCTTCCTGTTGCGTTCTTACATATATTTCGCCCAATAATGTGTTTCCGTCACTCAACGCTCTTTTGCAAACCTCATAATCTTCCGTTCCCTCTTCATAATCCATAAGTCCGTTTTCAAGTCCGCCAACAATGTCGTTGTACACTTCAACCATAAGCCTGTATGCTGTTGCTTGATGTTCGTTCATTTCGCTAAGTTTCATTTTACTCTCCTTTGGGGTCGTTGCCCTCAACCTTTATCGTACTTATATTATATCATATATATACATATATGTCAAGCGTTTTTGCGTACTTTTTATGAAAAATCTTCAAAATTTAACTGCCGCCGCGTGGAAAGTAGACTGCTCGCATAGTCCGTGAGTTTGATTTTGTTATAAAAAATCCCGCTACCTTTGCGCACTTTTTCGGGCAATTTTTTGCCTATCTCGATAAAAAACTTTCTGCTCGACATTTCGTATTCGTTATTCTTTGCCGCCCACTGTGAATATATAGAGAACAAGTCCGTTGCGGAAACTCCCTCGGGCGCGCCGTAATCTATGACTACGCACGCGTCCATAAACGAGGCGAGCAAATCCATTTCGGCTTTATACTCTTTTGTCGCTTGTTCCACGCACGCGGGCAGTTCCAGCCCCTCTTTTTGCCACTTTATGCAGCCGTCTACCGCCCATTTGAGTATTTGTGGTAATTCTTTACGCAACTTCCATTTGAGCGTTTTATCCACCTTTTCGGGCGGGATATTGACCTCAAAAGGAATAAGCCGAATACGCCGCCAAATTCCCACGTCCGTGCCGCGGATAACGGGCTTGTGATTAGTTCCGACCCAAATTTTAAACTCGGGCGTGTATTCAAAATCGTTGCCGTAAAGGAACCGACAAGTCACGCGCCCCCCGCCTGTCAACTGCTTAA
>CANRNV010000047.1 GCA_947632125.1 uncultured Clostridia bacterium
TTTTGAGGGCGGGCAAGCTGCTTGTGAAGCGAATTGCGCCGCTTCGCTTGGGCGCTTATGGTGAAAAAAACCAAAAAACTTTTGAGGGCGGGCAAGCTGCTTGTGAAGCGAATTGCGCCGCTTCGCTTGGACGCTATGGTGAAAAAACCAAAACTTTTGAGGGCGCCGAATTGGAAAATTCTTTCCAATTCGGCGCTCAAAATTTTTCTTGCTTGCTATTTTACACTCTACCCATAAAAACTTTTGAAATTTGCTTGACTAATAGGGTAAATTGGGTTATACTAAGATAAATTGCAGTATTATACTTGCAAAATATATTTTCGGAGGTAACGTTATCGAATATATCAAGTAAGATCCCGATGTAAGTTTAAGTTTTTTAAGCTTGATTATTGCCAAGGAATGGGAAGATGAAAGCGAAATTCTATGGCAGAACGGGGAAACAAGTTAATAAAACTTAAGGACCAAGCAGGTTGGGGCTTGACTTGGTATTGCGACTTATGTTGAACAAAAATATATTTGCAGAGGTAATGGAACTGCAAAATATATCATAAGGAGAAAATGATTCAATGGAAAAGATGAAAAGAACTTCGCCAAGGAACAAAGCGTTCGGCTTTACCTTGGTGGAATTGGTCATTGTAATCGCAGTTATTGCGATTCTTGCGGCTGTACTTATCCCCACGTTTATAGGCGTTATCGACAGCGCCAATAACAGTGCGGACATCCAGCTTGCCGCAAACCTGAACTCTACGGTGGCGGCGGAGGTCCAATTAAATTCGAATGTGGCGGCTTCGGCTCAGAACATTCGTTTTAAGGCAAAGGACTACGGTTATGAGGCGGAAAATATCGCCACCAAAAAGTCGGACAACGTAATTGTGTATAACAAAAATAATGGGCGCTTCGAAGTGCTCGATGTGTCCGATATAAAGCCCGAGCAGCTCGTTCCCGCTTACTACGCCGAAGAGGTAATCGACGGCTATATTATCGTAAGCACAAAAGGTAACGACCTCGCCGAAGCTTTGTATGATCTTTCAAACTTGCCCTCGGAAACGGCTGCGGCTTCTATTGCCAATATCAGCGCAATTCAGCCGGCTATGGCAAACAGTGGCATTATGCCCATTGATTATACCGAAACCGCATCGACAAGTGATTTAATAAAAAATCATGTCCAAAAAGCCTTGGATCGCATCGACAATGCGGATATCTTGGGAGCAGTTACGACTATTGTAAAATCTACCTTGTTTGTTACGGCTGACAATAAGATGTATTATATAGATATCGATGGCGATACCGTAAGTAATGCGTTTGAAATTACCAAAGACGAGATTATGCAATACGAAACAATCACTAATATTATCAAAGACGGTCAACGTGTTCGTTCGAGAGTTGTTTTCAGTGAAGAATTTGGCGAGAGCGAAGAAAACGTATTCGACTTAGATAATCTTATGGTGCCAAAGAGCGGTTTGAAAGTAATAATCCCGGATAATGTAAAAGTAGAAAATACCTATGAAAACACTCATCCGGGTGAATATGAAGATATGCCTACTTTCTACGGTAATGTCGGCGATTTTAACGGAAATGTCGGCTCGGTATCTACGGCAAAAGAATTAATCGAAAATAACGATGAAGAAGCTATAATTCTTTACGATATAAACCAAGTTTACACTTCGGACTTTGGCGGTTCTTTTGTAGAGGCTCTTGAAATGGCAGATAAATTGCATAAACTTCAAGAGGAGTTCAAAGAAGAAAATCAAATAAAGAATGACTTTTCCACAATACGTCTTGTAGTAAATGGCGAATCTACTATATCGAGCGGAACTGTAACTATTCCCGAATATGTTGAAGTTGAAATTCCGTTTGCAATAGGTAATAATAATTCCGCAACAATTATGAGTTTTACGACGGGAGATGTTTTGGGTGGAAAGCCACTCGGTTTTGCTTATCCCGCAAATGATGCTGAAAATCTTAAAAAGCCTGAAGCCGAAAGACAATATTATCTTTGCGGTGAGGGTCCCGGCGGTGGTCCGGATGTGTGGTTTCAATTTGGTGGTAGCGGTGTAGATACGACAGATCCCGAAATACAAGAAATATTTGCTCCATCTAAAAATATTGCCGGTAAGGAGAAACAGTCAAAATTTTTGCTTACGGTCGCAAATGGAGCAAAGCTTGCAGTGAATGGAAAATTAACGGTAGGTGCCGTTATCGGTTACAATAATGCCGGCGGTTATCAAGGACATACTTCGGGTGCTTATGCGCAAATCAACAACAATGGAACGATTGCAGTCGAGGACGGCGGCGTGCTCGATGTTTGGGGATTCGTCAAGGGCAGTGGAGAAGTAGTAGCAAATGAAAAAGCGATGGTGTTTGAACCCTTTGTCGTAACCGATTATGCAGATACGGTGGCGACTTTGTGGTTATATCCTTTTGTCGGTACGGATGGTGCCGGACCCGAGCAAAACATCAAATTCAATTCGCCGTTTATGAGATATACTGTGATGAATATTCAGACGAAAATTACCTTGCACTATGGCGCGGCTCTTTTTGGCAGAGCAAACTTGATTGTCTTTGGAAGCTTGCTGTATTGCCGTACCGATGCGCCGCTTGTGACCAGCGACGGCTATATTTATGATAGTAGTGCCAAAAAAGTAAAAACAACCCAAGAGTTGATAGACGAGGGCTATGTGGCAAGCGCAGACGGCACGACCTATACAAAGGGAGCGGACGATAATGCGCAAGTTTTGTTCGCACACGGTGCTTTCAGTCTTCAAAATGGTGCTTCACTTGTCGGAATTTACGATGGGACAAAGACGGTAGGCATTACGCAAAATAATTCCGAAAACTACGAGTGGGAAGATGTTGCCAATAGGTATAGTCTTGCGGGCGATATCGGGGTAAACAATATTACGTTCTATGGCAATGTTAAAACGTATGGCATTAAAATGGATCTTCTTGGCGGTGCAAAAAATATAGAGAAAAATACGCTACAACAAATAATGCAAGCACTTAACCCAATTCCCGTAGATACTTCATGGTGTGTTTTCCCGGTTCCGTATTTCTTTAATTTTACGGTTGCCAAGGATAGCGATTTAACTATTACAAAGGGCAATAGATATGCCTTATTGCCCGGTTCTGCGCTTACTGTGGACGGCACGCTTACGATTGAGGATAACGCCGCCTTGTACGCACTTGATACCATGGATAATAGTGCCTTCTTTAGATCGTTGGATCAAATCTTTGACATGATGAGTGATTTGAATATTCAGCATACCGAAGATGGTATTTTTGTATTGATGAATCAGTCATTGGGACCAATAAATATGATGTTGAGTGTAGCAAGAAAATATTATCCCTCCGCATTGTTATTGGAAAACAATAAGTTTAAGCCTTATGCGGAAATGATGGTGAATGGAACTGTCGCTGTGATGGAAGGTGGTAATATCGGTGGCACTGTAATTGCGGGAAATGATGCGAAGATTGACATCAAAGCAAATGCAGGCATAGGAGGAGTTATTAGTTTGGGAGGTCCTTATGAAATTACTGCTCAATTCTATGATATAATTTTTAGTGATTTTGGCGATAGTGTACCATTCCAACTTTTGACAACTGTATACGTACCTTGCGATCTTCATGTGATTAATTCCCAAGGGAAAGAAGTAGCTTTGACAATAGAAAATTATACTACGACACAGGAGCAAATGACTTTTACATTAGAGATACCGTTTACTTCGTCAACGGATATTGTAGAGGCAACTTCCGAAGATAAGAAAGTTACCGTGAAGTTGCCTTATAGAACTGCGACAAAAGATATTGTAATTACCAAAGAAATGATCACGGAAGCAAGCGAAAAATATTCGCGTGGAACTAAGGTCGCCTATTATGCTCTCGATTTAGTAAGCCAATCATTTGCGCTCAAAGATAATTCAACGCAGGTAGAGTGATTTGACCTTTAAGGGAAGCAAACCTTAACATGAGCTAATTTTCGCCCCTGACGAATTTATTTTGTCGGGGGCGTATTTTTGTTTCCCTACAAACTTTCAAAAAGGAAGCAAAGGCGTTATTCTGCTTGACTAATGGTGAAAACTAAGCTATAATAAATTATAATGTCAAATTATGGCTTTTTCCACCAAAGCTTTCGGCGGAACGTTTTTTTGGTATATACTATGAAAAACAGCCAAAATAGGACGATAATGCTTTCAAACCTAAGAAAAAGTCAAAAAAGGACGGATAATGCTTTCAACCTAAGAAAAAGCCAAAATAGGACGAAATTGTTTTCAGACAAAAGGAAAAAGCAAAATAGGGAATAAGGGGAGAGAAAAATGAGTGCAATCGAGATTACGAACTTCTCGGAAGTTTACGGCGACGGCTATAAGGCGGTCGACAATTTAAGCTTCGAAGTACAAGAGGGCGAGATTTTCGGCTTTATCGGCAAGAACGGGGCGGGCAAGTCGACGACGATCAAGAGCATGACGGGTCAATTGCCCATTACCGAGGGAACGATCAAGGTTATGGGCTACGACGTAAAAACCGAACCGCTTAAAGCCAAAGCCAAGATAGGCTTTTGTCCCGACAACCACGCCGTATACGAGAATATGACGGGCAGGCAATTTGTCAATTTCATAGCCGACGTATTCAAGGTTGGGGAAGAGCGAAACGCTCGGATCGACGAATATGTCGAGCGATTTGGCATAGGATATGCCTTTGACAAGTTTATAGGGACGTACTCGCACGGAATGAAGCAAAAGATATGCCTTATCGCTTCGCTCGTGCACGATCCCGACGTGTGGGTGCTCGACGAGCCGCTTACGGGCCTTGACGTCATGATGGTGCATATGGTCAAGGAAGCCATGCTCAGTCGCAAGGCGGCGGGCAAGACGGTGTTTTTCTCGTCGCACAATCTCGACGTAGTGCAAAAGATCTGCGACAAGGCGGCATTTATCAACAAGGGCAAACTCATCGAGGTTTTGGACATAAAGAGCTTTTCGGCAGGCGGAAAGTCGCTTGAAGAGCGATTCTTTGAGGTTGTGGAGGCTCTTGACGAAAAATGAAGCTGTACGGTGTTCTGCTGAGGAAAGAACTCAGCGGTTTTAGGAGCGGTCGCAAAAGCATATTGGGAGGGATCATAGGCGCGGTCACAATTCTTGCGATAATGGCGGCGTTTGTGTATCTTTTTATCGGGCTTAGCGAAAGATTTATTTCACTCAAAATTTCACGTCAGATTTTGACGCTGTTTATTTTCGTCATGCTTATTATGTCGATCGTGTTGTCGCTCAACAAGGCGGCGAACATAATGTTTTCGGACAAGGAGATCTTGCAGCCGCTGCCGCTCGACCCTTATTTGGTTATGCTAAGCAAGCTGTCTGCGCTCTTTATCTATCAATTGATTTCGTCGGGAGCGATCGCCTTGCCCATCTTTATCGCTTTCGGAATAACGAGCGGGCTGGGCGTAGGGTTCTACTTTAAGGCGATATTCTGCGTAATAATATTGGCGATAGCGGCGACGGCGATAAGCGCGCTTGTTTCACCGCTTTTTAACGCCGTCAAAAAGTTTTTACTCGGGCATGGTCCGCTGTTTTTGATACTTTCGCTCGTTTTTATATGCGGGTTGTTCTTTGTTTACAAGTACGTTTTGGACATTATAATCGGGCTTATCCGCGACCGAAGATTGCAGTTCGTGTTCAACAGCAGCACGGTGGACAAGATCAAGACGGTAGCGAAGTGCCTGCTGTTTTCCGACTCGCTGGGAATGTTCCTCAGCGGCGAAAATTTATGGGCGGCATTTATTTGCCTCTTGATCTCGGCGGGTGCGCTCGTCGGCAGCTTCTTCCTGTGCGAACGGCTGCTGAGCCGAAGCGGCAAAGAGCGTCAAGCAAAGGCGACAACGAAAGCATCAAACAAGCTTCGCTCGGTCAAGGGCGCGCTTATTTGCAAGGAAATAAACGAGTTGGTGCGAACGCCCGGCTATATGTTTTCGTACTTGTCCATAGCCTTGTCGCTGCCCGCCCTTACGTATCTCACCATGGGGGTGCTCAGCGAGGTCGTTTCGCAGCTGCTGACCGATTCGCTCATTGCGCCTTTTGCGATGCTTATCATCGTGCTGTACTCGACCGTGTCCAACACGTTTGCGGGCGACGCGGTGTCGCGCGAGGGGAGCAAGCTCAGCATAGTAAAGACGATCCCCGTTTCGTACAAGTTGCAAATCGGGATCAAGTTGTTGTTGTCGCTGTGCATTGCGTGCGTGGCGATCGTCGTTACGATCGTATTGGTCGTGGCGACGGGCATGATTTCGCCTCTCGACGGGGTCTTGATCTTCGTAGTGGCGGCTGTGTCGACCGCCGCTTCCATTGTCGGAATGATAAACAACGACCTCGGCGGAATGGACCCCGAAAAGAACACAGCCTCGTCGGTGATAAAAGGGTTTTTGTACTCCATAATCATCGGGGCGATCGCTTGCGTGTTTACGATCTTTTCAAGCAAATATATTATGTTCATTTACGTCGTGCCGCTCGTTGTATCGATTTTGTACTTCGTTTTGGTCATCATGCGCTACTTTAAGAATATGGAAAGGAGGATCGAGGCGCTATGAAAAAGAGGATCTTGGCTATTATGTTGGTATTGCCGCTCATCGTGGCTTTTGCCGCCATGGGCTTTACCAAGCTTGTGTCCCTTGCCGTACCTCGGGATCCCGAGGATATTATGCTCGAATACGAACAGAACGAGGCGTTTGAATTTGACAGCTTCGGGCAGACACTTGAGCTTAAAGGAAGCGTCATTCCCGAGGCTGCGACGGTTTCGCTTACCTGGACGTCGTCTAATGAGGAAGTCGCTACCATCGAGGGCAACACGTTGACCTTTGTAAACGAGGGCGAAGTCACGATAACCGCGTCCGTAAAAGCGGACAACAGCCCCTCGGTGATAAAAAAGTCCTTTACGGCGATGCTTATGTTGGGCGGGACCGAGCCCAAATATATCAAGGCGAACTACATTTTCCCGTCCGAAAACGGTGATAACGTTATCGGGCTTTACGACTACTCCGATTCGCTGAGCGGCGACGACAAGGTCGCTCACAGCGAAACGATCTCTTTCGAGGTGCTGCCCAAAAAGGCGCCGCAGGACATAGTCGTAAGCGGCTTAAACGAGGGGGTCGAGTATGACGACGGGAAACTCACCTTTACGCCCTCGGCGGTCGGCGAATACATGCTTAAAATTTCGAGTGCGTCGGATGAGGATGTCTTTACCGAAATGCGTTTTGTTGTGGTGGACGGCGTCAACATCTACTCTTATGAGGACCTTATAAGGGCGACCGACAAGTCGTCGGACGGCGAGGCGATCGCTTTGCGCGTCAATCTCGAAAGCAAGGCTAATCTGAGCCGAACCAACAGCAGACATTTCGGCTATGCGTCCGGCGATCCGTACGAGTACAAGACCTTCGAGTCGACTTACGACACCGACTTTTTGAAGAAAATGGGCAAGCCCACTCAGCTTAAAGCCGCTATCGAAATCAAAGCCGATGTCTACGGCAACGGGCACACCGTCAATTTGCACGACTTTGCCTATCCCACCGAGATCGATCCCGCTACGAACATTGCCATTCCGAGTTTGAGCGACGTCTTTGCAGGCAATCCGCTCGAATTTGTTACCGCAGGCGGACTTTCGGTCTACGGACAGGGCAATGTGGGATTTTGGGTGCACGGCGACGGCATAACGCTAAACAATGTTGTACTCAAAAACTGCAACAACGTCGACAATCTGTCCAATCTCGACTACGTAGGAACGGTCGTCGAGGTCACGGGCAATGACGTCACTATCAAAAACTCCACCTTGCTTAACGGCAGAACGGTCGTTCGCTCCTTTTCCAACGAGAGGCTGACTATCGACAACTGTATTCTTGCCTATGCCCGTGAGTTTATTTACAAGCAGGGCAGCAATAAATTCGTGCGTCCCAAGCAAAGCGGCTCAGAGCAAAAGCCTTGGGAAGAGGCTCAAAAGGACTTGTTCGATTACGACAACTTGCCCGAGGCGGCAAAAAAGGGCGACAGTTCGGCTACCATCAAGGACACAAGCTTTTATCGAAGCGGGATCTTTTGCATAGGTATGGACACGCACTTTGCGGGCGAATACCTCTACAAGTGGATAGGCAACAACCAAAAGATCAACGACCTCGCCGCTACGAGTTACAAAAGCACGCTCGATTTGGTGGGTGACGTCAAGTTCTACGATTGGAAAGAAATCAAGGGCATGGACAGCTCGACGCTTGTCAGCGGCACCTTGCAGGGCAATAAGTTCAGCATAGATATTTCGGGTATTCTCACTCAGTATGACAGCACGCACAATGCCGGGCTGATCAAGAACGGCAAGTATGTGCACGGCGGCATCGCTTTCTTCGGCGGCGGATTTAACCTCAGCGAAATTTACTTCAATGGTGAAAGGGTGAAGTGCTGCAATGACTACGGTGCGGGCGCAAGCAAAGGGATCAACAACGATCAATTTGTCAGCTTGAATATCGCTTTGAACGACCCGATTTTCGATACATTTAGTACGCTTTTCTCCAAGGCGGCAGGCGAGGGAGAGTTCTCATTCTGCGTCTATCGCAATACCTATACGGAAATAGGCATCAACGACAGCCCATTTAAGTAAAGAGTTTGTTACTTTTTTGAAAAAAAGTAACCAAAAAACTTTTGCGGGCGCCGCGTTGGGAAGAATTTCCCAACGCGGCGCTCAAAATTTTCTTGTGTACTATTTTGCACCTTATAAAATAAAACGCAAAAATAACATTTAACGCCGAATAAGCACGTAACGTCTGAATAACGAACCTCACTTGCGTTACTTGTTAACGCAAGTGAAGAGGTGCAGGCAAGCGTAAACGGCTCGTTTGTGAGTTTACGAGCAAACAGCCTCGGGGGCCTCACGAGATACTTGTACTCGTGGGGTGAGAATAGCGCAGCTTGCGACGAAAGGGTGGCTGGCGGCGCATTAGCGTCAGCTTGCGCCGACTGAGGGGATTCGCCTTATAAAAAGAAAAAGTAAAATAACAAATATTTCTAATTAAACGGACAATGCCTGAATTACGAACCTCGCTTGCGATACTTGTACGCAAGCGAAGAGGAGCGGGCAAGCGTAAACGGCTCGTTTGTGAGTTTACGAACAAACAGCCTCGGGGTCCCCACGAGATACTTGTACTCGTGGGGTGAGAATAGCGCAGACTGCGACGATTTTGCTCTGCTTTTTTCAAAAAGCAGAAAACCCAAATGTGTCAGAATTGTGAACTATCAATTTTCTTGCGAACGTTCGTAAAATCGTAAACACGCTAAAAATGTCCAAAAACCCATAAAAATCCCCCTGTTTTGAGTAAAAACAGGGGGATTTTCGGCATTTTCGATTGTGAAAGAAATAACGAAAAAAGTACATAGAATAAGTTATTCTATGTACTTTTCTGCTGCCAATGATACCACTTTTGATTGGGTAAGTCAAGCAAAATATGCGCCTTTAATAAAAATTTTACGCCATTTGTGCGATATTTATCCATACTTATATAGTTCATGTTATTTTTGACCTCTCTTTTGTGCAATATAAGTACATAGAATAACTTATTCTATGTACCTAAATTACCCCAAAAGAGGGTACAAAAAAGGGAGGAAAAAATGAAGGAAAAAAGCAAAAGGAGTTCTATCTTAGGCTTTACGCTGGTAGAACTCGTAATCGTGATCGCAGTAATAGCGATCCTTGCGGCTGTACTTATCCCGACTTTCAGTAGCGTCATAAGCAGCGCGAACAACAGCGCGGACTTACAGCTTGTAACAAACATGAACACGGTAATTAATACCGTATTGGACGACAACGAAAAGGGAATGGCGCAGGATTTAAGAAAAATCCTAAAAGAAAACGGAATTGACGATATAGCCACCAAGAAGAGCGGAAACATTATTGTTTTCGACAAGAGAAGTAAGCAATTTGAAATACTTAAACTCAGCAATGTCGAAAAGGCGAATGTGATTTCCGCAGTTCCGTCTATGATAGGTTCGGTTTACGCCGCTTCGGACGAGATAGAACTCACCACCGACGGCTATTCGGGCGAGGAAATAATCAAAGACAAGATAATAGTAAGCACATCGGGCGACTATCTTTCCGAAGCTATATACAAAATGCACAATTTGCCGTCGACAGTGACAAGTGAGGAAGTAAAAGGCATTTTGGATAGTATAGAGGATGAAAACATAAAAAAAGCTGCCGTCGATATGGTTAATAAATGCGCTTATCTTACTACCGACGGTGCTGTTATAAATATAACCGCAAGCATAGAGGACGGCGAGTTGACAGTATCCAATGTTGACAATACGGGAGCAGGTTCAAACGCCACAAGGCTTGTTTTCCCCGAGGATACGACGGAATTAGACCTTAGCAAACTCGGCAACGGATGTCAGTTAGGCGCAATTATACCCTCGACAGTAAAAGAGATTAAGGGTACGTTGCCGTCTGATTCGCAAGTGGTATTCAGTGGCAATGTCAATGCAATCTCCGACGAGGCAAAGGCAGCAAATGCAAAAACTGTGGTAGTAGACGAGGACGTCGAAAGAGCAAAAGGGAATATCTTAGCGGAAGAAGAAAAGAAAACGCTTGATTTCTACTTCGAAGATGTGTTCTATGTATGTAATGACCCGGAAAGCGAAGTTATGAACTATGGCGGCGATGTTGCCAAAGCCTTGTCGGATGCGGCTACTGCACACGAGATTACAGGTCAAGATAAAGTCGTTTTATTAAATGGTTCAGCAACATTAGACGAAGATGCAACCATCGTCGAGGGCGTAACGCTTCTCTTGCCGTATGACGGGAAAAGTACAGATGCTATTAATAAAACGACAACAGCTACAACATCGTCTTATGGGGTAGCGGGCAAATGCTCGGTTACATTTACTATCAACGATAATGTTGTCCTTACAAATAATGGCACGATAACCATAGGTGGCATAACGACAGGACAACAAGGCGGACAGTCCGGTTGTACCGCAGATGCATATGCCGAGATTATGCTTGGCAATAATGCGAAAATCAATTCTTATGGAGATATAAATTCATATGGGTTTATTACGGAAGCCACCAAGGATAACGGCTCGCAGGTCATAATGAACAGCGGTAGTTTTCTTATGCCGTTTGTTGTCGTTGAGCATAGAGGCGGTTCCGCTTTTGCTGCAATATATACAGGTGGCTTAAAAGGGGCACCATTTAACCGTTATTATATGGAAAACTGCACGGCGCTCTTGACAATAAAATCCGCGGCACATCTTTTGGGTCATGCAAATTTGTTTGCAAGTATTCAAGATAATGAAACAGATATTAAACTTGCGGGTGCCGGTAGTGATGAAATGATACAATTACAGGGCAATTCCTATTTTACGATGAATGTCGACCGTGGTACAAAGGTCGCCGATATCGAGATTTATGGTAGTTTTGTACTAAATCCACTTACAATAACAGTAGTAAGTTATCCTGTTAGCATGGACAAAACGTATTTCCCGTTTAGCTATCTGCAACAAATCACACTGTTGCCGAATGGAGATGACGAAGCAATTGTGAATTGCACGCAGCAAAACATTAAATTATTCCCGGGCGCAAAAATAGAGATCAAAAAGAATGTTACTGTAAATGCGAAGAATATAGTCATTTATACAGGAGATTATGTGGACAAGAATACGTACGGCAGCACAGCAACATGGAATTATCCCACAGCCGATAAAGGAAACGGACAATTGATTATCGGAGGTACTTTGATTGCGGATGAAATAGGGGGACCTGTAATAGCAAATGGATCGGGCGCGATACTTACGGTTAAAAATTCGAATACAGTCATGTCGTATGAAGTAGAAACCGTAAAGGCACTCAGTTTTTTATCATCTTGCACTTGGTCGGAATATGAGAATAAATTAACGGGTTCGATTTATCAACAAGAAGGAAAAGTAGATAATCAAGAACTTTCTACGGGAACTTATACATCCAAAGACGGAGCATGGATTAGAGAAGAAGAATAATCGCTTTTACACTAATTCTATTTTAAATAGCTTTCATCTTTTCCATTAAAAGCGCTTTGCGGGGCAATTGCCCTGCGAGGCGTTTTTCATAAGGCGAATCCCCTCAGTCGGCGCAAGCTTTGCTGTGCGCCGACGGCGCCCCTTAGCTTCGTCGCAATAATTCACTCGCTTGCGATACTTGTACGCAAGCGAAGAGGAGCAGGCAAGCGTAAACGGCTCGTTTGCGAGCTTGCGAGCAAACAGCCGATCGGGGTCCCCACGAAATACTTGTATTCGTGGGGTGAGAATAGCGCCGCCTGCGACGAAAGGGCGCCTTTCTTAGTGGTGTCGCTTCGCTCCATTAATAAAACGTAGTAATAAACCTTAACAGCAAAAATAACGGGATACTATTTCAGTATCCCGTTAAGTTTCATATCGTACATCCCTATAGATATGAATATAAGCTTGCGGCATACCCTTGCTATGCCGCTTGGCTTCTTTTTAAGTGGCTGACGTAATATCTTTAATATCTGTACTTGCTAAATGCAAAGTTACAGTAAAATTATCACCGGAAGCTACACAACCTTCTTTTACCACTGACGCTGCCGTACAAGGTTTAACTTTCATAGATGTAATTTCGCCTCGCGCATTTATTGTAGCTTCAACATCCCAACCGAAGGGGTCAGTATCATCATCGCCTTTAGCAGCTGCGGGAGTCCAAACCGAAGTATCACCGCTTTTTTCAAGCAAGTAAACGGTAGCAGCGCCTCGTACGGCACGAATGTTGGCGTTATCTCTTGCATCTTGCGCATTGTCCAATGCTCCTACAAAGAGGGGAATCGCAATGGCGGTAAGAACTGCGATGATAGCAACTACTATCAAGAGTTCCGCAAGCGTAAAGCCTTTTTTGTTCATTTT
>CANRNV010000048.1 GCA_947632125.1 uncultured Clostridia bacterium
TTGGTGGCGAGTGAGGCTTTTAACGCTTACTTTGTGTTTCGTCGTCGCCACCGCGAACTCCTCATGGCGCGCCAAAGCCCACCCCTTTATGGGGTGGGCTTTATTGTGCGCCTAAGGAGCCCGTCCCCAACGTGCTTTCGCACGGCCAAAGGAGAGGCGGTCGCTTCGCTCCCTTGGTGGCGAGTGAGGCTTTTAACGCTTACTTTGTGTTTCGTCGTCGCCACCGCGAACTCCTCATGGCGCGCCAAATACCCCACCTCTTATGAGGTGGGGGTATTTTTAGCGTAACATGAGGAGTTCATCCCCACACACTACGTGTGGCCAAAGGAGAGGCGTTCGCTTACAGGTCGCGATTATAAATCGCTCCCCGCTTTGGCTACAAAAGCAACACCGTTGCTTTCGCTTAACGCGTCGCGCCTTATGAGGTTTACAAATTTTTACTCCGATTTCTATTGACTTTTTATTAAAAACAGTGTATACTATAGATAAGTAGAGAAATCCCTACTTTCTACGATTTCAAGTGAGGTATATTGATATGAGTTCTTTTATGGAAAGCGCAAAGATAATGCCGAAAGGGCAGATAACTTTACCCAAAGATATTCGAGATATTTTGGGACTTGACCAAGGCGATCGCGTCACTTTCGTTGTCAACGGTACGGATATAAGACTCGTTAATTCCGCCGTCTATGCTATGGAAATACTTCAAAAACAAATGCAAGGCGAAGCCGAGCGCACGGGACTTACTTCCGACGAGGCGATAATGGATCTTGTTAAACAAATTCGCAGCGAGGACGATGATGAAAGTACTAATTGACACGAACATCATTATTTCCGCTACCGATTTTACGGAACCAAAATAAAACTTTTATTTACTGCTTTGCCGTCCGGCTTTTATGCACGGGCGGTTTTTATTTAACAAAGTTTAACGAGATTAATATCATGCCAAGCGTTATTTAGGGGAAATTTTATCGGCTTTTTGTTTCGTTTATTACTACTCCGTTTTGTTTGTAACTTTCACTGCGCCGTTTATCGGGCGGATGGAAACGGAGCCTTGCCAAAGGACTTTGTCGTCGCCGTAGGAAACGGACACGGTTGCCTTAACCGAGCCAATGTAATTATCATTATTATCTTTATCTGCCTCAAAGGTCAGAGAGTAGATTTTCAAATTATTGCCGTAGGAAACACCATCAAAAAGCACATCTTCGCTCCAGTCGCTACTACTACCGGCTTTCGGGGGTTGCTTTATTTTCAAAATGATCTTGCCATCATTGAGCGTCATAAAGCAATCGGGGTTGGCTTCGTTATGACCGAAATGGAGTTCAGTCGCTTTTTCCTCCCCCTCGTGCAACTGTACCTGTACGTTCAGCGCAAAGCGAAGCTCCGATTGGATGTTGTCCAACGCTTCGCTGCCGAGTATCTCCGCCTGAGCCACTTCCTTGACAATTACGGTGTTATTAAGCACCGCCGAGGTCATCACCGCCGCCATTATCGAAACAAAACCGAGCAAAAGCACCGCGATGAGCATTTCCGTAAGAGTAAAGCCGCGTTTGGAAGCAAGTTTTTTCATCAATTGCCTCCTCCCGAGCCGCCGGCGCCCGAAGTGCCGCCGGATGTACCGCTCGATTTGACGTCATTGTAGATATTCAAGCCGTCCTCAGTAACGACATTTACATCGATGTCTTGATATTTTGAGGAATCCTCAATCTCTTTTCCTCCATTCATCGGCACATAATGCAACCCCTTTTTCTTTTCGTCCCCCTCGTTGGTCCCGATCTTATTTTCAAGATCGCCCACCGCCTTGTAGAACGCCTCGTCCTCATTACGCGCGGTGAGGTTGATATTCATCGAGGCGGAATACAGTGAGGCAAACATACCCGCCGCAAGCGCCACAATAAGCAC
This sequence comes from uncultured Clostridia bacterium, assembly GCA_947632125.1. Taxonomy (GTDB): domain Bacteria; phylum Bacillota; class Clostridia; order Christensenellales; family Pumilibacteraceae; genus CAG-552. The sequence continues at coordinate 1,900 of CANRNV010000048.1, forward strand.
GGCAACAAGTATCTCCACAAGCGTTTCGCCCTTTCGGGAAGTCAATTTTGTCGCAATACGTTTCATAGTCCTCTCCTCCTTATGCTGTAAGATTGCCCACAATGAACTTCGCGCCTTTTGTGTTAAATTGCAATATCTTGTAATAGTGTCCCTTATAGAGTAATAAATCATCGTCGTCTTCACCAATATACTGCTGGAAGTTGCGCGCATCGCCGCCGACGCCCAAGGAGTCGTCCCAAGCTCCCAAGATCTGCGACATACTCATCTGATAAGCCCTGCCGTTGCCTTTTTTTACCCAAAAGTCGAAATTGAAGTTGGAGCCTAAGCGCTGTATACTCACATACACCTTGTGGCTTTGGTCGTTGTCAAGATACAGGCAAAACTCAACGGGCGTCATGACGGCGTTCAGCGCATAGTCTGTCAGCATGGATAGGAAGTTTTCGTCTGCCAAAAACATATCTTTATCAGTGGCGCCATCCAAATCGACCCTCTCGGTGACTTTTCCATCACCATTCTTTATACTTTTACACATAATTACTGTCATCTCATCAGCAGTGATGGGCGCCACCCCCTTATTATTGGATTTGAACACCACATCAAGCTCAGCCAATCTACTCAATATCATTTTGGCGGCTGACGCACAGTAGAGATATGCTTGTTGGTCATCTCTCTCGTGTGCGTATCTGCCCGCATTGGATGCGGACATGGTGAGAGCAACAGTCCCGGAAACGGCGGCAAGGAGAAATACCAATATCGCTATCAGCACGGACGCTCCTCGACAAGCTCTGTTGTTGTGCAAACGCAATTTATTTTTCATATCGCGCCTCCTTGCTTTCTTTTTACTTGAAAGTACCCGCCTTTTTCTGTTTCGGTCCAAACCAGTTGCAGATCCACGGGATGCACGGGCAATAGGAACGCTTCATCATTATTACAGTTATAATACTTTAACGCCTTTTTAAATTCATCTCCGTTGACATGCACAAAGCCGTCGTCTCCTATTTTGGCATTAACTGTGTGATTTTCGTCATACGGTATAGTATTGTCAAACTTTATATAGTATTTGGTGGTCGCCTCGTCTGCACCCGGATCGTCGTCATATTTCGCACAACAATAGAATCCGTAGTAGTCCCAATTCAGCTGAGAAACGCCCAAATTGATCCCATCGCCTTCGGGCTTGAAGCTATAACCTTTAATGGGATTGTAGTCGGGATCGTAGAACGGGGCGCCGCATATCTTATAGTACGGTCCCTCCAAAGTCACCGACGTCGCCCCGTCTATACCTTGTCCGTATGAGGTCGATTTCCTCCCTATGATGGGAGGTTCTTTTTCGATGTCCTCCTGTTCGCCGTATACGGGTTCTGTCCATACCGCGCCCCTAGCCCAATAGCTAAAGTTCCCAGATTCACCTGTAGATTTATCATTGAGGTCTGCTTTTACGGATTCTTGTATTGCTTTGTCAGTGGTTTGGTATCCACCCACCAAAACCGGATCATTGAAGGTGACGTAGGATGGGATTACACTTTGCCAATACCAATCCGCATTAACCCACAAATTTTGTATCTCTGACTGGATTCTACCTGTATCTACATGTATAGGGAACCTTCCCCAATCAAGGTCATACTCGTATAACGGGCAATTGTATTTATCAAATTTGATGACCAGGGCTGCCTTCGGGTCACCGATACTGACTCCATCGATTTCAGAGTAGTAGTCTGTTATCCAATCTCCCCAAAACTTGTCGTTGTTTTTTGACTTATCGTTGTTTGTGGGCATAAGGAAGGGATATTTTGCTCCCTTATCACCGGTGGACTCTTCCGTATCACCGGTGGACTCTTCCGTATAACCGGTGAACTTATTCTCTTTGTAGCGCCATTGAGAAGTGCGGCTCGCCATGACCCATCCCTTAGCTTCAAAAATACTGTTAAGCCCCTCCGCCGTGCAGGGAATGCCGCTTGTGTTTTCGCCTTGCAACGAAAACACATCGCCCGCAGTGACTTTGAAGTGCGCCTCCAGGTTGGCTGTGATGGGAAGGGACAGGTCGGTCTGACTGACATAATAGTTGCCTGAGTTGCCTGTGTCGCCCTTGAACGTGCCGTAGGCGACGGGGGTCAAAGCGTCCCAATTTACGGCGGAATAGCAGCCTTTGACTTCCGGCATGTTACCACTATCATAGTTATAGTCGGCTATCAAGCCGCCGCCTATGCGGGTAAGACGGTTGATATGTCCCGCCGAAAAGCTGTTGTTCATCGTCAACGTGCCTGTGACGTTATTGGTTCTATCAATACCTCTTTTTAGGTTATTGTTGTAATCGTAGCTCCAGGTTCCGTTTGTGGCAAAGCCCACCAATCCTCCGGAGTAATAACCGTTCAGAGAGGAAGCTGCGTAGCTGTTTTTAATGTTGACATTGCCGAAGGATATGCCCACAAGTCCTCCCGCATATACGCATTGTGACGGGGCATAATATATTCCCGTGATGAGAAACACCGATGCGGAACAGTTGTCAAATGATGTCGTATTGTATGTGCCCGACACATCATTTTCTCCGCCGATAGCCAAGCCCACAAGTCCTCCCACGACAGTTCCTTCGACACGACGTTCGGAAATGTTTTGAGGGAGTTTGTTGTCCGGGCCCTTATCGCCATCTAATCCGCCGTCCTCGTTTTCGACCATCAGGCTTTGCTTGCTGTCGATGTAGGCGTGGACGTTTTCAAATCGGCAATTTACCGCTATGCCGACAAGCGATCCGCTTACGACAGAATCCAAATCGAGGGCGATTTCGTTGTTAGGCTTACTTTCGTTGTTAGGCTTACTTAGGAAATTCTTTACACAATTGTTGCGCCAACTCCTCGGGTTGACGATGTCGATATTTTTGAATGTCACGTTTTCCGCATAGAGGAAGAAGCCGCCGGGCGAGGTGTTTCTGCCTCCGCCATTCACGTTGGATATGGCATAGTTGCCGCCTTGGGGATTTTTCCCGTTAATGGTAAAATTCGTTCTGTTTGCTATGATCATCGAATCGACGTCAATGGCGTCTCTGTTGGCGAAGTGCGTCCACTTCTCCATAAGGTCATCAATCGCTTTCTTTAAAGCCACCTGTATAGTTTCCCCCTTGCTGTTCTTATGCTCGTTGGGGCAAAACTCAGGGTGATTTTCTTCCTTCCATATACAACCGCAATCGGGACATACATATTTGTTGGCGTAAATCACATCATTTACCTTTATTATGGCGGCATAACGCGTTTTCACAAGTTTGTCGTAAAATTGCTGACCGGAAATGTCGTGCGCCAAATTTGCGCTTGTAATACTTTTGCTTTTTTTGGGGTCGTTGAACACATAGGAAAGGTTGCCATAGTCGCGCATCGAGGATATAGACACGCTTTGGGCGTCGCCGCTGAGCGCGTAGAAATAGGGCGACATGTTTTCGGACTCTACTTCTACGGGCGGGTACGTTTCGTCGTCGAAATTGTACAATGAACTTGTTTTATTATCGTCTTTTCCGGATCTTACATTATCCGAATCATTATCCGAATCCGACAACACATGCAACTTGACGGTGAGCGACATGCTCTTGTCTACGGGGACATAATCGGTGACGGGAGCCCCATTATGCAGCAAATAGTCCACCCCAGTCGAATGTTGATATTCTTCTCTGCTGTATACCGTCAAGTAAGGATTTTTCTGTCCGTCAAACCAGGTGGCGACAGCATTTCGCGGGTAAAGTAAGTCATCTGCCATCGAAGTGATCAGGGGGTGTGTCTGATGTTGCAGATACGGGTATGCAGCGCCGTAACCGGCTTTTTTCGCAACAAGGCTGTCCAGCGCAAACCTCAGATGATTTTTGTTGTCCACTATTTTCTTCAAAGTGAGCGTGCCGTAATCGGCTGCAATCGTCCCCGCGTAAGTTGTTTTATAATCGGTTGCAAAAAAGCCCTCGGCGTAGATCATCACATTGTCATATTCATTTTCGCCTCCCCCTATTTTGGGTATCTTTGCAAAAACTTCCAAGCCGAGAGGCTTGTTAAGTATTGAATCGTCAGGAATATCCACCATTGTGAGCTGCAAATACATTTCGTCATCGAATACCCACTCGCTTGAGAAACGGGGCAATGTCGCCTTGTATTGCGGCACGGGAGATGGTTCGCCGATGTATTGACCAATGATATTTTCGGAAAGAAAGCTTGAAAGCGAACTTTTATCATTGTTTGTTAGGCGAGATAACAGCTCTTCCACGTCAAACTCTTTGTCGCTGTAATAGACATACCAAATGTCGGCGGTGTCGGGGTCGTACACCACCATGATTTTGCCGTTTTTCAGCAGTTCGACGTCGGTGATGGCGCCGGAAAGCAATATTGAGGCGGCGAATTTCATATCAGCATTTTCTTTATCCGCATCTACCGTCGTATCATCCTTGTTGAACGCATCCCAACTGCAAACGTACTTAACTTTTTTGTTTTTGATTTCTCCTTCGACGGTTTCTTTGCCGACGATAATCTCATTTTTCGTGTCGGCGGCGTATTCGGTGTTGAGCATGGCGTACTCCGACCCTTTCGACGTACCTGAGTTCTTCATCGAGTACAGCTTGCTTTGCACCGCTACGGCTACCGCGCGAGCGTTGTCGTTCATGGCGGTAAGCTTGATCATCTTGGAGTAGCCGATAATATCCGGCACGGCTATCCCGAGGAGGATCACCATGAGCGCAACGACAAGCAATACCTCGGCAAGAGCAATACCGCGTGTGCTTTTGATTTTTTTTGTAGGTTTCATATCAAGCCTCCGTTGACCCGTCGCAAGTACGCAATTGGTTGCCTAAGCGCAAAACATACTGCGACATCCGAAAATTATTTTATAGTATTAGTATATATATTATATCCTATTCTATTGCGAAAGTCAACAATAAAGCAACTTTTTTCACGTAAAAATTGCAAAAAGTCACAAAAAAGCAGGCTCGGAAAGAGAGTAAATAACCACCGGGATACCGGTGGCTTTACAAATGCCGGCAAAACTCGCCTTTATGGAACGAAATACGTTGCGGCGTTCGCTTTCTTTTTTTCGGTAATGAAAAAAGCGCGAAATCGATCAGATCCCACGCTTTTTTATTTTATTTGACCGCCTTATTACGTCTGTATTCGGCGGTTCATGTATTTTTTCAGATAGGTTCCCGTAACGCTGTTTGGGTTGTTGCAAATTTCGTTAGGCGAGCCGAAAGCGACTACTTGTCCGCCGAACGATCCGCCGCCCGGTCCCATATCGATAATGTAATCGGCATTTTGAATGACGTCGAGATCGTGCTCGATGACGATAACGGTTGCGCCGCTACTAAGCAGCCTTTGGAAAACGCTCAACAGGACTTTCACATCCAGAGGGTGCAAGCCTATCGTCGGCTCGTCGAACACAAAGACGGTATCGGACTGCCCCTTCCCCATTTCGCTTGCGAGTTTGAGCCTTTGCGCCTCGCCGCCCGAAAGAGAGGGCGTTTCCTCGCCGAGCGTCAAGTAACCGAGCCCGAGATCGTGTAAAACTTTGATTTTACGGGCAACAAGCGGAAGGTCCGAACACGCCTTTAATGCTTCGTCTATGCTCATATCCATAAGCTGCGGGAGCGAATATGCCTCGCCGCACTTCGATACGCGCTTTATGACCGTCGCTTCCCGTCCGTAGCGCGAACCGCCGCAATCGGGACACGGGATTTCCACATCGGGCAAAAATTGTACGTCGAGGCTTATCGTACCCGTTCCGTCGCAGGTCGGGCAACGTAGCTTCCCCGTATTATAGGAAAAATCGCCGTCTTTATATTTGCGCTCTTTTGCATCGGGCGTCTTGGCATAGACTTTGCGAAGTTCATCGTGAATGTCGGCATACGTCGCTACCGTCGAACGCACGTTGATACCAATGGGTGCGGAATCGATCAATTTCACCTGTCCGATTCCGTCTGCCGAGATGTCTTTGACGTGAGCGGGCAATTTTTCTCCCTTGATTTTCGCTTCGAGCGCGGGTATCAGACTTTCGAGAACGAGTGTCGTCTTGCCCGAGCCCGACACACCCGTAACGACAGTCAACCGTCCTTTGGGGAAGTCGACTTTAAGCGGTTTTACCGTGTGTATTTCGGAAGTTGAAAGGCATATTTTTCCGAGAGCAAACATTTCGCTCTCCGATACTTTTCCCCCTATCTCTATCTTCTCTTTGCCCGTCAAGAAGCCCCCTATTCGTGAAGCGGAGTTATTTTCGACTTCTTCGAGCGTTCCCTCGGCAATAATTCTTCCGCCGCCCGCACCCGCTTCGGGACCGAGTTCTATAAGATAATCCGCACTTTTAAGGACGTTTATGTCGTGGTCCACAAGCACGACCGAATTGCCGTCGGCGATCAGATCGTGCATAACGCCCGTGAGCCCCTCGATATTCGACGGGTGCAATCCGATTGACGGCTCGTCGAGGACATAGAGCACGCCCGTCGTGCGATTGCGTACGGCTCGGGCAAGCTGCATTCGTTGCCTCTCGCCCGTGGAAAGCGTCGAAGCCGCTCGGTCCAATGTGAGATAGGACAGCCCCAAATCCATAAGCCGCTTTGCGACGTCCTCGAAAGACTCACAGATACTTTTCGCCATAGGTCGCATTTCTTCTGGGAGCGAAGCGGGAACTTTCTTTACCCATTCCACCAAATCGGCAAGGTTCATCGTACAAACTTCCGCAAGGGATAACCCCATAAGTTTGGGCGCACGGGCGAACTCGGAAAGTCTTGTCCCGCCGCAATCGGGGCAAATATCCGTCCGCAAAAACTTCTCGACGCGCTTCATCCCCTTTTCGTCTTTGACTTTGGACAGAGCGTTTTCCACGGTGTATGTGGCATTGAAATAGGTAAAATCCATGTCGCCCATTGCGCCGCTCGTTTTGTTTTGATAAATGATATTCTTTTTGACCGCCGGTCCGTGAAATACGATGTCGCGCTCTCGCTCTGTCAAGTCCTTGAAGGGAACGTCCGTTCTTACCCCCATAGCCCTTGCGATGTCCTTCATTAGCGACCACATTAACGTTTGCCACGGAGCGACAGCGCCCTCGTCGATAGAGAGCGTTTCGTCGGGAACAAGCGTGGATTCGTCCACGATTCGGACAACACCCGTCCCCTCGCATCGCTTGCACGCGCCTTGACTGTTGAACGCCAATTCTTCCGCGCTCGGAGCAAAAAAATGTTCTCCGCATACGGGACAGATAAGTTCCAAACCCGCAGCGACATTCAGCGACGGCGGAACATAGTGTCCGTTTGGGCAACGGTGCGAAGCAAGGCGGGAAAACATCAGCCTCAGACTATTCAATAGTTCCGTGCCCGTGCCGAACGTGCTGCGGATCCCGGGAACGCCCGGTCGTTGACGGAGCGCGAGCGCAGCGGGAACATACAGCACTTCGTCCACCTGCGCCTTTTCCGCCTGCGTCATACGCCTGCGCGTGTATGTCGACAAGGATTCGAGATACCTGCGCGAGCCTTCCGCATAGAGGATGCCGAGCGCGAGCGACGACTTTCCCGAACCCGAAACGCCCGCAATGCCTACTATTTCGTTTAATGGAATATCAATATCGATATTTTTAAGATTGTGGACTTTTCCACCTCGAATTTCGATTTTGTCGGGCGTTTTCTTCATGGTTTTATTTCTCCCCTTGCAAGCAAGCATTTCTGCTTGTATTATATCGATATATAAAATTCTTGTCAAGCATGCAGAATTATCCTTTCCATTATAAAAGGTCCCCTTTCGGAAACCTTTTGTAATTTCCCTTGACAAACTACCATTACAATGGTACAATTACTTTCCGTTTTTTCGGCTGATGTAGGTAAATAACTTACTTCAGCCTTTTTTCAATCATTTTCGATAGACGATAAAACGTTCCCTATATCGTCGTTTATGCAGATCGCCTGCCCCGCTATCCGCTCGGGACAAAGGGCTTCGCCGAAATTGATACAAGCATACGTCGCCTGCCCATTTTGTGCCGTCAGTTTCCAAAACGGATATTTGATTATGCCGGGAGTATTATATCCCACTCCGAGTTCGAGAAAAAGCACGTTCCCTTTTCTGTGCGAATTTACGAAACGTTTATATCGCTCACAAGCCGCATACCACCCCTCGTCCTGAACAAAGGTATCGTCCGAACGCAAATTCATCGTCATCGGCTTTCCGCATACGGGGCAGAGCGGAATAAGCTCGGTGGGGATTTTCATGTCTTTTTGCTCTTCCACCATGCGGCAGACTTGCTCCTCGTTGTCATACGTCTTATTGTGGCAAGGCTCGGAGCATTGAAAAAGCCCGTAATCGCCTTGCGTATAGAAGAGCCGTTTTTTATCAAATCCCGCTTTTTGAAAACAATGATCGACGTTGGTGGTGATGACGAAATAGTCCTTGTCCTTCACGAGATCGAAAAGCTCATAATAGACGGGCTTGGGCGGATCCATATAGCGATTGACGAAAATATATCTCGACCAATACGCCCAATGCTCCTCGGGCGCATCATACGGATAAAACCCACCCGAATACATATCGTGAAAACCGTACTTCGCCTCGAAATCGGAGAAATATTTTTCAAAGCGTTCGCCCGAATAGGTAAATCCCGCCGCCGTGGAAAGTCCCGCCCCCGCGCCGACAATTATAGCGTTTGACGAAGCGAAAGCCTCTTTCAATCTACTTATTTGCGCCGAGGTATCTTGCGTAGATTTCATAATCACTCTCTTTGAATACATTGAATACGACCTTGATTTTACTTCCCGTTTCTCGCTTGTATTCCCGCACCGTTCGAATTGCGATTTCGGCGGCGCGCTCGTTCGGAAAATGAAACTCGCCCGTTGAAATACAGCAAAACGCAAGGCTTTCAAGTTCGTTTTCGTCTGCGAGTGCGAGGCAGGAACGGTAACAGCTTTCAAGCAACCGCTCGTGCTTTGCGGTGAGTTCCCCGTAAACAATGGGACCGACCGTGTGCAGAACGTATTTACACGGCAAATTGTAGCCGCGCGTGATTTTCGCTCCGCCCACAGGTTCGTCGTGACCCTGCTCTTTCATGATCTCCGCACACTCCTGCCGAAGTTGAACGCCCGCAAAGGTGTGAATGGCGTTGTCGATACAGCCGTGATTGGGCGCGAAACAGCCGAGCAATTTCGAATTGGCGGCGTTTACTATCCCGTCGCAACGGAGCGTCGTAATGTCACCTTGCCAAAGGTACAGGTCGGGGGCAACGGGCAAAAGGTCGGCAATATCGGTTATGCCTTTAAGCCGCAGTTCCTCGGATAGATATTCGTCTTGTACGCGCAAGAAATCTTCGCTCGCCTCTTTCGGATCCCGCACATTGAAAAGAGCGCGAAGAAGTCGCCTTTGCGAATACTCGTCGTCCGGAACATTCGTCTGCGTATTTTGCTCATCGAGAAGATATTTTATAAGGTATTTTCGTCTTTTTGATTGATCCATAATCCGCTTAAAGCGCAACCGCTTGTCGATTGCGCTTTTGTAGTTGAAACAGAGATAATTTTGCGTGCGTTCTTACTCTATTATGGCGTCCGCCGCCGTATAGTTTTCGAGCGAGTTCGTCTTTACCTGTATGCAGATGTACTTGATCGCTTCGTGCTCGGAAGCAAAGAACCTACGCTTCGCGGACGGAGCAATACGCAGCCAATCGCCCGTAGCAAGCGCAACGGTTTCTCCGTCGATTTCCGCCTTGCCTTTCCCCTCCAAAATGCCGTAGATCTCCTCGTTTTGCTTGTGCGAATGTACAAAAGGTACTCCGGCACCTGCGGGAAGAATATTTATACTTACTTCCGCACCCGTAAGACCGAGTGCATCGTGAAGTTCGGTTCTCGCTCCGTCGCTTACCGTGATTTTGTTAAAATTGCTTGCCATAAAAAATACGCCTCCGAAAAATTTTATTTGCAATCGTTCGTCGATTACGCCCATAGTATAGCAAACGAAAAAAAGAAATACTGAAATGTTACAATTCTATTACTTGATAATAAATTTATTACTTAGTTTCCTATTTGAACCATTGACAAAATTGTGCCCTTGTGTTATACTGAGAGCAAATTTAATAAAGGCAGGTAAAGACACAATGCTGACGAAAGACGAACTTCCCGAGTGTCCCGTCGCTACGACCGTACAACTTATCGGCAACAAGTGGAAATTGCTCCTTATACGCAATTTGATATATAACGGCAAACAACGCTTTACCGATTTCATCAAGACGGTTCCGGCAATCAGTAAAAAGGTTCTCACCGACAATCTGCGCGCGCTCGAAGAGGACGGGCTTATCGAAAGAGAAGTTTTTGCCGAAGTGCCGCCGCGCGTGGAGTATTCTCTCTCTCCGCTCGGCAATTCGCTCCGACCCATCATCGAAGCAATGGCGGATTGGGGAACGGAGTATAAAAACAGCGGCTGCTAATCGTCGCAGTCTGCGCTTGGCAACTTTTTTGAAAAAAAGTTGCTCAAAAAACTTTTATCTGCGGCGAAGCAGAAAATGCTTTTCAGCCTCGCCGCTAAAAAAACCTTTTTGTCCACTCTTTTGCAATAATTCCGATTGAAGCGTAGTAAAGACGCCCTTATGTAAAATCCTGCGAAGCAGAGGTCAAGAAAGCCGCTCCGCAAATTTTACTCGACTTAGGGTTCAAATCGGAGCGAAGCGACACCGCTAAAAAAGGCGCCCTTTGTTGTCAAACAAGGGGCGCTGTCACAGCTAAGCGTTAGCGTGCTGTGACTGAGGGGATTCGCCGCTTGTAATGATAATTATAGTAATAAAGTAATTATAAAGCGAAAAAATAGGTACACAATAAAATTTTGAGCGACAACTCGGAAAGTATTTTCCGAGTTGTCGCCCTCAAAAGTTTTTTTAGCAACTTTTTTACAAAAAAGTTGCAGAAAAAAAAGGTCGAAGATTAATTCGACCTTTAATTATTGCACATAACAA
>CANRNV010000049.1 GCA_947632125.1 uncultured Clostridia bacterium
CGTCTTTTTGAGGGCATCGGTGACCTTTTCGTTGGCTTGCGACCATTCCTTGACGACGAGTTCGTACTTTTCGTCCTCGGTCATAAGACCTCGCTCGTATAGTTTTTCGATTTGAATTACGCGCTTTTCGGCGTCCTCGAGAATTTGCTTTTTCTCGGACGGAATGTGCATATCGAACACGCTCGTCGTGATGGCGCCGATCGTGGAATACTTGTAGCCGAGCGACTTGATGTTGTCGAGCATCTTGACCGTTTCGGTTGCGCCTTTAAGCTTGAAGGTGGTGTCGACGATGGTTTGAAGCTGGTTTTTGCCCACGCACGCATCGATCTCGAGCGTGAACGGGTCGCTTGCATCGCCGTTATATATCTTTCCGTCCTCGCCCTCGCACATTTTAAGCCCGAGGTCCTGAGGAATGATGTCGTTGAATATGAGCCTGCCGACGGTGGTGGTAATTCGCTTGGAGCACTGTTTGCCGTCCACCTCTCGCGTCATGCGGACCATGATCTTGCTTTGAAGCTCGATCTCCTTGTTGGCATAAGCCATTTTGGCTTCGTCCTCGTCGCAGAAGATCTTGCCCTCGCCCTTTGCGCCCGGCTTTGCTATGGTAAGATAGTAGCAGCCCATGACCATATCCTGTGTGGGCGAGCATACCGGTCTGCCGTCACTGAGTTTGAGGATGTTGTTGGTGGCGAGCATCAAAAATCTCGCTTCCGTCCTCGCCTCTATCGAAAGAGGTACGTGCACCGCCATTTGGTCGCCGTCGAAGTCGGCGTTGAATGCGCCGCAAGCGAGCGGGTGGAGTTTTATCGCTCTACCCTCGACAAGCACGGGTTCGAACGCTTGGATACCGAGCCTGTGCAGCGTGGGTGCGCGGTTGAGGAGCACGGGGTGGTCCTTAATGACGCCCTCGAGCACGCTCCAAACCTCGTTGCCTGCCCTTTCGACAATGCGCTTGGCGCTCTTAATATTGTGAGTTTTGCCTTGGGCGACGAGTTCCCTCATGACGAACGGCTTAAACAGTTCGAGAGCCATCTCCTTGGGCAAGCCGCATTGGTACATTTTGAGTTCGGGTCCCACGACTATGACCGAACGTCCCGAGTAGTCGACACGCTTGCCGAGCAAGTTCTGCCTGAAACGTCCCTGCTTGCCTCGAAGCAGTCCGCTAAGCGATTTGAGGTCGCGGTTGCCTGCGCCCTGAATGGGTCTGCCGTGTCTGCCGTTATCGATAAGCGAGTCGACCGCCTCTTGAAGCATACGCTTTTCGTTGCGGACGATGATGTCGGGCGCGTTTTGCTCGAGCATCTTTTTAAGCCTGTTGTTGCGGTTGATAACTCTGCGATACAGGTCGTTAAGGTCGCTCGTCGCGTACCTGCCGCCGTCGAGTTGGACCATGGGTCGCAGTTCGGGCGGGAGAACGGGCAGCACGTCGAGCACCATCCAGGTGGGATCGGTGCCGTTTTTGAGGAAAGCGTCCAAAATGTCAAGACGTTTGATCGCCTTAACCTTTTTTTGACCGGTCGAGGTGTTTATCGTTTCCTTTTCCATGTCGTATTCCTTTTGCAGGTCGACGTTGGACAAAAGTTCCTTTATCGCCTCGGCGCCCATGCCCACACGGAACGCCTTGGGACCCCACTTTTCCTGCGCTTCGGTGACTTGATAGTCGCTCATTATCTGCTTGTATTCAAGGTCGGTTTCGCCCGGGTCGAGCACGATGAATGCGGCAAAGTATACCACATTTTCGAGCGCCTTTGGGGGAATATCGAGCAGCAAACCTATGCGGCTCGGCACGCCCTTGAAGTACCATATGTGTGTGACGGGTGCGGCGAGTTCGACGTGACCCATACGCTCACGACGTACCTTGGACCTTGTGACCTCAACTCCGCACTTGTCGCAAATAACTCCCTTGTAGCGTACCCTCTTATACTTGCCGCAGTAGCACTCCCAATCCTTGGTGGGTCCGAATATGCGCTCGCAGAACAAGCCGTCCTTTTCGGGTTTTTGGGTACGATAGTTGATCGTTTCGGACTTTGTGACCTCGCCGTGCGACCACTCTCTTATCTTGTTGGGCCCGGCGATTGCTATTTGCATCGAATCGAAATTATTTAATTCAAACATTTTGCTCTCTCCTTACTTGGACTCGTCTTCTTCGTCATCAAAGCCGAACAAATCGTCGTCGTCATCGTCCTCCGAGAAGTCGATATCGCTGTCGGTGAACGGATCGTCAAGTTCTATTTCATCATCAAGTATGCTTACCGAATCCTCCGGCTCGCCCGAAATGTCGTCGTCGAACGCGTCTTTCTCGGCTGCAAAGTCGAGATCGTCGTCGAAGTTGACCTCTCTATGGTCGAACGATGCTCTCGGCTCGGGCATATCGATGTCGTCGTCATCCTCGATAAGTTCGCGTATGCCGACCTCTTCCTTGTTTTCGGTGAGCACCTTGACGTCGAGGGCGAGCGCTTGAAGTTCTTTTATAAGCACCTTAAACGACTCGGGGATACCCGGCTCGTTCATATTGAGCCCCTTTACTATCGATTCGTAGGTCTTTACCCTGCCCACAACGTCGTCGGATTTGACGGTCATTATCTCTTGAAGAATGTTGGCTGCGCCGTAAGCGTACAATGCCCAAACTTCCATTTCGCCGAAACGCTGTCCGCCGAATTGCGCCTTGCCGCCGAGCGGCTGCTGCGTAACAAGCGAGTACGGACCTGTGGATCGGGCGTGTATCTTGTCGTCTACAAGGTGGATAAGCTTTATCATATACATATATCCGACTGTCGAGCGGTTCTCGAACGGTTCGCCCGTTCGTCCGTCGTACATTTGGATCTTGCCGTCGACCTTGCCGTCGGTTTCGAAGCCGTTCTCTTTCAAAAGCCCGTAAATGTCGCTTTCGAGCGCGCCGTCAAAGGTGGGGGTAGCCACTTTCCAGCCGAGCGCCTTGGCTACAAGTCCGAGATGGACTTCGAGCACCTGACCGATATTCATACGAGAGGGCACGCCGAGCGGATTGAGCACTATTTGAAGCGGAGTTCCGTCCGCCATGAACGGCATATCCTCTTGCGGAAGTATCCTCGATATGACACCCTTATTACCGTGACGACCCGCCATCTTGTCGCCGACCGAGATCTTACGCTTTTGAGCGATGTAAACCCTGACAAGCTTGTTTACGCCCGGGCTCATTTCGTCCCTGTTGGCGCGGGTGAATATCTTGACGTCGACGACTATGCCGCCCTCGCCGTGCGGAACGCGAAGCGAAGTATCGCGCACTTCCCTCGCCTTTTCGCCGAAGATGGCACGAAGCAATCGCTCCTCGGGGGTAAGTTCGGTTTCGCCCTTGGGCGTGACCTTGCCGACGAGAATGTCGCCCGAGTCTACCTCGGCGCCTATTCGGACTATGCCGTCCTCGTCGAGGTTTTTAAGCGCGTCGTCACCGACGTTGGGGATATCCCTTGTGATCTCCTCCTCGCCGAGCTTGGTATCACGCGCCTCGATTTCGTGCTTTTCGATGTGGATAGAGGTAAAGAGGTCGTCTTTTACTATCTTTTCGCTGATAAGAATTGCGTCCTCGTAGTTGTAGCCTTCCCAGGACATAAATCCGACCAAAATGTTGCGTCCGAGAGCGAGCTCGGCATTTTGGGTGGAGTGTCCGTCGGCGAGCACGTCGCCCGCGTTCACCTTTTGCCCTTTGCTTACGATCGGCTTTTGATTTATGCAAGTGCCTTGGTTGGAGGCTTGGAACTTTTTAAGAGTGTATGTCGCTTCCGTCCCATCGTCCTCGAGCACCTTTATGGTTTCGGCGTCGACGTAGGAAACAACGCCCGACTTACGCGATATTACCATAACGCCCGAGTCGTAAGCTATTTTGTGCTCGATGCCCGTGCCCACTATGGGCGCCTCGGGTTTGAGGAGCGGCACCGCCTGACGTTGCATGTTGGAGCCCATGAGCGCACGGTTTGTATCGTCGTTTTCGAGGAAAGGAATGAGCGCGGTCGCCACCGATATCATCTGACGGGGCGAAACGTCCATATAGTCTATCTCGTCCCTCGGACGCTCGGCTATGTCCTCCCTGTAACGCATAAGGACACGCTCGTGAACGAACCAATTGTTCTCATCGAGCGGCTCGTTTGCCTGAGCTACCGAATACCTGTCCTCTTCGTCGGCGGCGAGGTACTCCACGCCCTCGGGACCGGGAATGACCCTTTTGTTTACCTTGTCGACCTTGCGGTACGGAGCCTCGATAAAGCCGTATTCGTTTATCCTTGCGTAGCTGCTGAGCGAGCTGATAAGACCGATGTTCTGTCCTTCGGGTGTTTCTATCGGGCACATTCTCGAATAGTGCGTGTAGTGAACGTCTCGGACTTCGAAAGAAGCGCGCTCGCGGTTCAAGCCGCCGGGTCCCAATGCGGAAAGCTTACGCTTGTGAGTAAGTTCTGCGATCGGGTTGGTTTCGTCCATGAACTGCGACAGCTGGCTGGAACCGAAAAACTCCTTGATGGCGCTCGTTACGGGACGAATATTGATAAGGTTTTGCGGGGTGAGTTCGCTATCCTGTTGGATCTGCATCCTCTCCTTGACGATACGTTCGAGCCTTGCAATACCGATACGGAATTGATTTTGAAGCAATTCGCCTACGCTGCGCACGCGCCTGTTGGCAAGGTGGTCGATGTTGTCGATAAAGCCGATATCGTATCTTAAACCTATAATATAGTTGATCGTGCTGATTACGTCGTCGATGAGGATATGCTTTACGATAAGTTCGTCGACGTTCTTTGCGATAAGTCCCATCAAAGCCTCGGGGGAGTCCGCCTCGTCCATAAACTTTTTAAGCGTGGGATAGTGCACCATCTCGTTGATACCGAGGTCGAGCGGATTGCAGTCCACAAAGTTTTTAAGGTCGACCATGTTGTTACCTATTACCACATGGTAGCCCTGTTCGAACGGGATAGCAACCTTAACTTCGTTTATACCGCTGTTTTGAATTTTGAGAGCAGTGGCTTCGTCGATGATCTCGCCTTTCTTTGCATATAAAACTCCATCGCTGTCCACAATATTTTCGTAAGCGGTCTTGCCGGCGATCCTGTTTTTGAGAGCGAGCTTTTTGTTGAACTTGTACCTGCCCACCCTCGAAAGGTCGTACTTGCGCCTATCGAACATAAGACCCGAAACGTAGCCTCTTATGCTGTCCACGTTGGGAACTTCACCGGGACGAAGCCTTTTGTTGAGTTCGATAAGACCCTCTTCCTCGGTTTTGGTAATATCGTTTTTGCAGGTGTTCCTGATCAGTTCTTCGCCGTGGAATATGTTGATAATGTCCTCGTCCGAACCGAATTTGTTCCCTGTCTGAGTGGCGGAAAGAGCCCTCATAAGCACGGAAGCGGGCACCTTGCGGTTCCTGTCGACGTGCACCCACAGTATTCCCGCCGAATCCTCTTCGAATTCGAGCCATGCTCCGCGCGACGGTATGTTGGTGGCGGCATAGTACGCCTTGCCCGTCTTGATATCCTTTTGCATATCGAAGTACACACCGGGCGAACGAACAAGCTGGCTGACCACGACACGCTCGGCGCCGTTTATGATAAACGAGCCGTTGGGCGTCATAAGCGGCAAGTCGCCCATAAAGACCTCTTGGTCTATGGCGTTGCCCACGCCGCCGTTTTCGTCGTAGACTTCGAGCCTTACCTTGACTTTGAGCGCAGCGGCATAGGTCGCGTCCCTGTCCTTGCACTCCTTTTCGCTGTACTTGGTGCGCTCGTCAAGATGATGATCCAAAAAATGAAGCGCGATCCTCCCCGAAAAGTCGGTGATCGGCGAAAAATCTTTTAGGACTTCGCCTATACCGTTGTTCAAAAAGTCGGAATAGGATGACTTCTGCACCTCGATAAGCTGCGGCATTTCGATGACTTCCCGGCATTGAGCAAAGGACAGCCTTTCGGTATTGCCGTATTTAACTTTTCTTATCTTTCTTTCGGACATTTACAATCTCCTTTAATTCAAAATCGGCAGAATACTGCATTTTAATATTGTAATAAAAAAAGTCAAACCTTGTCAAGCAAAATAAAGTATAAATTTTTGCAAAATAAGTAAAATTTTTCAAAATCCGAGTTTTCGTCATCAACCGACACCATTGCTCACAATTCGCCCATATCCAAATCGGTTTTTACGGATAAAAAAATTTGCCCCGATCAAGGCAAATCTTTCTTAGGCGGTTTTGTCGCGACATTTTTTATATATAACTTATGGGCTTTCTTTTTACGTTATAAGCTTGCTTTTGTGCGTTTGAATTACGCCTTTACGGAGGCGTCCTTTTTGGAACCGTGATGTTTACTCGACAAAACGACTATAAGAATATAGCCGACAAGTAGGACGGCGCAAGTTCCGAGGAGTATGGCGTACATAGCCCAAAGCGGAACGGCGGTGTCAAAGACATAGAGGTTGCCGTCGAAAGCGTCCATTACCGCCTTTTGACCCATTTCGGGAAGCCCCGCCTTGCCGAGTTCGGTCACGTAGCCGCTCATAAAGTGCTTGCGGAGAATACCGACACTGTAAGTCCCCGGCAAAAAGCAGATAAGGTTGCGTATCCCCTCCGAAAACTGCGAAAGAGGCATATACGCTCCGCAAATAAAGCCGTACATGGACGACACGAGCGTGCTTACGGCGGAGAGCGCACCCTGCGACGAGATAAAGCTTTCGATGACGCCCGAAAGCAGCGTTCCGAACAAAACGCCGATTATCATATCGAGCAGTATCAGCATCGCGTCGCCGAACGAAATGTGCATTCCCACAATGCCGAGGTAGATAAAGCCGATAATAAGCACCGAGAACATTACAATAAATGTCACGACAAAGTTGGAGATAAAGTAGCTTATCGACACGGTGGTGCGCTTTACGGGCGAAACGATAAAGTCGTTATACGCCCCCTCGATCTTGTCCTGTATCATTACCGCATTGGAGCATACGGCGACGGTCACCGAGCACACCGCCAATATCGAGGACAACAGCCACGCGCCCGCAAGTCCCTCGGTGAGCGAACTTTCGATCGTGACGCCGAACTGTGTAAAGATGCCCTCAAACGAGGATATATAGGACGCTCGCAAAAACGTGACAAACAGCACAAGCAAGATCATGGGCGTAATTAGCGACACGAAAAACAAAAATTTATCCTTAAAATAGCACTTTATATTGCGATCGATAAGAAAACCGAGTTTAACGAATTCTTTTTTCATACGCCTTTACGCTTCCTTTATGTCCTTGCCCGTGACTTTAAGGAACACGTTGTCCATGTCCCCTTTAAGCACCTCGAAGTCCCTAAACAGATCCGGATATCGGCGCATATACATCGCCGCCTCGACCGTGTCCTTTACCTCGACTTCCACAAAATCCCGCTTGCGTTGCGGCATAAGCCCAAGAGCCTTAAATGTTCGATTTGCCTCGTCGGGATCGCCGTAGCACCTTATGTAGTCGCCCGCATACTTGCTCTTCAAAGCGTGCGGCGTGCCCTCCGCCGCTTTCTTGCCCCCGTCGAGAATGATCACATAGTCCGACGAAGCCGCCTCTTCCATATAATGCGTGGTCAAAAAGACGGTAAGTCCTTTTTCCCGTCGAAGTTTGTCTACCGCATTCCACACGGCGATCCTCGTTTGAGGGTCCAGCCCCGTGGTGGGCTCGTCGAGAATGAGCAGTTCGGGGTCCATAATAAGCGCGCGAGCGATGTCGACACGCCTCTTTTGCCCGCCCGACAGCTTGCACAGCGGGCGCGGCAACAGTTCTTTAAGCCCGAGCAAACCGTCGAGTTCGCTTAGCTTGGTCTTAAACTCCGAGCCGAATATTCCGTAGAGCGCCGCTCGGCTTTTGAGATTGTCGTAAGCGGACAGACGTTTGTCGAGCATCGAACTCTGGAAGACAATTCCAAGCTTGGACTTGATGACGTCGGGACGACGATCTATGTCCTCGCCGCAGACGACGACCTTGCCCCTATCCTTATTCAATATGCCGCTTATTATATTGATGGTCGTCGACTTGCCCGCTCCGTTCACGCCCAAAAAGGCGAAGAGTTCGCCCTTGCGCACCGAAAAGGACAGGTCGTCGACGGCGACGACATCCTTAAACGCTTTATGTAAATGCTCTATTTCGATTATTTTCATTATTGAAATCAAATTACTTCAAAAGGTTTTGCTCTCTGCTTGGACCTACGCCCACCATTGCCACCTTTACGCCCACGTTCTCCTCGATAAAGTCGATGTAGTTCTTGGTGGAAAGCGGCAGATCCTCGTATCGCTTCACCTTGGAAATGTCCTCGTCCCAGCCGTCGAGCTCGACATATATGGGCTTGCAATCGGCAAGTTCGGATATGTCCACCGGGAAGTCCCTGATAACAGAGCCGCCCTTTTCGTAGCCGACGCAAACTTTGAGCTTGCCTATGCCCATGAGGGTATCGAGCTTGTTTACGGCAAGCGAAGTCAGTCCGTTCACCCTCGCCGCAAAGCGAAGAATGACGAGATCGAGCCAGCCGCACCTCCTCGCTCTGCCCGTGACGGTGCCGTACTCGCCGCCCTTGTTGCGTATCAAGTCGCCGATCTCGTCGTCGAGTTCGGTCGGGAACGGTCCCTTGCCCACCCTCGTGGTGTACGACTTGCACACGCCGAGACATTCGTCGATAAGCGTCGGTCCTATACCTGCGCCTATGCAGAAGCCGCCCGCCGTGGGATGCGAGCTTGTAACAAACGGATATGTGCCCACGTCGATATCGAGCAATGCCCCCTGCGCCCCCTCGAAAAGCACGTTCTTGCCCGCCTTTATTGCGTCGTAAACGAGCACCGAAGCGTCGCATACGTGCGGAGCAAGTGCGGCGGCATAGCCGACATATTCGTTGTAAATTTCGTCGAAGTCGAGCGGCTCGCCTCCGTAAACGTCCGTTAAAATTTTGTTTTTGAGCACGAGATTGCTTTTCAGTTTTTCTCTAAAAACCTCGGGGCGAATGAAGTCGCACATTCTTATGCCGCTTCGCTCCGCCTTGTCCATATAGCACGGTCCTATCCCCCGCTTGGTTGTGCCTATGTCACTTCCGCCTCGCAGCTTTTCGCTCAAACCGTCGAGTTCGATATGATACGGCAGGACGATGTGAGCCCGCGCGTCTATTTTAAGACGATCGACGCTCTTGCCGCTTGCCTTTATCTCGTTCATCTCGCCGATAAGCGCCTTGGGATTGACGACAACGCCGTTGCCGATGACGCAAGTCGTCCCGTCGTACAAAATGCCGCTGGGGATAAGTCGCAGCTTGTAAGTGACTCCGTCCGCAACGACGGTGTGACCCGCATTGTTGCCGCCCTGAGCCCTTACGACCACATTGGCTTTGCTCGCCAAAATATCTATTATCTTTCCCTTTCCCTCGTCGCCCCACTGAGCGCCGACAAGTGCTGTTACCGACATAATGTACCTCCGTTAGTAAAAAACATCACGATAATTATATTAACATCATTTTTATAAGATGTCAATACTTCCGAGGTATTTTTTGTGAATTTCAGTCATTCAATAGTCGCTTAGCCCAAGCAAATAGTCGGCGCTGCACCCAAAGAACAAAGCTAGGTTGCGTATATACGAAGCTTTGGGCTCGTTGATTTCTTGCTCCCAAAAAATGACGGCACGCTTGTCCACCCCTATCGCGTCGGCAAGCTTCTTTTGGCTGATCTTTTTCTCGGTTCTTAGTTCTTTTATTCTCTTTCCGATAATCATAAAAAAATTTTATGAGAAATCTCACCTATTTGCTTGACAAGTGAAGAAATCTCACCTATAATTAATTATGTCGTTCACATAATAAATCCAAACGACAAATTAGTTAAGCAATAACGGTATATGCAAGGGTATACCGCATTGCATACCGTATTCGACAGGGATGTAAAGATACGGTCGAGCTGGGGCCGGTTCAGCCCCAGCTTTTGCATATCTATGCGAAATTGCCGATCGCAAATATTCGATACGCTTGACTTTTCCTTAGCTTCATGTTATACTGTCATCACATTTGGAAAAAAGAGCAATTTTACCTTTTTTCAAAGTGAGGGGTTTTATGATAGAAAGACCGTTGTATTTGCAAAGATTGATCGATCGGATGAATAATGGCTCGATCAAAATCATTACAGGCATTCGGCGCTGTGGAAAGTCGGTTTTGCTTTTCGATTTGTTCGCGGGTTACTTAACAAAGTCGGGGATTGACGAAGATCATATAATCAAGTTCGCATTCGATTCCGACGAATATTTGGAACTTATCGGCGAGAATATAATCGACCTATCGGAAAGCAAAAGAAAGGTCGATCCGCACAAATTTTCGGACTACATCAAAGGCAAGATAATCGATGACGGAAAATATTATCTTCTTTTGGATGAAGTACAGCAGCTCGGCTCTTTCGAAACCGTCCTCAACGGATTTCAATATAAAAAGAATTTGGACGTGTACGTAACGGGAAGCAATTCCAAATTTCTGTCATCGGATATCATAACCGAATTTCGAGGACGGGGTGACGAAGTGCGAGTATATCCCCTCTCCTTCAAAGAGTTTTATTCGGCACGCGGCGGAGATAAATACGAAGCTTGGGAAGAATATCATATCTACGGGGGAATGCCCGCCCTGTTCGAACGCAAAAACGACGAGCAAAAGACGGCGTATTTGCAAACCCTGATAAGTTCGGTATACCTTACCGACATCATCGAAAGAAACAAGGTTTTATATAAGGACGAATTGGATTCCATCGTCGATTTTCTCTGCTCGGCGATAGGCTCGCTTACCAACCCCAAAAAAATATCGGATACGTTGAAAAGCGTCAAAGGCAAATCGATAAGCGACATAACCGCAAAAGCATACCTTTCCTATTTGACCGAGGCGTTTTTGTTTATCGAAGCCAAAAGGTTCGACGTTAAAGGCAAAAAATATTTCGGCACCCCACTCAAATATTACGCTACAGATGTCGGATTGAGAAACGCCCGATTAAATTTCAGGCAGGTCGAAGAAAATCATATCATGGAAAACGTGATTTTCAATGAGTTGAAAATTCGCGGTTATTCGGTTGACGTAGGCACTATCGAGGCAAGCGAAACGATTGACGGGGTCCATAAAAGGAAGCAACTCGAGATCGATTTCGTCGCAAGCAAGGGAAGCAGAAAATACTATGTTCAATCCGCTTACGAAATGCCGACCGAAGAAAAATTAAGGCAAGAAAAGAAATCATTGACCAAAATCAAAGATTCATTCAAAAAAATAATCGTAGTAAAAGACAATATACGTCCTCAAATCGACGAAAACGGGATCGTTACTATGGGACTTATCAATTTCTTGCTTGACGAGAACAGTTTGGACTTTTGACCGAAAAAACATCGATCGAAAAACTTTTTACCGATCGGAAAATGCGCTTTTCGTTCTCTCTTTTTTTAGCAAACCACAGCCAAATCAATTGACAAAACCTTATCTATACTGTATAATTTGCGTATGGTCGTTGATTTTCACACCCATTGCTACAAGCCTCTTCTTGCCAAAAAGGCGACCGCTCTTATTCCGGAGGGCTCTCCGTACGGTCCGTTCTACGACGGCACGGTAGACGGCTTGATTGCAAAGATGAAAAAAACGGGTATCGACTACTCGGTGGCGCTCAATATCGCCAACACCCCCATGTCGGTAAAAGCCGTCAACGACTACGCCATCGAGCTTACAAGCTACCCTAGCATCATTCCGTTCGGCTCGGTCCACCCCGATTACGGCGACATCGAGGGCGAAATCGTGCGACTGAAAGAGCACGGTATAAAGGGACTTAAATTCCACCCATACTATCAGCGCACCGAACTTTGCTCCAAGGCGGCGTACAAGGCGTACGAACTCGGAGCTAAACACGATATGGTAATGCTCTTTCACGGTGGACACGACCTTATGGTAAAGGGCGACAACAGCAACCCCACTCTGCTAAGAAAGCTGTACGAGGACTTTAAGGGGGCAAAACTCGTGTTCGCTCACCTCGGCGGCTGGGATCTGTGGGACGACTGCTTCCGCTTGCTTATCGGGCAAGACGTCTATCTCGACACCTCGTTCGCCTTTATGTTCCTTAGCCCCGAACAGATCGAATTCGTGCTTAGTAACCACGACAACAAAAAGTTGCTCTTCGGCACCGACGGTCCTTGGACAAATTCCGAGGTTGAACTTACTAACACCAAAAAGCTCGATACCCCCTATCTTGACGAGATACTATATAAAAACGCAGCAAACTTGCTTGGAATGCAGCTGTAAAAAACAGCTGCACCAAATAACAAAAGACATTAAACCAAATAATTATATGCGAAGGTGGCGGAACGGCAGACGCGCTAGTTTCAGACGCTAGTGGTTAATTCTCGTGAGGGTTCAAATCCCTTCCTTCGCACCAAGGGCACCACAGTGTGCCCTTTTTATGTGCGAGGAAGGGATTTGAACACTAAAGAGGGCGTTCGAC
>CANRNV010000050.1 GCA_947632125.1 uncultured Clostridia bacterium
CCTCTCCGCCGAAAATCATCGCTACGCAATCGAGGCGCTAAACGGACTGTCGTCGCTCCCCATCGATCGCGAGGTCACTCGCAAGACGGCAAAGTTCCTAAATCAAGTGGGGGATTGGAGTTTCAGCATGAGCAAAGCCGTGGCGTCCGGCAAGGACATCTCGTCTTATCGGGATCAAATCGAGGACGTCTATATCTATACGGCTCAGCTCAACTCCCGCATTTCGGACATGGTGGCTTCCATCAAAGAGGATTACCTTGTTATCAACAACGTAGGTAAGCGTAAACTTATGGACTTCGACTATAACGAGCAAAGCGTGGACCCGTCCGCTCAGTATCCCGAACTCATCTACGACGGTCCGTATTCGGATGCAGCCAAGAAAAACTCGTTTTTCGAGCTCGACAAGCTTGATTATGTCAGTCATAATCAGGCGGCGGAAGTGATAACAAGGCTTTTTGAGGACGCAACCGACATTGAAGAGTGCGGAAGAGGCGGCGAACCCGACTGCTATATGTTCACCCTCAAATTGGGTGGAAACAATGCCTTTGCCCTTGTTTCGGCTCGGGGCGGCAAGCTTATCTCGATAAACACCGACCGCACCGTAAAGGTCGCTTGCTACAACGAAAACGGCGTTATAATGAGGGCGAAAGACATAGCAAGCAAACTCGGCTATAAAGATCTGACCCCCGTTTGGTACAACGAGATCGACGGCATAGCCACGGTCAACCTCGTGCCCGAGATCGGCGACGTCATTTGCTACACCGATCTTGTCAAGGTGAAAGTGGGGCTGGACGGAGGCTTTATCGGCTTCGAAGCGACGGGCTACTGCAAGTGTCATCACGACAGGACCTTCGAGCCCAAGATGACCGCCGCCGCAGCCGCTTCGTGTGTGTCCGACAAACTCAAAATAATCGGTATTCGCCTTGCGCTCGTGCCGAAAGACGAAAGGGAAGTCTTGTGTTACGAGGTCGCCGCCACCTTTAAGGGGCTACGATACTTTGTCTACGTCGACGCCGACACGGGCGCCGAGGTGGAGATAATGCGAGTTACCGAGCAGGGCGGTCAAGGTCAAATGGTTATGTGATAAATTCGGCTTGGACATATAACGATGTAAGGCGCCATTTTTGACATCGGTCAAATGCAAAAGGTGAGGTTTTCCTCACCTTTTTTGCATATTCAATCGGAATTTTTGTATAAATTCGTATTAAATATAAGAAAAACAGTTGCGGAATAAAAAACTTAATAGTATAATGATTATGCTTACATATTATATTGCCGAATGAAAAAAACAAAGAGGAGAATGAAAATGAAAAGAGTAATGTTATTTTCAGCGTGCCTTTTCGCTGTTCTCTTTACATTCGCTTTGGTTGCGTGCAACAATACAGGTGAAAGTCACGTACTCGGCGAATGGATAGAGGGCAAAGAAGCGACATGCTCGGAAGCCGGATATGTCGGTCACTATCACTGCTCGCATTGCGACAAGGATTTCGACCGCGACGGAAACGAGATCGACGAATTGACGATCCCAAAATTGGGACATGACCCGATCGAAGTGCCGGCTCAACCCGCCACATGCACCGAGCCCGGGTATTCAAGCGGTACAAAGTGCCTTAGATGCGGCGATTACATCACGGCTCACAAAACCGAGGACGCGTTGGGACATCAGCCTAAACTCGTTGACGGTCGCAAAGCCACTTGTACGGAAAACGGCGTATCCGACTGTTACGAATGTGAACGCTGCCATAAGTTTTCTTTAACGCAAGACGGTACATATGACGGCGATGCCAAAGAAGATGTTCAAGTGGAGATCGCGGCGAGCCACAGCTATGGCGAGTGGATCGTCGTAAGCGGCGCGACCTGCACGGAGGCAGGCGAGCAAAAGCGCGTATGCGAAGTATGCGATCACGAGGACATTGCCGTAATAGACAAAATCGCTCACAGCAGCTTACTTGTTGCGGGAAAACCCGCTACCTGTACCGAAGCGGGCTTGTCCGATTGCTATGTCTGCACAATGTGCGGTAAATACAGCGCTACGGAGGACGGCGATTACACGCTCGATCTTATCGATGACGCTCGAACCACGTTGCCCGAGACCGGTCACGACTATGAGGGCAGCGAGTGGCAAGAAGTGGAAGCGCCCACTTGTCAAAAGGCAGGTCAAAAGGTGCGTAGGTGCAACAACTGTTCCGAAAAAGAAGTGGCGGAAGTGGAAGCTTTGCCTCACACTTACGGCGATTGGATAAGGACCGAAGAGCCGACTTGCACGACTTTGGGCATGGAAACGAGTTCTTGCACGACCTGCGATCCCGCCTACGGCGCTGTCGCTTCCAAAACGCGTACGGTAGATAAAGTCGATCATAAATTCGACGACGACGGCTGGGTCGTACAAACGGAAGCCACCTGTACGGTTCAAGGCACCGAAACCAACTCTTGCACAATGTGCGGAATTGAAAAACAGACGCGTCTTATCGAAACGAAGCCTCATACATCGGTGGAAATCAAGGGTAAGCCGGCTACCTGTACCCAAGAGGGATCGACGGATGGCGAGAGTTGCAGCGTGTGCGGTCAGATTTTGAAAGCACAAAACACGATACCCGCGCTCGGACATACCGATAAATGGACTTACACAAGAAAGGACGGTAAAAGCGACAGCAAATCGCTCGATGACGAATATCATATCAAATTTTGCTCCAACGTCGGGTGCCCGGGCGTAACCGAACTTTGCGAGATCACCGTAAAAGATTACCGCGATGATTGCAGCAAGCCCGGTACTTCCGAAAGATCGTGCGCTCTTTGCGGTTATAAATCTACCGAACAGCTTGCCGCCGGCGCTCACAGCTGGGACGGCGGCGCTGTCACGACCCCCGCCACCTGCAACAGCGACGGCTTGATGACATACAAGTGCACACTTTGCAGTCAGACCATGCAGCAGAAGATCCTCGAGCGACCCGCTCACCAACCCGCCGACGGTTGGGTGGTCGAAAGCGGCAAGCACTTCCATAAATGCAAGGAATGTGGCACAAGGCTCGATGAAGCCGCCCATATATCTACCGATTGGATCGTAGACAAGGTGGCAAGTTGCACAAGCGAGGGCAGCGCTCACAAAGAATGTTCCGTTTGCAAGACGCAACTCGAAACCGATAAATTGGAAAAGTTGGAACACAGTCTTACGTCGGAGTGGATGATTTCGGGCGACAAGCACTATCACGAGTGCCTCATTTGTCACGAGCATTGCGACGAGCAGACTCACCAATCGAGTGTTTTGGTCGGCAGCCCCGCGACGTGCGAGCAGTCGGGACTTACCGACGGAGCGGAGTGCTCGATATGCCATTATATAATCACCGCTCAAGATTTTATCCCCGCCAAGAACCATAGCTACGGAAAGTGGACGGAGGATCCCGAAAAGCCCAATTGGCACAAACGCGTATGCGAAAACGACCCAAATCACGTCGAGTATCAATCGTGTAACTATTCCTCGACGGTAGTGGAAGCTACTTGCTTGGCGGATGGATATACGTTGCAAAAATGTACCGAGTGCGGCGACGAGATCAAGCTCAATATCCAATCGGCATTGGGACATAGCTACGGAAGCTATACTTCCGTGACAATAGACGAAGATGAAGCGGGGCATACCCATATGCACTACGCCGACTGCACCCGTTGCGGCGCTCCGGACGCTCGCATAACCGAAGAATGTACGCTCGAATTGCAACAACATTTTGCGGCTACCTGTACGGCGGCGGGCTACGACCTTAAAGTTTGTCGGATGTGCAATGCCAATCACGAAGAAATAACCGAAATGGCAAAAGGACATACGCTTTCGTATAATCATCGCACGAAGGGCAGTATCTTTGAGTGCGAACACCAAGCTTATTGCACCGAATGTGATTATGTCGGCGAATACGAGGATTGCACTCCCAACGTTACCACCGTTCAAGCGACCTGCACCAAGCCGCGTGAGGCTCATTACATCTGCGCCGTGTGCGAAATTGGACGTGTAATTCCCTATGCGGAACAGCCGTTGGGGCACTTATGGTCAAATGCGGAGTTTTGCGGCACGGTCGACGAGCCCCAACATAAGTATGTATGTATGAGGGACGGCTGCGACGAAGAGAAAGTGGAAAGCTGCGACATTCAATCCACCACGCAACTGCCAACCTGCGAGGCGGCAGGCAGCGTTACCTCGGCGTGCCGAGTATGCATGCACAGCCACTCAAAGGAGGGCGACGCTTCGGTCGGTCACAAGTGGACGCTGTGGTCGCAGACCTCTGACGGACACTATCGACAGTGTCTTAACTGCGGTGAGGAAGAGCACGAAGAGCACGAGATGGAAGTTATTTCTCAAACCGAAGCCAATTGCGAGCAACTCGGAGAAATCGTGGAGCAATGCAAGTGGTGTAATATGGAAACGCGTAAGGTATCCGGAGAGATAACAAAGCATAAGTGGTTGGTGACCCACTTTGACGAAAACACTCATATCGCCACTTGCCAACAGTGCGGCTTGCAGGATTCGCAGTCGCATGATTGGAGTCAATCCAACTTGTGCTCGGTATGTGGCGTGGACGGACTTACTTACAAAATCGAGGGCGTACATTGCTATGTCATCGGTGATAACAAGGTTTCCAACGCCAAAAAGATAATTATCCGTGAAAAGTACAGGGAAGTAGACGGAAATGGCGACTACTTACCCACCGAATACACCGTTACGGAAATAAGAGATGACGCTTTTATGAACAACAAGGCGGTGGAAGAGGTGGTTCTGCCCTCAACGTTGCAAAAAATATGCTCAATGGCGTTCTATTACTGCTCCAAGTTGAGAAACGTCACCGTCGACGGCGAGGGTAAAAATCTAACCGATATCGAAAGCTATGCGTTTGCATACTGCGGCGCTTTGACAAGCTTCATTCCGCCCAAATCGATTTTGAGGGTGGGTGACTACGCGTTCATCAACTGCACGTCGCTTACGAAAATCGACATCGGAGATCAATTGGAAGATATAGGCAAGAGCGCTTTCCTCAATACCGGTTATGTCAACAACGGCGAGCATTGGACGGACGACATACTCTACATAGGCAAGCACCTCATCAAGGTAAGACAAACGGAGCAGGCGGATGGAACGATGTCCAACACCGAAGTGGTGGTAAAAGACGGAACGGTCAGCATTTCGGCAGAGGCATTTGTCGGTTGCACCACGCTCGGTAAGGTAACGCTTCCCGCGTCCCTCAAAACAGTCGACAAGGATGCATTCCGCGATTGTACGGGAATAACGGAAGTGGATTACCTCGGCAGCTTTAACGAATGGCTGTCCATTAACTTCCTCAGCGACTACTCGTCGCCGCTCCATTACGGAAATCCCACGTTCCACATAGAGCTGGCAAGCGACGATATCGTTATCCCCGAGGGCGTAACGCGCATACCCGCCGGTACTTTCCGAGGAACGACGATCAAGAGCGTATCTCTTCCGGCGTCGCTTACCTTTATCGGTGAGGAAGCTTTCGAAAACTGCACCGATTTGACGACGATCACGGTAAATGGCGATGCAAAAATAAGCTATATAGGAAAGGATGCGTTCGTCGGCAGCGGCTACTATTTGAATGGTTCCAATTGGGATAATGGCGTCGTGTTGTATGTAGGCAATTACCTCATCGAGGCAAAGGACACCATTACAGGCAGCTACACCGTCAAGGACGGCACTATCGCCATTGCAAACGACGCATTCCTTGGATGCAAGCAGCTTACGGGCATAACGCTCAGCAAGGAACTGTTGTTTGTCGGCGAGGGCGCTTTCGTCGATTGCGACGCGCTCACGACGATCGTGTTCACCGAAACGAATTACCGCTGGTTTATGAACGGCGTCATCGGACGAAGCGTACCGGTTACGAGCACCGAATGGAGATACTACAAGATATACTACGGAGCATGGCAAAGGTCATAATAGGCAATTAAAAAAACCGACAGCCATTGACAAGAAAATAAAAATTCCCGCAGAATTGATTTCTGCGGGAATTTTTTGCGTATAACGTCGCTCGATTTATCGACTTGCTTTCCTTAAAATAATGGATCAATACTCTAAGCCGTCCAGCCAAGATCTAATGGCGCTTTGCGTCGTCGAAGCGTAAAAGCTGCCGCCGCCGAGCCAATTAGCACCCTCTGTAAGTGAATGCAGGCTATTTGCGCTGTTGCCTATCCCGCTGCTTCCCGACGTGCAAAAAGGAATAATGGTCTTGCCCGAAAAATCGTAACTTTCGAGGAATGTATAAATGATTTTCGGTGCGCTTCCCCACCAAATGGGATAGCCCAAAAAGATAATGTCGTACTCATCCATATTTTCGACTCTATCGGCTATCTCTGGACGGGCATCGGGATCGTTCTGTTCCCTCGTTGCTCGCGTGCTTTTGTCGCTGTAATTGAGATCCTCTTTGGAGTAGGGGATTTGAGGCTCGATTTCATAGAGCGTTCCCTCCACGAAAGCGGTGATCGAATTTGCCACATTTTCGGTGTTGCCCGTTGCCGAGAAGTAGGCGACGAGGATAAGCGTCGATTCCGTCGTGTCCGAGTAGACGACCTCCACGTCCTCGTTGCGCCAATATTTCGATGACGCCGCCATGAGCGCAGCCCATTCTTCGGCATTGCCCTCGTAAATTATCTTCTTGATTGCGCTGTCGGAGATCGCGTACTTTTCGATGTAAGTGACCGACCTTGGAATGGTTAGGGTGTCAAGCGTCGCTCTGCGGAACGCCGCTTCGCCGATTTTTGTCACGCTGTCGGGAATGACGCTGTTATTGCTTCCGCGAATGAGCGTGCTTGTTTTTAGGTCGATAAGGCAATTCCCCGCGCCCGAAAAGCTTGTATTTTCCTCTGCGACCGTAATGGTGTTCAAGCCGCCGCAGTTATTGAAAACGCTGTCGCCGAGGACGTTAAGTGATGCGGGCAAATAGATGGATTTAAGCGAATAGTTGCCCGAAAAAGCGTTGTTGCCGATCTTTTCAAGCTTGCTGTCCGATCCGATATTCACCGTTTCGATAGCTTGTTGCGAGTAAAAAGCGTTTTTGCCGATTTCGGTCACGCTGTCGGGAATGGTCACGGAGAGAATGTCGGAAGTGTGTCGCGAATGGGCGAACGCACTGTCGTCAATCGCTACTACCGGCAAGTTGTCGTGCTCGGCGGGTATGACGATGTTCGCCGCTTGACCGCTGTCGCCCTTGACGATAAGTCCCGTTCCCGCCTCGTTGGGCTCGTAAATAAGCGTTTCGGTTTCGTTTTGGACGGGCGGCTCCTCATTTTGCCTTGACCAATGGGCGTAAAGCGTGATATTGTCGTTTACGCGGTCGGTCGAAAAGTTCCACATTGCCGCATCTTCGTCCGCCGAACGGAACCAACCGTCAAAGTCGAAGTTTTCCCGCGTTGGCGACTTGGGTGCGGTGACGGGATTGCCCGCAAGAACGCTTTGACTTTCCACCGCGCTCCCGCCTTGACTGTCGAACGTCACGGTAAAATATGTATCATCGTCCGAATTTTCATGATCGCTTTGGTTGTTGTTATTGTTTCCGATAGGGGAACAAGCGGAAAGAATAAAACAAAAACACAGCGCAAGAGCAGATAAAACCAATAAAATTTTTTTATTCATAAGCTTACTCCTTTATATATACATTTGATTTTTTTCATTTCATTTTTCGGTCGCGGGTAAACGTCAAATCGAGGTTAAAGCAAGTTCTTCGCATTTTCCGCTTTCCGATCTTCCTCGCGGAATTTTTGCACCCGCATTTTGAGGTGATATTTCTCGCGAAGAGAAGCGATCTCTTTCATCATAGGGCTTTTATGGTGGAAGTCGAGGGCTTCCTCGCTTTCCCAAGCGTCGATAAGCAAGATAGTTTCGGGATCGTCCAAGGGAAGAAAATAGTCATAGCGGAGATTGCCTTTTTCGGCGCGGATCCTATCCGTAAGTCCGCGTGCCATCATCTCTTCCGCAAACTTCCTTGCATTGTCGTCCTTTCCCGTGTAGTAGATATTGATAGTAAACGCCATATTTCCACCTAAGATTATTTTTTGATAAACGATTTGCACTCGCCGAGAGAATCGCCCGTTTTCAAAAATGTATAGTTCGGCATTTCGAATAATACGGGCTTGAATTTTCGATAGTCCGGTATGTCATTCGTCAAAATACTTTCCTCGGCAAAGGTTTTTACAACTTTCACAATAAAATTTTCAAACGCGCCCATTTCGTATATGTCCTCGACAACGCACTCCATAGACAGTTTCGCCTCGTCTATGATCGGCGCGTTCATTTTGCCGAGTGTGTAGCCGAAAAGCGATGACTTGTCGGCGTTTCTCCCCGATACGCCGCCCGCTTTTGCCGCTTTACTCAGCCAGCTTTCGTCGACAACGTTCACAGAGAGAACTTTGTTTTGTTTGATGCCGCGATTGATATAGTGTGATTTGTTAAGACTGACAGTAGCCGCGTCGTGGGTTACTATGCCGATATGTGCGACCAATGTAAAATCGGGTTTGCCGTCTACGAGTGCGCCTACGACTATAACGGGCGTAGGATAAAACGCAAACTTATTGCCGATATTCTTTTTCATAGCATAACTCCTTTTATTGATTAAGGCTCCGATTGGGTTGCGCCTCGGCGTTTATTTTTCGGCGATTTTCCGCATTTTCGTTGCCAAATCCAGCAACGAAACAAGAAGTTTTTCGGGAGCCTCGATCTCGGAGTAAATCACCTTTTCTCTTTGATAGAGATCGGATAAAATCCCGTCCGCATACTCCTTGCCGCTTGGAGTGAGGGACACGAGCAGTTCCCGTCGCTCTCCCTTGATCTGCGAGAGGGAAATATAGTTCTTGCTCTCCAAATCTTTGATGATAGTGTTTGCCGTGCTCCTCGGTATATCCCAATCGTCGCAGATCTGCTTTTGGCTGTGCCGCTCGCCGTCGTTTAGGGCGTAGAGGATCCAAAGAAGATTGGGAGAGCCGATTTTGCAGTTCTTTCCATACTCCTCGTATACGCCGTCGATTTGATACACGAGTTTTCCGAGCCTGTAAAAAAAGATGCGTTCGTCCATAAAGTTACCTCAATAATCCTAATTCGTATTTTAATTATAATTCGATTTAGGATTTCTGTCAAGTGTTATAAAGGCATTTTTCATAAAAAATTTTTTACGCATAGTGAGGGGGGGGGAGGGAAACTCGCTTCAACTGTTCGCTCTTAAAGGAAAGCTTAAACGTGTCCTTACGTAAAAGGCATAACGACGACTTAAAATGCATATAAATAAGCGACTTATAAAGGAGCCGATTATGAAAAAAGTTTTCTTATGTGTAGTAATGGCGGTGCTTGCCACCGTGACCTTTGTTGCTTGCTCGGGCAAAAGCGACAGGCTGACCGAGTATGATATCGACGCGTCGCTGAGCGGCAATACCGTGTCTGCCGTGATGACGGTGGACTTTGTAAACGACACTCAAAGCGAGTTGAGCGAGTTGTGTTTTCATCTATACGGAAATTCGTACCGACAGGGAG
Organism: uncultured Clostridia bacterium; assembly: GCA_947632125.1. GTDB lineage: Bacteria > Bacillota > Clostridia > Christensenellales > Pumilibacteraceae > CAG-552. The sequence goes on from CANRNV010000050.1 coordinate 9,515, forward strand.
CGCAGTGTTCGCCCATCTCCACCGTCGACATCTCGTCGGCGTATCCCAACGGGCTCAGTTACGGAAAAATGACTGTAAGCGAGGTTACAAAGGGGGACAAAGCGTTGGACTTTTCGGTCGACGACGGTTGCGATGTTTTGACGGTGAAAATCGACCCGCTCATGCCGAGCGACAGAGTGAAGATCACGCTCAAATTTACGCTCGAACTTGCCGAGGTAAAGCATCGTCTTGGTTACTTCAACGGCAAGTACAATCTCGGCAATTGGTATCCCGTGCTTTGTTCGTTCCGCGAGGGGGCGTGGGTGAAGCACCCGTACTATTCCAACGGCGACCCGTTCGACAGCAAGGTGGCAAACTACAAGGTAAAGTTAAGCTATCCTACCGAGCTTACCGCAGCGTCTACGGGCGGAGAGGGCACGGGCGGCTTGCTCGAAGCTTCGGCAGAAAGGGTGAGGGACTTTGCCATTGTGCTCGGCAAGTTCAACACCAAGACCGTCACCGAGGGCAAGACGCAAATCACTTGGTATTCGGAGGGGAACGACGACTATACCGAAGTAGCGGCTATGGCGCTTAGGACGTACAACGAACTTTTCGGTGAATATCCGTTTTCGACGCTCGCCGTGGTCAAGACCGCCTTTTTGAGCGGCGGAATGGAGTATCCCGGGCTTGTCTATATAAGCGACGCCCTTAACGACGAGATGATAAAGGAAGTGGTTGCGCACGAACTCGCTCATCAATGGTGGTATTCGCTTGTGGGCAACGATCAGGTCAACGAGGCGTGGCTCGACGAGGGACTTGCCGAGTATTCCACCACGATATTCTATGAAAAAAATCCGTCTTTCAACGTGACAAAGGACGATCGCATAGCCGATTCGCTCACTACATATATGCTTTACTGTGAGTTGTACAAGGATAACGGCAAGAGCATTACCAAGATGGATAAGTGTGTGGGCGACTACGCTACCAATATGGAGTACACCTACATGACTTATGTCAAAGGTCAACTTCTCTTCGACTGCTTGCGTTCGCTTATAGGTGACGATGCCTTTTTTAAGGGGCTTAAAACCTACTTTGACACCAACAAGTACGGCGTTGCGACCAAGGCGGACCTTGTCGGCGCGTTCGAAAAGCACACCGCCTATCCGCTCACTTCGTGGGTGAACAGTTGGGTGGACGGAACGGCTCTTATGTTCTCGGTGCACTGAGTTATCCACAGACTTATCCACAATTGTGGAGAGGTGAATTATGTTTTTTACGATCAAGTACAGGATTTTGCTTATTGTTTTGTCGATATGTGTCATTGTTGCGGGGATTGCAACTGCGGCAAGTTTTAAGTCGAGGCACACCTTGGGTTACGGCAAGATCGTGGTTATCGATGCGGGGCACGGCGGCGAGGACGGAGGTGTTGTGGGCTCGACAACGGGAGTAAAGGAGAGCGAAGTCAATCTTGCCATAGCCAAGCGGCTTAAAACGCTGCTCGAGGATGGGGGCTATCAAGCCGTTATGACGAGAAGCTCCGACGTCGGACTTTACGGACTTGTGTCCGCAAACAAAAAGTCTGCCGATATGAAAAAGCGCAAGGAGATAATTTTGGAGGCAAAGCCCGATCTGGTCGTAAGTATTCACCAAAATTACTATCCGTCCGCCTATGTCAGCGGTGCCCAAGTCTTTTATCCGCCAAACGGAAGCTTTTACCAAGAGGCAGCCGTTATGCAAAAGGTGCTAAACCGCACGCTTAACTGCAATAGGGTGCAGGCTAAGGGCGACTATTACATTATCCAATGCTCGCCGTATCCGTCGCTGCTGATCGAGTGCGGGTTTATGAGCAATCCCACCGACGAAAAGAATTTGATTTCGGCTGATTATCAACAACAAGTCGCCTATGCCGTTTACAGTGGTATAAACTTCATTTTAGGCTCTCCTGTCTGCTTTTTGTAAAAAGCAGAGCAAAAACTTCTATGGGCGGGCGTGCGTGATTGTTCTTTATATACGCCGTTTCGCTTGGGCGATTTTATGGGTGAGAAGTGCGATCTCTCTATACACCGTTTCACTTGGAATTATGTTTATGTAAAAAATGACGCAAGAATTATCCTGCGCCATTTTTTGATGAGTGATCTACCGTTTAAGTTGCTGTTGCTTCGGTCAGTTGCAAAATTATCAGGTGAGCAGATACCGGCTCCGTACCGCCCGCGTTGGTAGTGATCGTAAGCGCGGCGGCGTTATCGGCGGGATTGCGCACCGTCAATACCGAGTTTTCCTCCGTGGTCGTTATTATCGCGGTGCCGTTGATCGCAGATGTGCCCGTCGTTCTGCCGAAAACGGTGTTGGGCAAGTCGTCGCCGTTGAGAGTGAGCACAAGTTGCCCCGGCTCGTCAACTCCCACCGTGAACATCACAAGATAGGTTCCCGGCTCGGCTAATGTGAACGAACTTGCCGACGCCCTTGTGATCGTTCCCGAACTTGCTCCGGTACTCGGAAACTCCACGTCCGCGCCCGTAGCTACCGTTCCCGCGTTGTCGGGCGGCATGAGGGCGTAAAAGTCCGCAAAGCTTCCTACGCTTCCCGTGGGACCCGTGGGACCGACTGCGCCGGCGGCACCGACGGGACCTGTTTCGCCGGTCGGACCTGTGGGACCGACGGGACCCGTTTCACCGGTCGGACCTGTGGGACCGACGGGACCTGCTTCACCCGTAGCACCCGTGGGACCGGCAGCGCCCGTTGCACCTGTGGGACCGACGGGACCTGTTTCGCCCGTAGCGCCCGTGGGACCGACGGGACCTGCTTCACCCGTAGCACCCGTGGGACCGACGGGACCTGCTTCACCCGTAGCACCCGTGGGACCGACGGGACCTGCTTCACCCGTAGCACCCGT
>CANRNV010000051.1 GCA_947632125.1 uncultured Clostridia bacterium
TTGCCGTCCTCTTGGCGGACAGCCTATACAATTTACCACATTCCTTTCCCTTTGTCAACTGTTTTTATCCCCTTAAAAGTACTTTTTTAACTTTTTTTGATATTTTTTTGTATTTATTTGTACCACTTCGCCAATTAACACAAAAAAGGACATTAAAATACAATCATCAAGGGCGGAATAATTTATCATTGCAAAACGCCTTTAAGAAATTTGCCGGTAAAGCTGTTTTCGTTGCGGGCGACATCTTCGGGAGTACCGACGGCAACGACCTCTCCGCCCTCGTCGCCGCCCTCGGGTCCGAGGTCGATAATATAGTCGGCAACCTTGATAACGTCGAGATTATGCTCGATGACGACGACGGTGTTGCCCATATCGACAAGCCTTTTGAGAATTTGGATGAGTTTGTCCACGTCGGCGATATGCAGTCCGGTGGTCGGCTCGTCAAGGACGTAGAGCGTTTTGCCCGTCGCCCGCTTGCTGAGTTCGGTGGCAAGCTTCACCCTTTGAGCCTCGCCACCCGAAAGGGTTGTGGCGGGTTGACCGAGTTTGATATAGCCCAGCCCGACCTCGTAGAGCATGCGGACCTTGTTGTAAATCGAGGGAATGTTCTCGAAGAAACTCATAGCCTCCTCAACCGTCATATCGAGAACGTCGGCAATGTTTTTGTCCTTGTAACGGACTTCGAGGGTTTCCTTGTTGTAGCGTTTGCCCTTGCACACCTCACATTCGACATAGACATCGGGCAGAAAGTTCATTTCTATCTTGATGATGCCGTCGCCGCTGCAATTCTCGCATCTGCCGCCCTTGACATTGAAGCTGAACCGACCGGACTTAAACCCTCGCTGCATGGCATCCTGCGTCTTGGCGAAAAGTTCCCGTATAAAGCCGAACATTCCCGTATATGTGGCGGGATTGCTTCTCGGCGTCCTGCCTATCGGACTTTGGTCGATGACGATGATCTTGTCGAGCGCATCGAGCCCCTCGATCTTATCGTGCTTGCCGACGGGCAGTCTTGTGCCCATAAGCTTGTTGCTGACGGCGGGGCTGAGCGTTTGGTTAATGAGCGTGCTTTTGCCGCTGCCCGACACTCCCGTGACCGCCGTAAGAACTCCGAGCGGAATGGCGACGTCGATATTTTTGAGGTTGTTTTGCGAGGCGTTCATTATTGTGACGTAGCCTTTGGGCGTGCGGCGCACGGCGGGAACGGCGATCTTTTTGTCTCCTCTTAAATATGCGCCGGTGATCGAGTCTTTGCAACTTAAAATGTCGTCAAGCGTACCCTGAGCCACTATGGAACCGCCGTGAACGCCCGCTCCCGGTCCTATGTCCAAAATGTAATCGGCACTGCGAATGGTTTCCTCGTCGTGCTCTACAACTATAAGGGTGTTGCCGAGGTCCCTTAGTTTTATAAGAGTATTGATAAGCTTTTGGTTGTCGCGTTGGTGCAAACCTATGCTCGGCTCGTCGAGAATGTAAAGCACACCCGTCAGCCCCGAGCCTATCTGCGTAGCGAGCCTTATTCGTTGCGCCTCGCCGCCCGAAAGGGTCGCCGCGCTCCTCGACAGCGTGAGATAGCCAAGTCCGACGTCGATCAAAAAGTGCAAGCGCGCCTTGATCTCTTTGAGTATGACGGTTGCTATCAGTTGCTTTTGTTTGGACAAGTCGAGGCCGCCGAGGAAAATGTCGAGATCTTTGATGGACATAGCGCACACCTCGGCGATGTTCTTGCCGCCAACGTAAACCGAGAGAGCCTCCTTTCTCAGCCTCAAACCGCCGCACTTCTCGCACGGAGTGGTGCGCATAAAGCGATAAATGTCGCTTTTGACGTACTCGCTCGACGTTTCGCGATACCTGCGTTCGAGGTTGTTGACAATGCCCTCGTACGAGGCGACGTAGCTGCCCGAAAAGTTGTACATATTGTATTCGAGGTTGAGTTTTTCGCCCCCATTCCCATATAGGAGCATATGCTTGATGTTTTCGGGCAAATCCCTGAACGGCACGTCGAGCGAAAAGCCGTATCGCTCGGACAGAGCCTTGAAGTACATTTCGGCGTGACTGCTGTCGAAGTTCCAGCCCGAAATGGTGAGCGCGCCCTCCCTCAGCGTCTTGCTTCCGTCACCGTAGATGAGTTCGGGATCGATCTTCTCGATAAAACCGAGCCCCGTGCAATCGGGACACGCTCCGAACGGGCTGTTGAACGAAAAAAGTCGAGGTTCGACCTCGGCGATGGCGATACCGCAATCGGGGCAAGCGTATTTCGTGGAGAACATCTCCTCTCCGTCCTCTCGGCTTACGACGACAAGTCCGTCGGCAAGAGTCAGCGCCGTTTCGACGCTGTCACTCAGACGGGTGCGGATACCGTCCTTTACGACCAATCTGTCCACCACCACGCTTATGTTGTGCTTTATTTGCTTGTCGAGTATGATTTCCTCATCGAGGGAATACACCTTGCCGTCCACGTTTACACGTACATAGCCGCTCTTTGCGAACTCCTCGAACATGGACTTGTACTCGCCCTTTCTGCCCCGAACGACGGGAGCGTTTATCATTATTCTGGTGCCCTCGGGGTAAGAAAGCACCTTGTCGAGGATCTGATCTATCGAGATGCTCGTAATCTCCTTGTTGCAGTTCGGACAATGAACGACGCCCACTCGGGCAAAGAGCAGCCTTAGATAATCGTAAATTTCGGTGACCGTGCCCACGGTGGAGCGAGGGTTTCGGCTCGTCGTCTTTTGATCGATGGAAATGGCGGGCGAAAGCCCCTCTATGCTCTCGACGTCGGGCTTGTTCATTTGTCCGAGGAAAAGTCGTGCGTACGAGGAGAGCGATTCGACGTATCGGCGTTGACCCTCGGCAAAGATCGTATCGAAAGCAAGGCTGGTTTTGCCGCTGCCCGACAGTCCCGTAAAGACTATCAGCTTTTCGCGCGGCAGCACCATACTTAAATTTTTGAGGTTGTTTTCCTTTGCTCCTTTTATAACTATGTTATCCATTTTTCTTTCCCTTCTTTATCTTGCTCATAAGCGATTTGAGTTCGGCAATATTGTCCCTCAATTTGATAGCCGTTTCAAAGTCGAGTCTGTTGCTCGCTGCCGCCATGAGCGCCTTTAACTTGTCTATTTGGTCGGGTATGTCGTCGTAATCGACCTTGGTCACCTTGGATGTTATTTCGAGCGAATTTTGTATCTCCTTGACTATGGTCTTGGGAGTTATGCCATGCTCGGCGTTGTAATCACCCTGAATTTTGCGGCGACGGGCGGTTTCGTCCATTGCCGTTTTCATCGAGCCCGTGATCACGTCGGCGTAAAGTATGACCCTGCTGTCGGAGTTTCGGGCGGCGCGTCCCACCGTTTGAATGAGCGCGGACGAACTACGCAAAAAGCCCTCTTTGTCGGCGTCGAGAATGGCGACGAGCATGACTTCGGGAATATCGAGCCCCTCACGAAGCAGGTTGATGCCCACGACGACGTCGAAGTCGCCCCGACGCAGTCCGTTTACGATCTCTATTCGCTCCATGGTGTCGATATCCGAGTGGAGGTACTTTACCTTAATGCCGTTTTCGGACAAAAAGTTCGTCAAGCTTTCGGACATTCGCTTGGTAAGGGTCGTAACGAGCGTTCTGCCGCCCTTTGCCGTCGTCGCCTTGATTTCTGTAAGCAGGTCGTCGATCTCCCCCTCGATTTTTCGCACCTCGATGGGCGGGTCCATAAGCCCCGTGGGTCGAATGAGTTGCTCGGCGATGGCTCCGTTCGCCTTTTTGAGTTCATACGGAGCGGGGGTTGCCGATACGTATATGGTTTGACCTATTCGATCGTTAAATTCGGCGAAATTGAGCGGACGATTGTCGAAAGCGGCGGGCAGTCGAAATCCGTAGTCGACGAGGCTTGTTTTGCGAGCGAGATCGCCGTGGTACATCGCCCTCACCTGCGGAAGCGTCATATGGCTTTCGTCGATAAAGAGCACGAAGTCCTTGGGGAAGTAGTCGAGCAACGTAAACGGCGGCTCCCCCTCCTTGCGCCCGTCGAAGTAGCGGGAATAGTTTTCGATGCCGCTGCAATAGCCTATCTCTCGCATCATCTCTATATCATAAGTGACGCGCTGGTTTAATCTTTCCGCTTCGAGAAGCTTGCCGCAACTGCGGAAAAACTCGAGGCGTTTATCCAGATCCTTTTTTATTTCCGTCGTCGCCCTTTCCATTCGCTCCTGCTCGACGGCGTAATGGCTTGCGGGGAATATCGCGACGTGTTTAAGCTTGGAAACGACGTGTCCGCTGACCGCCTCAAACTCGTAGATACCGTCTATTTCGTCGCCGAAAAACTCGACACGTACGGCGATCTCGCTCGATGACGCCACGAATATGTCCACGACGTCGCCCTTGACCCGAAAGTTGGTACGGGCAAACTCTATGTCATTGCGCTTATAGTTTATCTCGACAAGACGTCGAATAAGCTGCTCTCGAGACATTTCCATTCCGGGACGGAGCGAAATGCTCATTCGATAATAGTCCGCCGGCGCGCCCAGCCCGTATATGCAAGAAACGCTGCTTACGACTATGGTGTCGCGTCGCTCGTAGAGCGAACAGGTCGCCGAGTGACGAAGCTTATCGATCTCATCATTGATGGCGAGGTCCTTTTCGATATATGTGTCCGAGGAAACGATGTACGCCTCGGGCTGGTAATAGTCGTAATACGATACGAAAAATTCAACTCTGTTATTGGGGAAAAACTCCCTGAACTCGTTGCAGAGTTGGGCTGCGAGCGTTTTGTTGTGAGCAAGCACAAGGGCGGGACGGTTGATATTTTGAATGACGTTAGCCATGGTAAAGGTCTTGCCGCTACCAGTAACGCCAAGCAAAACTTGGTCCTTTATCCCGTTTTCTATGCCCTCGGTGAGCGTCTTGATTGCTTTGGGCTGATCACCTGTCGGCTTAAACTTGCTTACAAGCTGAAAATCCATAGTTAAAGTATATAACTTACGGCAAAAAGCGTCAAGTAAAATCATCGCCGCTGAAAAAAATACCCGTTGAGAACGCTTGATTTGTCTGCTTAACGCCGCTTTGTTTTTCGACTTTTATTAGCATGATTTGTTAAATTGACCTTTGTGGGAAATCTCTTCGATTAGAAGAAAAAAAGACAATCGACAAAAACACCGAATTATAATTACTTTTACGCCGAAATCCCCTGATTATGTCACGCATAATCAGGGGAAGTGAGTTTTATTTGTGCTTTATTAAGCAAAAAAAGCGACGCCGTAAAAGCGCCGCATTTTGAAAAACCAAACAAAATTTACTTTACGCGTTCCATGTATGTTCCCGTGCGAGTGTCAACTCTTATCTTCTCACCTTGGTTAATGAAAAGCGGAACTTGAATGTTCGTGCCCGTTTCGAGTTTGGCGGGCTTGTTTCCTGCCTTAGACGTATCGCCCTGAATACCCGGTTCCGTTTCGGCAACGACAAGTTCTACAAAGTTGGGAGCCTCGACGCTGAACGCATTACCCTTGTAGAATTGCACCGATGCCATCATTTCTTCCTTAATGTACTTCAATGCTTCGGCACAAACGTCGTAGTTAAGGGGAACAAGTTCGAAAGACTCCATGTCCATAAAGTAATAAAGGTCGCCGTCATTGTAAGAATACTGCATTTCCTTGCGCTCGATGTGAGCGAGAGGATACTTGTCCGACGGGTTAAAGGTCTGTTCGAGAACTTGACCCGTAACGACGTTTTTGATTTTTGCTCTTACAAACGCCGCGCCTTTTCCCGGCTTTACGTGCTGGAAATCCACAATAACATAAACCTTACCATCTATTTCCAAGGTAACGCCTTTTCTGAAATCGCCTGCTTCTATCATAAAACTCCTCCTTAGAGATTTATATTTTTATCAAAATTGGTTAAGTTAAATAGTCCGTTTTCTTTGACGACGACAAAGTCCTCTATTCTCACGCCGCCGAGCCCCTCAACATATATGCCCGGTTCGATCGTAACTACCATGTTGGGCTCGAGCACGATGTCCGATCCCTGTTTAAGTCGAGGAAATTCGTGAATTTCAAGTCCCACGCCATGTCCCAACGAGTGCCCGAATTCCTTGCCGTATCCGTGCGAGATGATAAATTCCCTCGCATAGGAGTCCGCTTCGTGCCCCGTAATGCCCGCCTTGATGTTTGCAAGGGCATATTCTTGCGCTTCGAGCACGATTTTGTGAATGTTCATAAGTTCGTCTTTGGGGGTGCCCACACAAAACGTCCTCGTCATGTCCGAGCAATATCCCTCAAGCTTTGCGCCCATATCGATAAGCACGATGTCGTTTTTTTCAAGCTTACGTTTGCCCGTCCTGTGGTGCGGGACGGCGCTCCCCTCACCGAAAGCAACTATCGTTTCAAACGAAGCGTCCTCGGCGCCCAACATTTGCATCTCGTACACGAGATTTGCCGCAACCTCTCGCTCGGTAATTCCGGGCTTGATTATGGGCACTACCTTACCCAGCGCCTTTTGCGCAACGGTTTGCGCGGCGGCAAGCTTTTGGATCTCCTCCTCCGTCTTTATCGCCCTTTTTGTCGCTATGTAGGCAGACGCCGGTTCGAAGTGGAAAGCGCTGCAAATGCTGCGAAGCTTTGTAAAGACGTCGACTGAAAGAGCCTGATCTTCAAAGCCCACACACTCGGCATTGAGTTCGGTAAGCACACCGAATATATCCTCGTAAAAGTTGTCGCCCGTTGTCATGATGACCTCCCAATCGGTGAGTTCTTTGCTGACGGAGCCGTAATAGCGGAAATCAGTCAAAAAGATCTTTTTGTCCTCATGTAAGATCACACAGCCGAACGAGGTTTCGACTTTGGAAAAGTAAAACCGATTTACCTCGGATAGAACCAGCAAGGTATCAATATTATTGCCAAACATTAAACTCTCTTCCTCACTAATATATCTGCTTGATTAAGACATAGAAAATCACAAAAATAAATTTTTGTTAGGCTTTGCCCTTTTTTGCTTCGCAAAATGCTTTTTGCTCGCCGTCGCAAGAATGTCCTTGCAAGCAAACATTTCTCCTTGTATTATATCATAGAAAGTAATAAAAATCAAGGATTTTTATGGCAGTTTTTCATAAATAATGCGTCTTCTGCCATTGTTCCGTTGGATTCACACACTATGTAGGGCGTAAGGCACCTTTCGTCGATAAGTTCGGCAAGCGGCATATACTCGGGTCCGAACTTGTCGTCGGCAAAGGTCAGATGCTTGATTTCGCCCGCCGCTCCATACATAATCTTGGAAAAGTGGATGTGCATATTTTTGGTTTTATACTCGCCCAACCTGTCGTTGCACATATCGATAATGCGACTGTAATCCTCCTTGCCTTTCAGTCCGCCGCCAAGGTACGAATTGATATGACCGAAGTCAAAACAAGGAATTAATCTGTCATCGAGAGTACAAAAGTCGATTATCTCTTCCACCGTTCCTATTTGAGCTTTTTTACCCATCGTTTCGGCAGCCAACAAAAAGTCACCGTCAAGCTGCTTCATCATAGCGGCTATATTCTTCTTTGCCAAAGCGACCGCCTCATCGCGTTTGCTCTTACCGCAAGACGCGGGATGAAAAACCACTCGCTCCCCGCCCATTTTCTTGACGGCGGCGATCGTCGAAGCAATGTATGATATTGACTTTTCGATCATTTCGGGAGCGGGATTGGAAAAGTTGGTGTAGTACGGAGCGTGCGCGCTTATTGCGATATCGTATTTGGCAAACTCATCTTTGATCTTTGCCGCAGTTGCATCGGTCATATTTACACCCCGACCGAACGAATATTCAAAGGCATTCAGCCCCTTGGCGTAAAGCCAAGCCGCTTCCTCGTAGGTGTGCGAATGTCCCTCGTCGTAAAATGACTGTGAATTGCCCGACGGTCCTATCCTTAACATAATGCCTCCAATGCGTCCTTTTGTATTTGCTTATTGAGCTCTTCGCCGCTGTTGAACCTATATATGGGGCGAAGATATCTTATGAATTCGATCGCTATTTGCTTGTCGTAAAGGTCGCCGCTGAAATCGACAAGCATACTTTCTATCGATACCGATCGTATGTCGAACGTCGGCTTATCCCCCACGTTAGTGACGGCAATATACTCCTTTCCGTCAACTTCGACAAGGGTTTTGTAAACTCCGTCCTTAGGCAAAAAGCCGTTATACAAAAGGTTTGCGGTCGGATATCCGAAGTTGTGCCCTACGCCTCTGCCGTGTACGACTTTACCGGTCATAAAAAACGGCGTTCCGAGCAATTTGTTCGCTTTTTCGATTTCGCCGCCGGCAAGCAAACTCTTGATGAGCGTCGTGGAAACCTTTTCTCCGTCACATACGAGTTTGGGCATAATAAAGCACGGCACATTTTTACGCTTGGCATAATCCGATAAAAATTCGGCGTTGCAACTTGCCTTATATCCGAAAGTGTAATCATATCCGCAGAAAAATGCGCCGACATCACATTGCGACATAATTTTGTCCAAAAAGGCTTCGCCCGACATTTTCATAAGCTCTTCGCTGAATATGTCAGACATAATCAGGGACGCGCCCGCATTTTTAAGCAAAAAACAGCGATTTTCGTAGGAATATAGGCTGTTAAACAGACCCGTTTTGTCCTCGCTGAAAGTGTAGACCGCGCTTGTCATATTATGGGCGGCGGCGTAATTTGCGCTTAGACCGATAAGCTTTTTATGACCGATATGCACGCTGTCGAAGTAGCCGAGGCAAAGAGAAAGCTTGTTCATTCTTCCCTCATATAGACGGCGACGCCGACATATCCGCCCTCGCCCGAGCCTATCCCGAAAAATTCGCCCTTACAAAAGAGCAAGAACCGCCCGTTTTCCTCGCTCGGGACTTTTACGCCGTTGCAAAGTTGCTTGTAAAAATCGTCGGGAATATCCACTCGACGCATTTCGCCGAGAGCGTCGTACACGGGAATGACGTCATTCGCCGTAAGGTCATCGAGCATAACGGAATTTTCCGCTTCGAATGTCCCGCATCTCACTCGCTTTATCGCCGTCATGGTTGCGTATGTATTAAGATAGTGAGCGACGTCGCGGCAAAGCGAGCGGATATACGTGCCGCTCGAGCAATGTATTCGCACTTTTGCCGTCGCCGAAGTATAATCGACAAGTTCAAACGAATAGACGGTGACCTTGCAAGGTTTGAGCTCCACTTTATCTCCGCTTCGAGCAAGTTCGTACGCCTTGCGTCCGCACATCTTTTTTGCGCTGTAAGCGGGCGGAAGCTGCATTTGCTCGCCGATAAAACGACCTATCGCCTCGACGATCTCGCTTTCGGTTGGGATAATTCCGCCCTCGAAAACGACTTTTCCATCTCCGTCGAGCGTGTCTGTTTCGCTCCCGAATGTGAAGTCGGCTTCGTAGACCTTATCCTTGGTTAGGTAATAATCAAAAAGGCGAGTTGCCTTGCCCACGCCCAAAATAAGCACGCCCTCGCCCTGAGGGTCCAAAGTCCCCATGTGCCCTACCGCCTTGGTGTGCAAAATCCTCTTTACCTTGACCACGGCGTCCGAGCTTGTAATGCCTTTCGGCTTATAGAGATTGATCACTCCCGTCATCTATTCATTCCGTCCGTAATGGATTTGAGCACTCGCATAAATACGTCTTCGTACTCGCCCGAAGCGATGCAGCCCGCAGCTTGGAGGTGTCCTCCGCCGCCGAACGACGCCGCGCACTCCGCCACGTTAAATCCCTTGCTTCTAAAGCTTATCTTAAATCTTCCTTTGAGCTGCTCGGTCATGCAAACGGCGATTTTTACGGCGCCGATATCCATAGCAAAGTCGATAAGCCCCTCGGTATCCGCCATAGAGCAACCCGTTTCGAGCAGATCGCTCGGACGAATGGAGATTATGCATATCGAATTGTCGCAAAAAAAGCGCATGGACGAAATTGCCCTGCCTATAAGCATCGTTTTATTGACCGTGTTGCTGCGATAGAGGGCGTTGTTGATCTCATACGCCTTAGCTCCGCAAGACATAAGCTTTGCCGCAACGTCAAACACGTTTTGCGTCACGTTGTTATGCATAAAGTGCCCCGTGTCCGTCGAAACGCCTATATAAAGGTAGGAAGCGATTTGCTCATCAACAACTCCGAGCGGCAAAAGAATATCCGAAAGAATTTCGCACGTGCTCGATTTTTCGGGTTTTACAAAATTGACGGTCGCAAAGCCGTTGTTGGTAATGTGATGATCGAATTGGATGCTCTTTGCTTTTTTCAAAAAGCGACTGTACTTGCCCATTCTCAGCTCGTCGCCGCAATCGACAATGAGCAAAAGGTCATAGCCGTCATGGATCTTCGGCTTGTTGATGATGTTGAAGTCGGGTAAAAACGAATAGTGCTCGGGCAGATCCGAATCGTAAACGACGTCGGCGTCCTTACCGTAATTTTTTACCAATCGATAAAGAGCCAAGCCCGCTCCCAAACAATCTCCGTCGGGACGCATATGTCCGACGATGAGGATTTTGTTCGCCTCCAAGACGTTATCGATAAGCTCCATTCCTTTTACCCCGCTTTACTTACTAAATCAATTGTCTTTATTTTTCAAATTTTCGAGTATGGCGTCGATTTTTTCGCCGTATTGCATCGACGTATCAAGCATAAATCGCAACTCGGGCACTATGCGCATTTCCCTGTATTCGTTCCTCAGTTCGCGCCTGATATAGCCGGCGCACGAGGACAATGCGGCAAGAGTTTCCTTTTCGTCGCCGCCGTAGCAGCTTACATAGACCTTTGCCGAGGACAAATCTTTGCTCGTGCTCACTTCCAACACACTGACCATCGAGGAAATACGGGGGTCTTTTAACCTCCTGATTATTTCCGAAATGCTCTTTTGGAGTTCGCTGTTTACCCTTTCTACCCTAAAATTCATATTGATTACGCCTTAACTTGTTCAAGCACGTATACTTCGAACTCGTCGTTTTCCCTCACGTCGGAAAAACCGCCTATCGAAATTCCGCATTCGTAGCCCACGCCGACTTCCTTGACGTCGTCTTTGAAGCGTTTGAGCGTTTCGATCGTTCCTTCCTGCAACAATTTTCCGTCCCTGAATATACGCACCTTTGCACCGCGCTGAACCTTCCCGCTGAGCACATAGCTGCCCGCAACCATGCCGACGCCCGTGATCTTGAACACGTTGCGCACTTGAACTCTGCCGATAACGACCTCGGTGTACTTGGGATCGGCAAGACCTTTTATCGTGCGTTCCATATCCTCGATCGCCTCGTAGATGACGCGGTACAATCTTACGTCAACACCACTCTGCTCCGCCATTGCCCTCGACTCGTTGTCGGGACGAACGTTGAAGCCTATGATTATCGCATTGGAAATGCCGGCGAGCATGACGTCCGATTTGTTGATTGCGCCTACGCCCGAGTGAATAACTCGTACCTTTACGTCCTCTCCCTCGAGTTTGAGAAGCGAGGCTTTTAACGCTTCGACCGAACCTTGCACATCGGCTTTTACAATAAGATTAAACTCTTTAAGCTGACCCTCGCTGAGCTTATTCATCATATCGTCGAATGTGACTTTTTGTCCTTGATTTGCCTGCTCGTTTTTAAGCTTTGCGTTACGCTCCTCGATTACCTGCCTTGCCGTCTTTTCGTCATCGACAACGTAAATTCCGTCGCCCGCAAAGGGTACGTCATTAAAGCCGAGCACCGAAACGGGCGTCGAAGGGCTCGCTTCCTTTATGCTCCTGCCCTTGTCGTCGGTCATAGCCCTTATTCTGCCGAAAGTCATGCCGGACACGACAAAGTCGCCCACTTTGAGCGTACCGTTTTGAACGATAACGTTTGCAATGGGTCCCTTGCCCTTGTCAAGCTTGGCTTCGATAATCGAGCCTTTTGCCTTGCGGGAGGGATTTGCCCTGTAATTGTTGTATTCGGCTACAAACAATATCATTTCGAGCAGCTTATCGATGCCCGTGCCTTGCTTTGCGGATATGGGTACCATAATCGTATCTCCGCCCCATTCCTCGGTGACAAGTCCGTACTCGGTAAGCTGTTCCTTTATTTTTTCGACATTGGCGCCGGGCTTATCTATCTTGTTGATAGCCACGATGACGGGAACGCCCGCAGCCTTGGCATGATTGATCGCCTCGATCGTCTGCGGCATAACGCCGTCGTCGGCGGCAACAACCAATACGGCTATATCGGTT
>CANRNV010000052.1 GCA_947632125.1 uncultured Clostridia bacterium
CACGTAAATGTCTCGGTTGGGCATCCCCTGAAGAAATCTTTTTTAATATTTCGTTGCACTTGACTTGACAATCCAAGCAAAAAAGTTGCAAAAATATATATTAGATAAGCTTTTTAAGTAGGTTCAAAAAGCTGCCGACTTCGGCATCGTCGAGTTTACTTATATATTCGTTAAGCTTATTCAGACCGCTGTTATTGCCTTTGCCCACTTCTTTAGTGTACGGGTTAAAGTATTCGATGCCGTTTTTCGACAGGTCGTTCATTATCTCCGTGACCTTGGTTTTGTGGTGCGCGACCATGCTGCGGTATTTGTTTTGCAGTCTGAGCGCTTCCTTGGGCGAACTTGCGATCGAGGCGATGGTGCTGCGAACGCTTGTACCCTTTGCCTTGCCGATAAGGATCTTGCGCATAAGGTCGTCGATCTCGTCCTCTTTGAACAGTTCGAATTGTTCGCGACTGCTTTTGACCACGGTTATGCCGAGGTCACTTGCGAGTGTGGGGATAAGTTCGAACATTTTAAGCTGGCTGTAATAGTAGTTGCGAACGCTGTTTACCGATCTGCCGCAGCGAGCGGACATCTCTTCGAAAGCCGCCCTAAGCCCTTTTTGTTCGAGCGACGCCTTATTGACGAGCGCGAAAAGTTCCTTTGTTTGATTTATAGTCCAATTATTTTCCATAGATTACCTCCTAAGGTAAGATAGTATCCACATTTTTATAATTTATACATATTCCATAGCCGCAAGGCATAAAATTTTGTATGGAAATAAATATAATGATTTTACCCGAGGTCGAAAGCGTTTATATGCTTAACGGCTCGTTTTTTGAGGGAGAAAGTTTCAGTTCGGGCAGCGATGAGGTGCTGTATCTTACCGTTTTGCCGCTCAAAGCCGCCTACTTGCCGTACACGATCAAGCTTATCGGCGGCAAGGTGGCTTATCCCGAGCTCGCCTTTGCGGTGAAGATAGGCGAGGGCGAGTACGCACTGAAATTGGGCAAGCGCGGCTACGTTTTCGGCGAGGGGCATAATGTGAATACCGACGACGTGTGCTGCAAGTTCTTCTATTTCGTCAAGGGCGAGCACTTCGACTTCGCCTTTAAGCTGCTCTCGTCCGAACTCAAAGCGGGGCTTAGCGACAAGGCTTTAAGGAAGTTCTTCGACGAGTTTACCGACATCGTAAAAGTGAAAGGCAGATACTACCTTGTGGGCGAGGACGGCGTGGGCAAAAAATGCGGCTTCGACTTAAAGGACGGCAAGATCGACAACATAACCATAGATTAGGGATAATAACAGCCGTTTTATCACATAATACCCCTTGGAGGGATCTTTTTTATGGATAGAAAACTGAAAGCCGCTCGCATCAAAAAGGTGGTCGAGCAGCAAACCAAGATAAAAACGGCAAAAAATCCGCACCTGCTCCATGTGGCGGAGTTCGAGGCGGGCGAGGACATCGGACTTACCGACCCCGAGGCGGACGAGGACGAAAGCTCCGAAGAAGAACTTTACGAGGGCGTAACCGACAATGCGCCTGTCGACAGCGAGGCGAACTATCGCATGATCACGAGAAAAGACGATGTGACAAATTCTCAAGGGTCATAATAGGGTCGCTTGCAACCGAAAAGCAGGTCTTATTTCGGTCAAACCAAAAGGTTTTATTGATTTGCTTAAAAGGGGGGACGGATAAATTTCCGTTCCCCATTTGACAAAATATCATTAAAGAGATATAATACAAGCAGAAATGCTTGCTTGCAAGGGCATTTCTGCGCCGTAGATGAGCGGAAAGCGTTTTACGAAGTAAAACAGAGCAACGAGAGTTGCGAATAAAAATCTATTGATTTTTATAGCTTTCCATGCTATAATATAAAGTAATGAACTATTACGACAGAGCAGAGGAGATCTTGGAGGGGGCAAAGGACAAAAAGCTGTTGCTCCACAGCTGTTGCGCACCGTGTTCGAGTTCGGTGCTGGAATTTCTTATGCCCAAAATTGCGGTTACGGTCTACTACTACAATCCCAACATCATGCCGCAAAGCGAGTATGAGCGTCGGCTTGGCGAGCAGAGGCGGCTTTGCGATATCTTGGGCGTGGAACTTGTCGAGGGCGAGTACCGTAACGACGACTATCTGTATGCGGTCAAGGGGCTCGAAGCCGAGCCCGAGGGCGGGGCAAGGTGCAGCGAGTGCTTTACCATGCGATTGAGGCGGACGGCGGAACTTGCAAAAAAGGGCGGGTTTGACTACTTTTGCACGACGCTTACCGTTTCGCCCCACAAAAACGCCGAAATTATCAACACGTTAGGCGAGAAAATAGCGGACGAGGTGGGGATAAGCTTTCTTCCGTCCGACTTTAAGAAGAGGAACGGCTATCTTCGCTCTATCGAACTGAGCAAAAAATACGGATTGTACAGGCAGGTGTATTGCGGATGCCGGTTTTAAGGGAGCAACTTGACGATTTGCCGCTTAATAGCGGCGTGTATATAATGAAAGACGTTACCGGCAAGGTGATCTACGTCGGAAAGGCGGTCGTGCTCAAAAACAGAGTGCGCCAATACTTCAACAACTCGCCCAAGCCCGTCAAGGTGCAGGCGATGGTGGACAACATCGACTCGTTCGAATACATCATTACGCTTAGCGAAAAGGACGCGCTCAGCCTCGAATCCAATCTTGTCAAAAAGTACAATCCGCGCTACAACATTCTGTTAAAGGACGACAAGGCAAGCCCGTACATCAAGATCGATATGCGCGAGGACTTCCCGACGATCGAGGTGACACGTCGGCTCAGTCGGGACGGGGCGAGGTACTTCGGACCGTACCTAAACGGGCTTCGGGTTTGGGATATAGTGGCGATAATTCGCTTTGCCTACGGAATGCGCACCTGCCCGAAAAAGATGACGGGACGTCGCGAGTGCCTCAACTATCACATAGGGTTGTGCCCCGCGCCGTGCATGGGCAAGATAGGCAAGGAGGAGTACGGCAAGATAGTCAAGCAGGTCATCGACTTCCTCACGGGCAAGGACGACAAGGCGGAGGAGATCATCACCGAAAAGATGAACAAAGCCGCTTTAAACGAGGATTTCGAGCGGGCGATAGAATACAGGGACAAACTCAAAATGCTCGAACTGCTTAAAAATCGCACCATAGTCAATCTCGGCAAGATCGTCGACGTGGATTCGTTCTGTATCGCGAGCAGCGGGATATACGGGGCGGCTTCGGTCAACGTCGTGCGGGGCGGCAAGATGATGGGCGTTTTCAACTACGTGTTGGGCGATGCGGCGGCGACGGACGCCGAGGCGTACACCTCGTTCGCACTGCAATACTACGGGGGCAATCACGACATTCCCGACGAGGTGTGCTTCCCGCTCGAATTCGATGCGACGGGGCTTGTCGAATATCTCTCGACGCTCAAGGGCAGAAAGGTGGAAGTGACCTTTCCCAAAAAGGGCTCTAAGCGTAAACTTATCGACATGGCGCAAAAAAACGCGCTCGACTTCCTCGACAAGAGCGCGGAAAAGCAGCGTCGCACCCTCAATATGACGGTCGAGGCGGCAAAGCGGCTCGCGGGGATCTTGGGCTTGAAAAGCGCGCGACGGATCGAGTGCTACGATATTTCGCACATAAGCGGCACCGACAAGGTGGCGAGCGAGGTCGTCTTTATCGACGGCGCCCCGTCCAAGAGCGACTACCGCCGTTACAAAATTCGCACGGTCGAGGGCAACAACGACTTCGCTTGCATGGCGGAGGTTTTGGGACGCAGGCTCGGGCACGGCGACTTGCCCGACCTTATCGTCATCGACGGCGGCAAAGGTCAGCTTTCCTCGGCTCTCGAAATTATGAACGGCAAGGGGCTCGATATCCCCATGATAGGACTTGCCAAGCGCGAGGAAGAGGTGTATCTGCCCTATAAAAGCGACCCGATCGTGCTGCAAAAAAGCGACTATGCCCTGAGGCTGTTGCAGCGAATAAGGGACGAGGCGCACCGCTTCGCCATAACCTTTCACCGCTCGCTCCGCACCAAGCGGCTTACGAGCGAGCTGGACAAAATCAAGGGCATAGGTCCCAAAAAGCGGGAGATCTTGCTTAGGGCGTACCCCAATTTCGGCGACATAGCTTCGGCATCGGTAGCCGAGCTCAGCGCGATAAGCGGCATAGACGAGAGGACGGCTAAGGCAATTTTCGATTATTTTAGGAGCAAGCAATGAAATACAGACTTTTTGTAAGCGACTTCGACGGCACGGCGCTTAGAAGCGACAGGACGGTTTCGCCGCTGCTCGCCCGTGCGATAAAAGATTACGAGAGCGCCGGCGGTACGTTTGTGATAAGTTCGGGCAGAATGTTCGAGTCGATAGTTGCGCATGCGTGCCTTTTGGGGCTCGATGACGCGGATATGCCCATATGCGCACAGGACGGCGGGGTGATAAAGACCCTTTCGGGCAAGGAGATCGCCATTACCACCATGCCCAAAAGCGACGTGCTTGACTTTGCGCTCGAGTGTGAAAGGAGCGGGCTGTACTTTCAGGTCTATTCCAAGGACACGCTGTTCGTCGAAAAGGCGAACGAATTTAACCTCGGCTATTGCAACGTGAGCAAGATCGGCATGAGGGAAGTGGGGAAGCTGAGCGACTTTATAGCATTTAGCGACGAGCAGTTCGTCAAGGTGCTTCACCACGGGGACGCGGAGTGGGCGCTCGAACACTTTAAGGACAGGTACGAGGGGATCCGCTTCTTTTTGTCGAGCGCAACTTTTCTCGACGGCGCGTCGGTCAATGCCGGCAAGGGCAATGCGCTCATTAAGCTTTGCGCCTATCTCAACCTCGGCATAGAAAACACCGTCGCGATCGGCGACAGTATGAACGACATCTCCATGGTCGAGGCGGCTTGCGTCGGGGCGGCGGTCGCCAATGCCGACGATAGGCTCAAAGCCAAGGCAAAACTCATCGTGCCCTCAAACGACGATGACGGAGTGGCTAAGCTGCTTTATATGGCTATAAACGACGAAATTTAGGCTGAAACTATTAAAAATTTAACAATTTATCGCCAAAATTAATGACAAATCGCAAAAAATGTAGTATATTATATATAACCGATATATTAGGGAGAGAGCGTATATGAAAGTTCGGGAATCGGAAGAAATGTATCTTGAAACTATACTCGTTCTGCGTCGCCGACACGGCAACGTCCATTCCATCGATATTGCGTCCGACCTCGGCTATGCCAAGTCGAGCGTGTCGCGAGCGGTCAATCTGCTCGAAAGTAAGGGCTACATAACCGTCGATAAAAGCGGACTTATTACGCTTACCGAGGCGGGCGAAGCCAAGGCGAACGACGTCTACGATCGCCATAGGGTGATCACCAAGCTGCTTATGAGCATGGGCGCAAGCGAGGAAATCGCCGAAGATAACGCTTGCCGTATAGAACACGTCATCACCCCCGAACTTTTTGCCATTATCAAGCAATGTGCCAATAATTTGGAGTAAGTTTGTTTTTTTTTGTTTTTTTGTTACTTTTTTTGAAAAAAGCAACGCAAAAAAACTTTTCCTTAGCGGCGAGGTCGAAAAACACTTTTCAACCTCGCCGCTGTTAAAATTTCTTTGCGTCATTTATTTTTTATCGATGTATCGAACGGGGTCACATGCGGATTTGTTTGAGTAGTCGGAAACGAAGAAAACATTGGGAATAGTGGTACAAAAAAGTTTGAAAATTTGCGGGCATTGCACTTTAATAGTGCAATGCCCGCATTTTGAAAGTTTTTTTGTCGCTTTTTATAAAAAGCGACAAAATAAACAAGTATAATAGCGTCGCTTTTTACAATCGGCGACAAAACTGAAATTCCTAAGCGTCAAGAGCCTTTTGAACTTCTTTTTTGAGTGTTTCGTAAGTTATGCTGCCCATGCGGACAAAGGTGATAATGCCGTCCTTGCCGACGATAAAGGTCATGGGCCAAACGTCGCCGCCTCCGAACAGTTCGTAGGTAAGGCAGGTCATGCCAAAGAGATTGTCTTGTGCGAACAGGATCTTGTACTCGCTCCAACTGTCTTTTGAGCCTGCAACGGGCTCGCTTATGAACTTAGCGACGTTGCGGTACTTGCGTTCGCTTTCCTGTTCGCCGCTGTCGCCGTGAATGGCGAGCACGGTCACATCGGAAAATTCGTTTGCAATACGATTGAAAGACGGGATCTCGGCGACGCACGGACCGCACCAAGTTGCCCAGAAGTTGATGACCGTCACCTTGCCGAGGTTGTCGTAGGGATTGAACGTTTCGGTCAGCCTACCGAACGTCCCGTCCGCATCTATGCCATACTTGCGAACATTGAAGCTCGGGACGAACGACCCGACCTCGTGACCGGTATTGGCATTTTGAATGAGGTCGGCTAGCCTTTCGACCTCGGGCGCGTTTTCGCGCTTGGTCACAATGCCCTTGGAGTTGAGTATGATGATGGTGGGGTAGGAAATGCTCTCTTCGTTGTGCTCCTCGTCCATCTCCGCGAACTTGGATAGGTCGCTGTCCTTTACCGAGGCGAACATCATGTCACCCCCGCCGAGTTCGTTCCGCTCGATAAACGAGCCGTCGACCGCCTCGGGATAGACGGCGATAAGACGCATCTTGCTTGCCACCGCACTGTAATCGGCTTTGAAGTCGGCGTAAGCAACCATAGAGGTCGTGATAACGGGTATGCTTGCCTCGCCGCCGTCGGTGAGAATTATGAACGTCGAGCCCTCGCCGTAAATCGAAGCAAGGCTCTCGGCTTTGTCATCGACAGTCACCGAAATCGAGGGCAACTTCATGTTCTCGCTTGCACCCGCAGCGACCCTCGTGACGTCGATAAAGTTGAAGTATACGAGCGCGGTGATAAGGAGGGCAATGGCGGTCGCCCATGCCGCAAATTCCATCCAAAATCGCTTGCCTTTGGGCTTACGAGCGCTCTTCCTTTCCGTGTCGTTGTTCGCGCCGCCGTCGCCGCCCTTTGAGATTGCCGTTTCGCCCTCGATCATACGGACATTGCTCGGTATCGGAGCCGAGGAAGCGGTCGATACGGGAGCCGAGGAAGCGGCAGTCGCAGTCGCAACTGCGGGCGCGGGCGGATCGGTGGCAAAGTCGAGCCGCATAGTGCGGATATCGACGGTTTCCGTCGAGGCGGGCGCAGATAGCTCGTTGCCTTTAAGGAAGATCTTGGAGCCTTTCCAGCGGATAGCCTTGGCGGGGCAGACCGACATACATTCGCCGCAGTTTATGCACTCGTGGTCGCCGACCTTTTTGATGTCCATTTTGCAATGAGCGACGCACAGACCGCAATCCGTGCACTTTGCCTCGTCGAGTTTCACGCCGATGAGCGCGATACGGTTAAAGAAGCCGTAGATCGCTCCGAGCGGGCAGAGGAAGCGGCAGAACGGTCGGTACAAAAAGACGGCTGCCACGATTATCGCCACCATTACGCAGAATTTCCAGGTAAAGATGGGTCCGAGCATATCAAGCAACGCCCTGTTGTTGGGGTGGAGCAGCAGTCCCAAGCCGCCGCCGAACGTCCCCGCAGGACAAATCGTCTTGCAAAAGCCGGGCGTTCCGCCGTTGCCGCGTATGGAATAGACGACGGGAATGGCGATAACGAGCACGACGAGCAAAACGTACTTCAAGTAGGAGAGGATACGGGTGATCTTGTTTTTTCGCACCTTGGGCGACTTGATCTTGTACAACAGGTCTTGTCCCAGCCCGACGGGGCACAAAAAGCCGCAGATCGTCCTCGCAAACATAAGTCCGAACAGTCCGAGTATGCCGAGCATAAAGTAGGCGGGGCGTTTATCGGACGACGCCAGAGCGTTTTGGAGCGCTCCGAGCGGGCAAGCCGCGACTGCGCCCGGGCAAGAGTAGCAGTTCATACCGGGCACGCAAGCGTATTTGCTGTTGCCCGTATAGATCGAGCCGCTTATATATCCCTTGATGTTGGCGTTGTAAAGCAACGCGGCGTATATCTGAATGAGCCTGCGCCTTGTCGGTGCGTGGAGAACAAACCAATTTTTGATACGTAAAAAGAAATTTTTCATAACATCACCCAAGTCCTATACATTCGGTGCAAATGTTGATCGCTTTAAGCAAAACGTCGTTTGCACCCCCGTTTGTTATTCCCGCTATAATAAACGACACTGCCACGATACCGATTGAAACCCTTGTCGCTATCAGCATTATTTGCTTGGTCTTTTGCGGTACGAGTTTGGTTGTTGTGCGATAAAGCACAAAGCCCGCTATTATCACGATAAGGGCGGGGAGAACAAAGTAGATCACGCTGCCGCTGAGCTTGGTCATTATCATGGTGAGCAGGGGCGGGGCGACTATGTACAGTACGACCGTTATTGCCGCTATTACGCTTGCCGCTACTGTGCAAAGCAGCTGCGTGCGTTTGGAGGTGGCTTTTGCCTGCATCGAAAGCCGCTCGACAAGTATGTAAACGGCTATCGCCACCGCAAGCCCGATAAGAATGAACACGGGCTGCATAAAGCCCTTGGAGGTGTTGCCCGTAAAGGAATTCAGCGCCGAGGGCGAAATGACGAATATGACAAGCAGCATAAGCGCAATGATCGCAAGCGTCATTATCACTTTGAGTGCGACCAAGATAAGATTGGGCTTTATCGATGCCGAACCCGAATTTTTCTCGCCCGAGGATATGGCGATCTTCGCTTGCTCTATCTCCGCTTTTACGGCGATACCGCCCACGATCGAGTTGAGGACGAGCGAAACAAAGCCGAGCGCCATCCAGATAAGCACGGTGCGCACAAGTTCCATTATGTCGCTTTTGAAGCCGTCGGCGTGAAAGTTTTGCGGGTTAAAGACGTAAAACAGTATGTATACGGCACAGCACAGCAAGACGCACAGCGTCACTCCCGCGGACATAAGCCGAAAAGTTTCGTACTTGCCCATTACGTCCACCGCTTCGTCGTAGACCTTTGCGCCTCTACCCGGCACGCGGGCTTTCAGCAGCGCAAGGGTGCGTTCGTCGTTAACGATCTTTGACTTGCTTTCCTTTTTGTGGAACACTAAGCTAAGCACGAAGCCCGCTACTATCGCCGCTATCCATATGCACAAAAAGACAATGGGGAGCGTAAGGTGTGCCCCTATATTTTCCACCGTGTAGGGCGGAGCGCTTGGATCCGCCTTGATTGCCGAGTAGTATAAATCGGCTATTTCTATGATGAAAATAAGACCGACCACTATCGTCAAAGCGGCAAAGCATATCCCGTAAATAAAACGGGTCTTTTCGCCTTTACTCAATCCCGACCTCCTGAAAATCCAATATATATATTGGATATTATATCATCTTCGGCATAATTTGTCAATACAATGTGTATGAATTTTGCATTACTAATATATAGAAAAAGACCTTTATTGTGTTTTTACCGTTATGAAAAGCAAAAAGGAAAATTTAACTGTCGCACACTTGACATTGCGGGTAGGATATGATACAATATAATATATATTTTATCCAAGGCAGTTTTGCCATCAAGGAGAGGTTATGAAAAAGCTGTTTTTAACTATGATGACCATGTTGATGGTTGTGATTATGGGCTTGTCGTTTGCGGCTTGCGATCCGGACACGCCCGACGATCCCAATAAACCGATTGATCCCATCGAGCCCTCGGGCAAGGTTAAAGTCGAGGTCGACTGCGGTGACAACGGCTCCTATACTATCGAGCCTGCAAGCAGTGACGTATACGAGGCGGGCACAAAGATAAAGCTTACCATCGTTCCCGACGACGGCTACGAAATAGGCACGGTAAAAGAGGACGATATCTACGATATCACGAAAAAGGTGCTTACCGCAGGCGACCAAAAGGAAGAGGACCCCGGCGAGCGAGTATACGAATTCGATATTTACAAAGACAAAAAGTTCGCCATCACTTTCCAAACCGAGGGTACCAGGCTCAATAAGTCGTTCCACCTTTCGGTAAATATCTCCCAATACGACACCAAGCTCGGTTCCGTATCCGTAGAGCCCGTAAAGGAAGATTATTCCCGTAACGATGAGATCACGATCACCGCTTCGCTCGCTTCGGACAATGCCACTGCGGGAAGATTTTTCGTTTACGACCAAAGCTTTGCAAGCGAACTCAACGAAAATAGGACTATTTCCAAAAAGGTGACCGTTACCGATGACCTTACCATAGACGTCTTTTTCGACGATTGGACAAAGGAAACGGAACTCAATATAAGCAAAATGAAGAATTTGGACGAGTTCTATAACATAATCAATCAGGAGTTGGTCCTTGTCGATTACAGCGCAACGAATTGCGACCCTTGTAAGAACATCGCACCGGCTATCGAGAGTTTCAGTAAGCTTGGGCTTGCAAAGGTCGTAAGCTTTAATGTTGCACCCAACGGTGACCTTATCGCCGACGAAAAGGTAGATGAGTTGAGGGTGTTCAGCTTTCCTACCGTGATAGCGTACAGCTATGGTAAGGAACTTAAATGGTATGTCTGCAAGGATTGTAATCCCATTTCGGGTAAAGAAAATTGGGTGCAAAAAAACGATAGCGGAATCGAAGTGAGGGTCTTGCCCGACAATCTTCAAGCAAATAGCTTTGTGCTTACCGCCGGCGACTGCCCCGAAAAATGTCCGAAGTGCGGCAAGGCAAATATGGAAGAGTTGGTTCATACCGATTGCAGAAATTGCGGTGCGAGGTATGGTTACAATTACATTTCCAATGCGCCCACAAAGTGCACGCAATGCAATACTTCCATCAGAATGTATAGTACCAACAGCCATAGAATGGTAGGTCAATTCCCCGAGCTTGTTATCGGTACGGCTTCGGCTAAAAACGAGTATCTTTGCAAGTTCGTAGGCTTGGATCCCAATCTTTTAGGCTAAAAAATATAGGTTTTGCAACTTTTTGTTTTTGCTACTTTTTTGTAAAAAAGTAGCAAAAAACTTTTGAGGGCGCCGCCTTGGAAAATACTTTCCAAGGCGGCGCTCAAAATTTTCTTGTCCACTATTTTACACCTTATAAAAATAAAACACAAAAAACAGTAAAAGCGATTTAAGCTGACAATACCCGAATTGCGACCCTCGTTTGCGTTACTTGTTAACGCAAGGAGTTTCGTTACTTAGGCATTGCTCGCTTGATTATAATTAACTGTTATTTTTGCGTGTTATCAAGCGGCGAATCCCCTCAGGCGCTACGCGCCAGCCCGTATAATAGAGTAGGCTGAAATGTGAGCGTTCTGCGGGGTCAACAACATCAACTTTGGTTATGTCGTTTGGAAAGGGTGCGGGGAAAACTTTTTGAAAGGTTGCCCCGCCC
>CANRNV010000053.1 GCA_947632125.1 uncultured Clostridia bacterium
CCGCACCAAGATAAAAAAACCACAAGATATTGTGGTTTTTCTTGTTTTTAACACAATATATTTTGGCTTTGTGATTTTTTGGTAACAATTTTGGTAACATTGAATGTCCAATTCTTGCCTAATGTTTTGCCATAATGGACAAATTTTCAAATACTACTTAAACATAAATCAGATATTTAAGGAATTGAAATTATCCAAATAATCTTTCTTTTTTCGCGGAAATAAGTGTCCGTAAGTTTTCATAACCTGCTCAACAGTGTCACCAATCCGCGCGGCAATGTCGTATAAAGTTGTGAGTTGGTCGTGCGATTTGCTTATCATAAATGCCACGCTCGAATGGCGCAGGTCGTGTCCTCGTATTTGTTTGACTCCGCTTTCGCGAATGTATCGGTTCTGTCTCAATCGCAGTGTGTTGAACGGGTAGTGTGTCTGCGGTGTTGCCCCGTAGAAAACGATATCTTCCGCCTTGCCGTTATCCCGCTCTTTTAGTTGCGCAAGAACTCTTTCCAAATTCTCGGGGATCTCCACGGTCCGATTGCTGTTTTTGGTTTTGGGTGGAGTGACCGCATAGTGGTGGTCGAATGTGTCGCGCGTAACGGTTTTATTTATTCTCACGCAATGTCGATCGAAATCCACATCCTGCCAAGTGAGCGCAAGCGCCTCGCCCCGTCGCGTACCCATAATGTACATAAAGGCAAAATACGCGTAATCTATGCTGTCTTTTGGGATGACGCCCAGAAACTGCATAAATTCTTTTTCCGTCCACACCGACATCTCTTTCTTTGCGCTTGTGTCCCGAAACCCCTTTACGAACTTAAACGGATTCTCGATCATATATTCTTTGGCGTTGTTGTATGCAGAGGAAAATGCGCCTCGAATAAGCCGTTTGTATTTGACGGAAAAGGGCATTGCGTTAATTTTGTCCTGCCACTCGCGGCATTGGGCGGGCGTTATATTTCGCGCAAGCTCTGTTGCGTCAAAGTGCGGGTAGACATATTTTGTGAACAAATAGTGCGTTTTCAACGCCGAGCTTTCTTTGGAGTGAGCCTTGATTGATTGGACATAATTTTCGCAAATATCCGCGACAGTCATATCGTAGCCTGCCGACATCGAACGGCGGCGATTATTTTCTTCCAGCTCCTCGTTTTTCTTTGCGCACGCAATCTCGGCTTCCTTGCGCGTGTCATAAGCGGTAGAGCGCCTTTGCTTTATGCTGCCGTCCGGCTGCTGCTCGCGATATGTAAAAGAATATCCGCGATTTTGGAAAAATGTGCCGCATTTCGGGCATTTTCCGTATTCGGTGTAATACATCTGTTTGCAGTTCGGGCAATATTGTCTTTTTGTGACTGATGACATCGGGTTTGCTCCTTTGCGTTCGGGGTCGAATGCGCAAATTATATTTTTGAGGCTTGTAATATACATAAATTCAGCATTTATGCTTAATATAGTTTCTATTAAATGCTAAATTATGTAAAATTGCTGTATATTTAGTCTATTACTATATATAATCTCCCCTATTTGTAGACAACACTATATCCCATAGTCATTAACTATATTTAGCACCTAAATATATTATGGGAAACAAGTTATATAATTAGAAGAGATAATCATAACTCTTTATATAGTTAATGTAAATTTTAATTTAATAACTGTATAAGAGTAATAATATTTTCTAAAATTTTTTTTATTTCATTTTATTTCATTTTATATATTCGCACGCGGATTTATATTATATATCCACGCACAATTATTTATATATAATTCACCTCATAATATGCTATAATATATTTATTTAGTTATATACTAATTTCTTTTTTCCCGTATATAATATATCTCTATATATTGATTGCGCAAAATTTGGCGGAACCTGACGTTATGCCGATATTTTCTGTTTTATTTCAACTACATTTGCCGAATTGCTAAAAACCGCAAACAATTGTGATATAGTTTATATCAATCATTAACGAGGAGGTGTGCGGTATGGAGTTCTTATTGACGTTGCTCGCGCTGCTCAAAAATGCCGACTTTAACGACAAAGAAGTTGCAGCAGCGATTGTGCAGTACATAAACAAGTTCTAATTTCAATTCTGGGGCGCGCATTTGGGGGGTAGGCGCCGAATTTGGGGTAGGGGTCGAGTGTTCACACGCCGAAACGGCGCAGAGGGCAAATGGCGGGCTTAAAATGGCAAATCAAACTTTTATTGTGTAGTACTCCGTTGCCGCAGTATGGACAAGCATTATATTGGGTAACTTTGAGTGTAGCGGTTTATAGTTATTTCAAGGGTCTTTGCTAAATCTTTTGCGGACAAAGGAATTTCAAAGACGACTGTGATTTGCTTTGTTACGCCCGAGCCGATAGCTTCTGCAATATAGAGCGGATTGTCAACTCCTGTGAGAATTGTTGATGGTTCGTATGTAGAGTTGCCTATTTTAAGTTTACAGCCATTGCTGTAAAGTGTTATTTCTTCGTTTGAATTATTTTTTATGTTGAATGGAACGACCACAAAAAGTTCGCTCGTAGTTTCACCCAACAGCGAATCTCCGATTTGTTGAGTGGTGTATGTTGTCCCGACAGAAACAGAAAAGAGCTTTTCGCCGTTTTTAATCTCCATCTCGTCGCCAAAGATATAAAACAAAACAAATGACAATGCCAGAATAACAACAATAGCAGATATTGAGTAAATCATCCACTTTGGAAGAGATTTTTTCTTTTCATTTTCGGTGTTTTGGTTGTTTTCCATTTTGTATATTCTCCTATTTGTTTTTAGTTAAAATCATCGCAATAATTTTGGCGTCCTCGGCGGTGAGCTTGTCTAATTGGGATATATTCACGCCAAGAGTTTTTAATGCCGAAATAATTCCTGCGGCAGTGGCAGGGGCGTTTTCGCTCCGTCCGCATAAGTAATCCACGGACACGCCGAAGTAGTCAGCAACGCGAAGTAGGCGTTCAACGCTTGGTGAAGAGTGTCGCCAATCGGAAATAGCATTTATGCCCATTCCGAGCTGAATCGACAAATCTTTAATACTGATTTTCCGACTTCTACATAGAATTTTTATGTTGTCGCATATTATGTCATTTATTTTTTGCTCCATAAATTTCACCTCAAACGCGAAAAATAATTCGCGAATTCCATTATTAAAAGTACCGAAAACCATTGCAAAGTACGATAATCGGTGCTATACTAAAACTGTGCCCAAGTGGTAATGGCATAAAGCAAGCCATACTGCTTGCCACAGGTTTGGGCAGCAGGGAAACCGTTTAGGATAAATTCGCAACATCATTCTATCACGGCTTTTCCTGCTTGTCAAGACAAAAAATAAATTACTTGAAAAAGGAGGAAAACGAGAATGTTGGCGTTGAAAGGATTGCCTGCCGCATTGAAAGAAGCAGGAATGACGAATACGGAAATTGCCGCGGCTGTGGGGGTTTCCGGAACCCAAATCACCAAGTTTGTCAAGGGATATGCCGCTCCGTCTTTGGGAACTTTGGTCGCGATACACGATATTTTGGGAAAGTCGTTGGACGAACTCGTGTTCGGCAAGAAGTAGGAGAGGGAAAAATGAAAAAGTCAAACGTCAAAAAGCCAAGTGAGTACAACATCATACCTGAGGGGCTTCCTACTCTCGACGAGATGTGGGCGAAGCTGACAAACGCGGACAAAGTAATTACGCTTACGGAATTTCAAGCGGCAATTAACAAGGCGGTGCAACAATGAGAGGCAACGATTATAAGGTAGAAATTGACGGCAAGCTCGTAACGCTTGCGGAACTGAAAACAGCGTACAGATTTTGGAAAGAGTACCATTGGGACGCGGGCGATACAGCTTGTCCTATATGCGGTAGGGAGCTGTCCGAAAGCGACCTCTTTGTGTGTTGCGATTGCGGAAGCTTGTTGCCGCTTGATGAAGAAAGTCCGTATACTTCGGGGGTTTGCCGAGATTGTGACAAGATATGTCGAGAACAGGCGGCATATGAGGACGCGGTAAATGCGGAAATCGATCGTATGAGGGGGAAATGAAATGGAAGTATATTTTGTCAACCCAAACCACGAACACCGCGTTTTAGGCTCGGGAACTTACAAGGATCACAAATGGACGATATTGTCGCTTGGCTCACACCCGACGGCTTATGTCGAGAACAAAACGGGCATAACTTGCCGCGATGAAATAATATCCGTCATAGACGCTCACGGCGAAATAAACTACATCGGCGGCGCAAATTGGGAAACGGACGATGAAGATACACAATATTTCGGGTGGGACTACGGACATTTCGGAGATTATCTTTTCTTTTCAAAAGGAAACGTTCTGACCGGACACAAGTGGACATTCGTCGAAATTCTCGCAGAAGTTTACAGCGTTATCGACCAACTCATAGAAACCGTGGAAAGCAGGTGAGCGGACAATGGCAATTGAAAACTTAGAGTTTGACGAGCTGAAACACCAATACCGCATAGACGGAAAGGTTGTGCCGAGTGTATCCGACATTTTGGGCGTAATAGACGGAGTTGCGATGAAAGGTATCCCTGCCTACAACCTGGCGAGGGCAGCCGACAGAGGAACGCGCATTCACGCCTACACGGAGCAGTACGACTACGACAGGGACGGATTTGATTGGGAAGAGTTGCAGGACGAAGAGGCAGACATTTTCGCCTACCTGTTGGCTTATGCCGATTGGTTCGACCAATATCCGACAATGCCCGTGTTCCGAGAGGAGCCGTTCCACAACACGGAAAAAGGCTACGCTTGCACGGTGGATATGGTGAAGTGGATAGACGGGCGGCTGTGTCTGGTGGACATCAAATCGGGCAGTTCGGTGAGTACGTTGCGCTTGGGCTATCAGCTGTCGCTATATGCCGAGGCGGTCGAGCTGGCGACGGGGCAGAAAATCGAAGGGCTATATTGCTTGAAATTGCAGTCGGACGGCAAGTACAAATTCGTGGAAATCGAGCGGTGCGACACGACACCGATATTGAGCCTGTACAAGGCAATCAAAGGAGATAAGAAGATATGAAATATTTGGACAGAGAAAAAGGGATTGTCGAAGTAAGTGATCTGGATGATCCG
This sequence comes from uncultured Clostridia bacterium, assembly GCA_947632125.1. GTDB lineage: Bacteria > Bacillota > Clostridia > Christensenellales > Pumilibacteraceae > CAG-552. Next base: position 5,067 of record CANRNV010000053.1, read on the forward strand.
TCCAATTTGAGAATTGTGGAGCAAAAGGGTTACGATCTTATTGCAAACATTGATATCAAAAATTTGATGGAACGTGCAGATAAACTCGAACAATTTCGTTCGTTGTTGACCAAGATCTTGGTGGACGGCGTAGACAAGGGCGTTATAGAGATGAAAGACGGGAAGTCTTCTTTGCCGACGTTGTTTTATGGCGGCGCACAAAAGATAAAGACTTTGCTTGGACTAACTGTAAAACCCGAAGTAGTAAACGATTGGCAGAGGGTAGAAACGGGAGAAGATAAGCGCCCCCTGTTTATGTACCGTATACGGTGTTATGTTTATAAGGATGACGTGTATCTTGGTCAAGCGGAAGGCACCTGCTCAACCGAAGAAGGCAAATTCGCAAAAATGGGTGCGTTTGCAGCGGCGAACAACGTTTTGAAAGTTGCATATAAGAGGGCATATGTTAGTGCCGTAAGGGACGCTTGCGGACTTGCAGATATGTTTTCGGTGGACTTGGACGACAACGAGCAAATCAACAAACAAAAAGTGGACAAGACCGGCAATGCGGACGGCAAGGTCAACAAAAATCAAATCAAGGACATTTGCGCTCGGTTCGGCGTTTGGGGATTGAACCCCGAAGAGCAACAAACGGTGCTGTCCCAATTCGGCGTTGGTGACATTAAGGAACTGCCTGCGGACAAGGTGGCAGCGGTATTGGTCGCCGGACGTACATTGTTTGAGAAAAAGAAAAAGGAAAAGACCGGCAATGACTGACGAGAAGAAGTATTTTTTGCAAAACGTGATCGTGCTATACGACACGCGTGAACAAAAGAACTTCGAGCTTTTGAAATATCTTGCTCATTACGGAGTTAAGACAGAGCGCCGCACATTTCACACCGCCGACTATTCGTTTGAGATTGACGACGTTGATTATCGGGACGAATGGCTCGGGGAACGTAAGGGTTCGCTTGGCGAGCTGTACGGCAACGTTACGGCGCGAAACAAAGACGTTGAGACGGATTTGCGGAACAACCTGGAAGAAGAGCTGAAACGCAAATGCGAGACGGGCATAACCGAGTTCGTGCTGTTTGTAGAGGGCGTGGAAAATCTGCGCAAAATAAACGAATTTGTCTCCGAAAGGGCAACCGAAAAGGGACAATACGCGGGACACTACATATACGGCACATTGATGTCTTGGCAGAGCAACAACCGTTATGCGTTCAAAATATGTTGTTGCAAAACGCAGCGCGAACTCGCGACGGAAATGTTGAGCTATATGTTCTATTATTGGCGCAACGAGATGAAGCAGTGTTATGGCGATAACTTCTTGTCGAAACTCCGAAAGGCGAAAAAGGAGAAAACCGACAATGAGAATTGAAAAGAGCGCCTTTGAGAAGAAAATTCGCTGCAATTGCGGTTGTGTATTCTACGCAAATAAACGTGATTTTCGCGACGACGGATTCGGTTTGGAATTTGTTGTGAGATGTCCGCAGTGTGGCGGTATACATTCAATCAATCTTGACGAGTATTGCACGCTTTTTGATGCGACAAGGTACAGATACGGGGAGGTAACTGTCGGTGAAGTGCGAAAAACCACAGCTAACGGAAAGTGAATTGGCACAGTGCAAGCTGTTGAAACAATTATACCAAAGCAAGAAAATCGTTACACAGCAAGACATCATAGAAACCCTTGAATTATCGGGCAACGTGACAACGCAAATGCGCAAAGCGCGTGATTTGCAAGCTATATTCAGCTCTTATTATCCCATTATAAATCTAAGCAGCGAGCAGGGGAGCCGTATGGCAGATCCGAGCGCCAATAGTTGGTTGGACGCGTGGGGACTATATTGTAACGTGCAGGACTTCAATTCGCGGATAGAGAAACTCCAACATCGTATAAATGTAATGGTTCGGTGGTTGGACAAGTTCAAGAAAAATCACGGTTTGAAGACCGACGGCGACTTGAAAAGGGAATTGCAATACCGATACGGGGACAAACGATGACCGATAAATCGGGGAGTAAAGAGACAAAAAATGACAAACAAAAACGGACACGTCTATTGCGATAGTTGCGGCAACTATCTTGGGGATCTGCCTCTAATGCTCCACGACGAACACGGGCATCCAACGCGTTCTATGGTGTATTGCCCTTTATGCGGAAATGTTTTGAGTTATGATGACGTCCCTGTTGCAAAGGAAAGCGATATCGACGAGTGGTTTACTTTCTGTTGGAAGATATATCCGCGTAAATCAAGCAGGGTTTCCGCCCGAAAGGCGTTTGCGTATAAATTACCCAAAGACTACGAGGGCGCACACCAAAAGGCTCAACGCATTTATCGAACGATCGCCAAGCAGGTTCAAATTTGGACGGAACGTGATCAATCAGAGGAGTTTATTCCGTATATGTCGTCGTGGTTAAATGCGAATTTTGAGACGGTACAAAAAAAAACTAAAAGGAGAAAAACGAAATGAACGTAGTAATGTTGAGTGGAAATTTGACGAAAGATGTAGAAATAAAATCGGTTGGCGCCACGGGCGAATATAAAATGGCGACATTTACGATAGCGGTAAACAAGAAGAGCGGCGATGACGTAACGACTATGTATGTGCCTATGGTTGCGTGGGGCGTTGTAGCCGAGAATATCGCCAAATTTTGCCACAAGGGAGTGCGCATTGTGTGTAGCGGCGAGCTTGACATAAAAAGAGAAGACGACGGCAACGGTAATAAGAAACAATATCCACAGGTGATTGTTCGCGAGTTTGCGGCTGCCTCGACAAAAAATCAGGCTCCGAAAAACGATGACCTGAACACGAGCGCAACGGCTACACCGACAGTAACGCCAACGGATGACAACGATGACGATATGCCCTTTTAGGTAGGTTATGGCGGAAAAAAGGATTTACAACATAGGTAAAGTCCGATATAACGCTGAACTATCCGAGAGATTTTTGTTTCCGTTTCCACAGCTTAACTACTTGACGGCGGGGGCGGTTTTCGATCGAATGACGCTTATTACAAGTGCGACAGATAGCGGCAAGACGACGCTTACGAGCCAAATCGTTTGCGAGGCAATCAGGCAGGGATACAAAGTATGTGCCTACTTGGGCGAGGACGGCAGCGAGGAAGCGAGCAATCGATTTTACAGGCAAGTAACGCCGTACAGCCCCGATAAATATATCCGAGCAGTTTACAAGCAGAATGGCAAAGATACCAACATTCGAGAGTGGAAGCTAAGCGAGGAAGAATGGAACAAAGCGCACGATTTTTTTGACGACAATCTCTTTTTGTTCAATATCAAGTTGCGACACAATGTCGGCGAACTTCTGGCGGCGTTTGATGAGGGACGAGAGCAGGGGTGCAAGGTATTTGTAGTGGACAACTTCGAGAATGTCGAGTACGCAGGAGAAAACGAAAATAAGAATTTCAAGGACATTGCAATAGCGCTCCGTGACTATGCCGTGATTAACAAAGTTCATATTATAGCGGTTGCTCACTTGCGCAAAATGGAGCGAGAAGTCATTATCCCCGACATAAACGATGTCAAGGGCAGCAGTGCCGTAGCGAATACGGCGAAGAATGTTCTTGTGCTGCTGCGTCTCGATAAGATAGATAAGTCGGCACGAGAATATAAACGTCTGACGAGGTTGGTTGAGGGAAACGGCTACAACATAGGAGAGTGCGACTCCGTGATTTTAGTTGAAAAAACCAAAGGCAACAAACTTGGCGCGGTCGGGTTGAAATACGACAGCCGAACAAACGCTTACACAGAAGCTTACCGCAAATATGCGGACGCAGAAGATAGAGTCCTTTCGCCCTATGCAAAAGCGTCAATAAAGGACGCGACCATAGACGATTTGACCGAAATAGACGACGACGGCGATATGCCGTTTTAGGGGTAAACAAATGATACAGTTGGGAAATGGGTTTTATTCTCCTTGCAAGACTTGTCCCAGGTCGGGGTGCGGAGTATATCACGAACAGTGCAAAGAATACTTACAATACAAGCAACAGTGCGAAGACTTACGAGCCAGGAAGCTGTTAAATTCACAATGTATCTACTATACCCCGCATATGCAAAGGAGACAAAGATGATAAATTCCGATAAAAACCTGGTATGCGATCATTGCGGAAAGTTATTATTGGCAGCTCAATATATGCCTACTTTTGATGACCAGACCGGCGAGATGTTTGAACTTTGTCTTGATTGCTTTTGCGAGCTTAAATCGCGGATAGAGAGATTTGAAAACGCAAGGAAAACAAAAATACACGAATATTTGACAGTACAAAGAGGTAAGGCAAATGCAAATAACTGAACAACAATTGAACGACATAAAGAAACTGTATAACGATTATCGAGACAAGGCGGAGTGGGCGAGATCCAAGCGTGAAGATGCCTTTGACGGCGAGGACATTATGCGCTACACGCTACTTGCCGAAAAAATGCACGAGGCTGCGTGCGCCGTTGCCAAAGTGTTGAATAGTCTTGGCTGCTCTATTTGAGGTGCGAGTAATGAAGTGCGTGTTTAGAGCCACCAAGCCGTCACAGACGGGTCAAACGGAATGCCCGACACCTAATAGGTGCTGCGCCTTTTGCAGGGCAAAGAACTGTTGGCAGCGGTGCAGAGACAGAAACAAGAGCTGCAAGTATTTTATAGACGAACCCGACACGGAGGAACAGGGACAATGAACGAAAAATACATATTGTACACAAACGAAGTGGATTTGCAGACGGCGGCATTGGCGATTCTGCTCAACAGCCGACAGATAGCCGAGGCGACCAAGAATACACGGCTAATGGCGAATATTCACGGCGACGTTGTGGCGATCGAAATTTCCTTTAACGAACAAAGCAAACGCCTGGATGTTTCCTACTTGCAAACTGTGCAAGAGGCGCTTGTGTTCTCTTTGGACGAGGAGTGACGGCAATGGGAACGCAAGAAATAATAAATAGGGCGATGTTTGAAATTGCCGATATGGAACTTCGCAAAGGATTGGAGAAAGCCTGCCGAGATTCGGAGCGGGAAGTGAACGAGTTGTTGAAACCGTTAGGAAAGCTTTGCCATATTCGGCTGACGGTGGAATATAACGACTTGCCTGTAAGCGAACAGCCCGCAGTGGAACCGACACAATCCGCGATTTGTGTTGAAGGCTACAAGGAGACGAAAAGCTGATGGATTTTGGGTACGGGGATATAGTGAAAATAAAGCGCAAGGACGAGTATGGCGGAACAACAGATAAACTTTACCGTGTTGTAGACAAGATGTTAGACGGTACGAGAGATATGTATCTATTGCAAGTCGTTGGTGGGTCCTCGTTGTGCGGGTGGCACAGTGCGGATCGTCTAATCAAGGAGGAGAAGAGATGAGAGATATACGTTTTAGAGGCAAACGAGAAGATGAATGGTTTTACGGCGATTTGATAACCGTGGACGGCGACAGTTTTATATTTGATGATGGCGAATGGAACTTTGTTGACCCCGAAACCGTCGGTGAGTACACAGGTTTGACGGACAAGAACGGCACAAAAGTGTTTGAGGGGGATATAGTAAAGTTTTATACACAGGGCAATGAGACACGAGGTGTTGTATTTTGGGACAGTTTTGCTCGTGATAGAACAATTGGTTTTGCAATTGGTAGTGGCAGTTCTACTTTTACACTCAACCCAATTAAAAATGTGGAGGTTATCGGCAACAAGTGGGACAACGCAGATTTGTTGGAGGGTGAAAATGAGTAAGGAAAAAGAAAGAAAAGAATTTGAAGAAATAGAAGAAATCTACGATATTATAGCCTCTGATATTGATATTAACATTTTAGAGGGCGATTTTGACAAGATTGACTATGAGTTCGTAGGAATAAAGCGTGCGGCAAAAGAAATTAT
>CANRNV010000054.1 GCA_947632125.1 uncultured Clostridia bacterium
GCGGCCTTTTCTCACTTCTCCGCGCCGATAATCTCCATCGCCCGAAGATATGTCGAATAACCCACTTTGAGCGCCTTTTGAACGGACAGCGAATCGCTTTTTCCCGTGCGCGCGATAAACTCGCGTATCTTGTCCACCGTCTCGCGGGATACACCGGTAGGCTCGATGGGGTCGCCGTTTAAGTCGTATGTGCCCGAATCGAGGTCGAGGATAATTTCTTTGCCGTCCTTGACAATTGTGCACTTGCGCCCCTCGAACGTTATGCTTTTTACTTCGTTTGGTTTTTCCATGCTTTTCTCCTTGCTTGATTTTTCAGTCGTCGGTATAGACGATCTCGATCTTTGTCGGGTCGTCGCATATAGCGCCGATCCTGCTCTTAAAACGCCTCGGTAACGTAAGACGGCGTATGTTGGTATCCATCAAAAGTTCATCGCCGATCTCCTTGACGCTGCCGGGAATTGTAAGCTCTTCAAGCATTTTACATTCGGCAAAAGCACTATCCCCGATTTGCTTCAAAGTGCTCGGGAGCGTAATGCTCTTTAAGTGTGAACATCTACTGAATTTTGTATTCGGCCATAATGTTTCTCCTTTATAAATTTCACGCTTGTTCGGGCGCGCTTTCCGCCCGCTTGAACAAGCAATTCCCTTGCGCGTAATATTTTTCGTTTTCTTCGCTGACGTCAAACCCGACAAGACCGTTGCAACCCGAAAACGCTCCTCTCTCTATATGCGTCACGCTTGCGGGAATTCGCACTTTTGTTATACCCGTGCAAGCGGAAAACGCAGCCCTCTCAATGGTTTTTACACCGTCGGGAATGACAAGCGTTCCGCACAATTCGTCGTGTTGGCAAAAGGCGCCTTCGCCGATAACCTCAACGTCCCCGCCGCTTGGAACGGCCGCTCCGCGCTCGGCGAGCACAATCTTTTTCGCGGCGCGTTCGATAAGACAGCCGTTTTTGACAAAATACGCGGAATTGCCATCCTCGACCTCGATTACGTTCTTCATGTCGAGCAAAGAAAACCGCGAAAAGAATCTGTTTTCGTCAACTCCGACAACGTTTTTGGGGATAAAGAGCCTGTCGCCTCGTCGTTCTTTTTTGTCGAATTGAACGATAACCCCCTCTTTGCTTATCTTCATGTTGCCCCCTTTTTTTTTCCAAAATTTTTTCCGCCGATATGCGCCGCGTTTACCTTAAATACTTGTTCGTGAATTCATCGATAACGGCAAGAAGATCCTTGTCGATATACAGTCTTACCGCGCTACTCAAAAATTCATCGGGGCCGTAAAACGCTTCTGCCACTCCTCCGGTTATGGCGGCAATGGTATCGGAATCCCCGCCCATGGACACCGCCGTTCTTATCGCGTCCTCGAAGTCTTTCGACTCGAAAAAGCATTCCAGCGCGATGGGCACGGTACCCGGGCAAGTCGAATCGAAAGGCATTTGCCTTTTTCGCCACTCGTCGCAGGTAATATCAAGAGTATAGTACTGCTCGACATACTCTCTTATTTTTTTCTTATCCTTTACTGTCCGCGCCAGAAAGCCCGTTCCCGCCGCCACGACGGCGCCCTTTATCCCCTCGGGGTGATTATGCGTGACCGATGCGGTGAGGCGGGCAAGCCGTTCGGCCTCGTCGAGCGTTTCGGCATACCACAAAACGGGCGAGACGCGCATGGCCGAACCGTTTCCGAAGCTATGGTACGGGCCCATATTCGGGTCGGCAGCCCAACGCTCGAACTCGCCGCTGTAACCACGGTGCGGGTACTTTTTCACATACTTGCGAAGAATTCGCGCATACTCGGTTCCGAACGTTTCGTCGTCGGCTTTTCCATACTCGAGAAGCGTTTCGGCCGTCGCCACGGTGCAAACCGTGTCGTCCGTAAAACGCGTATGCCGACGAAAAAGAATAAAATCCTTTTCGAACGTGTTGTCCAATTCGTATGTACTGCCTACAACGTCACCTATTATCGCACCCGACATTTATTGCACCTCCGCGTCGCCCGCAAGCACGCCTATGAGCGCATAAGTCGTCGCGATAACGTTGCCTTTTTCCGCATACGGCAAAACTCCGTCCGGAAAGAACGCGTCAAAAGTAAACTCTTGCATGCGCAGTTTGATTTTAAGCGTGTCCTCCCCGTCGAGAACGACTTTTTCCACGCTTTCCACCTTGGCGTTCAACATCACGGTGGGCGTTTCGCGGAAATCGGGGTCGCGTTGTGGCGAGAACGTCCCGCAAGGAACGATTGCCTCCGCCGCCAGGTGACTGACGTGCGCGGTCTCGCGATAATATTCGTCCTCGTCGGTAAAAATATCGCCCTCATCGGGAAGAAGAGCCAATTTTAGCGCGGCGCACATGCCCTCTTTGCATTTCTTTTCGGGGTCCCAAAGGTCGACGTTGATGGGGCATATTCCCAAATCGAAACGCATCAGCCTCCACCCGGCGCCGTCATTTACCGCTCCCTCACATGCGAGGTTTTTGGTCTCGGCAAGCACCAACGCCTGTTTCTCGAATTCGTCGATTTCCGTCATCTTTCTCTCCTTTGCGAACTGTCGCATCGTGATTTCGTCAAACGCTATGTTGCGCTGTTCCGGGGATGGCGAGGCGACCGATTTTCATCTAGCCTTGCGGCTGCAATTCGTTCAGCCTGAAATACAACTCCTTTTCGGCAAGCGCAATCGAGAGGCAGTCGTTTCGTCCGCCGCTTTTAAGCCCCACAAGCGCCATGACGTTTTGCTTTTTATACGAAGCGAGTCCCGGTATTTTTTTACGGGCGAGCGCGAGTATGTCTGTTTCCTCGAACGCCGGAATTGCAATTCCGCACTCTTCCGCTTTTCTTTCCAGAAATTTTTTTATAAAATCCATTCCGTAAGACGCCACTTTGCACCCCGCAATAAAGGCAAAAAACTTTTCAAGCGTTCCTTTTATATCCGGCGCTGAGACAAAATGCTCGTCCGTAAAACCGGTAAGCACTTTTATTTCCTCGCGCAGCGGCTCGGCGGGACGGGCAAGCGAATAAAATGTCTCTTTCGCCTCTTTGCCCGCGGTTTTTACCGCCCCTATCTCGATGACGGAACTTGTTTCGGGATTTAAACCGGTGGTTTCGATGTCGACAAAAACGATTTTCATAAAAAATATTCCTCCTGCGATAAATTCCGCATATATCCGGCCGCCCGTGCGGGCAAATCGAATTTATTTGTCCCGTCCGAAAAGTTCATCTTCCTTTGGGGGACGCACAAACTCAATTGAGCGTTTGTCCATAGCGCCGTATTTTTTGAAATTTTCTTTTGCTTCATTCAACGTATAGCCATTGGGCCCGGCTGTACAATCAGGCTCTTCCGATTGAAGACCGTCGTCCTCCCAAAAACAAACGGGGCAAATTTCGTAGTCGCCTCTGGACGGCAAAGTATAAAAACCGCAACAAGGGCATTTGTATTTTAACTGTTTTTCGTTTTCCGACATATTACCCCTCATTAAAATTTGATTTTTTGATTGAGCGAATTTGTTATTGCTTTTCTATTCTAACATACAGCGCAACAAAACGCAACTGTTTGGGCACCGTTTTTTGCCGATTTAAACAATACGTACCAAATATGGTACACGAGACCGCTTTCTCGCGTTAAAGTTCCACCACTTCCCACCTACCGGGGAGACGAAATGCCGAAAGTTTGCGTATGACCGATGGGCGGCGCAGATCCATCAAGGCGCGGGCGTGATACCTGTCGGCGGACTCCGGGGATATGCCCAGCGCCGATGCCGTCCGCCGCAACGAATACCCCTTTTCGTATATAAGCTCGATGACCTTTCGCGAGTACTCGGGGAGTGCTCTTTCTTCCGCGGCAAGAATGCTTGCCGCTTTTTTCTCGTCGAATCCGGGCATAAACGTAAAGGTCTCGTCGCCGTACAGCACTCTCATAAGGTTGCGCGGGTAACTCTCCCGTTGCGGTTGATCCCACATCTTTTCGGGTTGCGACAGGCGCACGTTGAGCGTGCAAACGACGACATCGCTACGTTCATTGATAAATTCCACGACGTCCTCTCTTCCTATAAGCGTGTCGTCGATCGTGAGTTTTGCGATACTGTCAACGCCGATCAGCGTGGTCATATCGACGGCGGGCATATTTAACAGCGTAAGGTCGTTTACCTCACTCCCGATTAAAAAGTCCAGATCTTTTACGCGCACGTTTTCAAGTTCCAGCCGCCACAACTCGGGAAGAGTTGCCATGTCGGGCAATTCGCACACGGGACAATCGATAACGGTAAGCGTTTCGAGCCTTTTGTTTTTTTTAAGAAAGGACAGGTCCGTAATTTCCGTCTTTTCGACATGCAGCGATACGAGATTTTTCAATGCTGCAATGCCGGCAAGGTCGGAGACGGGATTGTCGATTATCGTAAGGTCGCGAAGTGCGGCGTTGTTTCCCAGAAAAGCAAAATCGGAAATGCCGTTGTGAGAAAATATCGCATTGCGAAGTTTTGTCTGCTTTTCGTGTTCATGCCTGTCCTTTACCTGCACGTTATCGAGAGTGAGCACGGTATATTGTTCGTTACCGCCGAATTTATCATTATATTCATCGGTATCGGTTTTGGAATATACGCCCGCCATATTGTCGATGGCCTTGCGAATCTTGTCGCGGACCGATTGCGGCGATACGACTTCGATGCCGGAGTTGTTGCGCAGACCTATCTCAACCAACTCGTCCTCGGTCGCGCGGCAGGTAATGATATAGTCGCCGCCGGAGGACTGCTTCGCGGTAAATGCGTCGCCGAAAAGATCGACCATTTCCCCTATCATGTCCTTTTTCCCTATAAGTGTTGCGCTGACCGCTTTGCCACCTTTCATATAAGGGTGCGAATGCATGTAGTCGGCAAGATCGAAATTATTGTTGCTCTGTATTTGCCCGACTTGATTTTCGACAAACTTTACGTCCAATATCTTATCGAGTCTGTAATTTTCATAATAACCCATGCCGTTGCGCATGGCAACAAGGAAATATTCTCCGTTGCCGAACGCTATGCGAATGGGCGTAACGACGATTGCCTTGTCTTTTTGCAATTTCTTGTTTTCATCATATTCGGCGCATGTTATTTCGATACAGCGGTTCTTGGCGATAGCCTCCGTTATTTCGGTAATGTTAAACAGCAACGCCGCATTCGTACCCGAACTATGAAGTTTTTCTATATCTTTGCCCCGGGACGACAGAATATTCGAGCCCTTTTGATACGACACGCTTGCCATATTTTCCAACTTTTGTATGATTTCATTTGCGTATTGAGATTTGACAGACCTAGCAAACGCCGCTACATGCACAAGAAAGGCTATCTCGCTATCCTCGAAATAGCGCTCTATAAGGTAGCTTCCCTCTTTTGTCGTGCCAATATCATGACCGGCTTTTCGCAAAAGCTCGATATTGCGCCCCACCGCCTTACGTTCGAGGTCGATACCGTAATCGGCCCTGAGCCGGTCGAGAATATCCGCCTGTTTAAGCGGGTGGTCCGCATCGCTGTACTTCGTAAGAATATCGAGGATATACAGCGGCACCAACTTTTTCGAATCCGCCCCGCCGTTATTCGCTTTCCCAGAATTATTCGTCTTGCTCATTTTTTACCTCACGGTTAAGAACTTTATCTATTTCTGTTTTATTGTTTTCGATAAAATCATCAACTATCTTTTTATCGCAATTAAACGACACATGGATATCCTGGGCACTGTTTTTATTCAATTTATAATAAACTGTCTTTATGCTTTTTACAACATCACTCCATTTTCCTTGCGGGATGGGATTCCCGCCGGCAATATAATTTTTATAATGTTTTTCAAAATCTTTTTCTATCCCAATCGTAAAATACGCCATATCCACGATTTTCATCAAGGGATAGCCGCATTGTTTACTTAGCGAATCAAACACATCGTTTTGGATAACCAACTCCAAAAGATTGTCGATTTTATCATCGACATAAAAATTGTCAAATCTCGTACCGATTGCCGCTTTGAAGTATGTATCATACGCCGGACAACAACATAGCGTGCCCAACAAAATTTTTGTTATCAACGTTTGATTTACGTTTTTGTTGACAATTGGCGCAGTCAGTTCCTTTTTGTATTTATTAATTGAAAAGTTACGATATGGGCTCAGTGTGTTATTTAAAGCATCTCTTATGCCGACAAGCGCGCTTTTGACATCGGCTTTACTCGTTTTAATTGTATTGTAATCCACGTCCCAAAAAATGCCATAGTTTTTTTTATCAAATACAACTTTGAGAACGCCGTCGAATATCGATTTATCGTATTGCAAAATAAACGAACTGCCACGATACATACCCCAACTTGCAAGATAGGCGCTTAAATGCAAAAGCGCAAGTTCTTTTTCGTCAGGATTTAAAGTATTATATGTTTTTCCACGCAATATTGAAAAGTATTTGTGACAATGTTGCCACGACTTATATCTGGTCTCGAAACCGTTTTGCTCCTTTTCGTGAAACAGTTCGACCGCACGCTGTATGCAATCCACTTCTTGCTGAGATAATTGAAAATTTTTCTGCGCTGCCATGTTTTTTGTCTCCTTTATTTTGAATTTTTAATTTTATTACCTTATTTATGGATTTTTCTTTTTGTAGCCCAGTTCGGGAATGTCGCGCCAAGACTCGGCGATATTGAACGCGATCTTGCCGCTCGTGATTTTCTTCATAAGTTCGGCGCTCATCTTGCCGCTTGCAACAAGCCCGCCTATCGCCTCGAACGCCTCGCCAAGCGCACCGAAAAGCGACATGCGCTTGCTGCTCGCCGGGCGCATGTCGGACTCGTGCAGCCTCTCGTTCGTCACTATGGCGCAACGTCCGGTTCTGTCTACGAGGTCAAACGCAATAAGGTCGTATTTGTTTTCCCACGGCGTATGAGAATTTGCGGGACGCTCGGGTCGGGCTGCGACGATAAACACCGCGCGCTCGCAGTCTCCGCCGCGCGCATATTCCAAAATGTCGCCGGGCTTAAACCGCCCGCCCGCTTCCGGCTCTTCGTCCCCCGAGCGGAACTCGTACTCGGTCTTACCCTCGTCATACACATAGCGGCGCGAAATCTCCCTGCCGTCGCAATCGTAGTACCTGTCAATCTGCGGCGGAGCGAAAAGGTCGTGCTCTTTCGGCTCGTTCCACTTAATGTCGGTATCTATCTCGGATATTACGAGCGAATAATCTATATACTCATTAATATACTCGGCTTTCCACCGAGGCGACACATCGATAAAAGGCTTGCCGTCACCGCCGCTCAAAAGCAAGTCATCGGCATACACGTCGTGCAACAACTCGTCGACCGAGGAAAGGAGATAACTTTTCGCCTTTTCGAAATCGTTAAAGATTTCGGAAAAGGACGAACGCTCTTTCCAATCCTCGCAATCGCCTGTGATATTTTGATGCACCACGTGCCCATGCGCATAAAATATCTTCATTGTTTTCTCCTGTTGTATCCACCGATAACAACTATATTATAGTGCAACACTGAAAATAGTGTTGCTTAAACGTATGAATATGTTCTGCCTTTAAGCGCGTAGCCGTGTTTTTTAAGAAATTTTTCGGCGTAAGAGTCTTTTTCAACGAAGATTTTACTGCCGCATGTACCGACAAAATTTATTTTGTCAATGAATTTTACGGATGCGGGGATTACGAGTTTATTAAAACGCGCGAACCCCAACACTCCCTGCTCTATTCTTTTTACGCCATCAGGAATGACTATTTCACGGCCGAAAGAGGCTACTACCGCCATTTTTCTGCGGTCGATAAGGCAACCGCCCTGGGTGTAGTAGTACTTGTTCTTTTCATCTACTACGATCTCCCAATTTTTGCGCTCTGCAGATATTTTGCCGATGAGAGGACGGAAAAACGCTGCGCCGGCTATCCATTTCACCGATGCGGGAATATAGATTTTTTCACATTGAATGCTGCCGAAAGCGAGTTCACGTATGCTTTCCACGCCCTCTGGTATGCGGAGTTCGCCGCGCAAAGGATGCATGTTGAACACGCCGCGATGAATGTGCTTTA
>CANRNV010000055.1 GCA_947632125.1 uncultured Clostridia bacterium
TGTTGAGTAGGGTGGACTTTCCGCATCCGGACTTTCCGAGAATGAAGATCATGCCCTTATCCGGTAGGTCCAAACTTATCCCGTTCACAGCACGTACATCGCCGTAACGCTTTTTTAACTTATAAATACGCATTTTATCACCGAAATTATTATAGCATACATTATGCCATAAGTCAAGTGCTTGACGCCAAAATCCATAAAGTTTTATTTTTTCGGTGGCAAGGGAAAGGGTGAAAGCATAAATAAGTACAATGGAAATGTATTACGATAAGTTGCCCAAAGAGTATCTGTTTGTCGAAGTGGGTAAAAAAATCAGGGAAAGAAAGGACGTGATCGATCTCAGCATAGGCGATGTCAGACTTCCGCTCCCCAAGGCGGTGTGCGAGGCGGGGGCTGTGGCGGCAAGAGAACTCGCGAGCGTCGACAGTTTTAGGGGGTATCCGCCCGAAAGCGGCTTCGACTTCCTCTTGGAGGCGGTCAAAGGCTACTACGCGGGACGAGCGGAACTGCAAACGGACGAAATATTCGTTTCGGACGGGATAAAGAGCGAACTTAATATGTTCCTTGACCTGTTCTGCGGGGCAAAGGTGATTTTGCCTACGCCGACCTATCCCGCCTACGTCGAGGCGAACATCCTTAAAGGCAACGAGATAAAATATTGTTCCGCGCCGCCCGCCGAAAAAGCCGATCTCGTGATTTTATGCTCGCCCGACAATCCCACGGGCAAGGTCATGACGAAAGCCGAACTTTGCGAGTGGGTGCGCTACTGCCGCAGCTGCAATGCGACGCTTATCTTCGACGCCGCCTACGAGGCGTTCGCGGACGGGGCGATAAGGAGCATATTCGAGGTGGACGGTGCGAGGGAATGTGCCGTCGAAATGTGCTCGCTCTCCAAGACGGCGGGCTTTACCGGACTGAGGTGCGGCTACACGGTGATTTGCAAGGAGAACAGGCTCAATCCCGTTTGGCGCAGGGTCAAGTCGTGCAAGTGCAACGGGGTGTCGTACGTCACGCAGCGAATGGCGACGTGCGCGCTTACCTCCGCCTTGCCCGAGATAAGGGCGAACATAAGCTACTACAAAAAGAACGCCGAAATTCTGCTTGACGCCCTCGACGGTGCGGATAAGTGCGGCGGGATCTTTTCCCCGTACATTTGGCTCAGGTGCGGCGAGGGCGGCTTCGAGCGACTGCTGAGCTTCGGTGTGGGTGTCACTCCCGGCGTCGGCTTCGGCGAGGCGGGCAGAGAGTATGTCAGGATAAATTCGTTCTGTTTCAGAAGCGAGGCTATCGAGGCGGGCAAGCGACTTAAAGACTTTGTTAAATCGCGGTAACAAAAATTTCCAAAAAAAATTTACCCAAAGTATTGCTTTTTGTCGTGAGTTGTAGTATACTATAAGCAGTTAAAAGCCTGCGGTGTGCGTGATGCAGTTTATGGAACCACAATACAAAATAGGGATTGCGCGTATTTGCGATGATGTCGGGCCTCAGTAATTTTTTCGTTCTACGAAAAGCAGGGGATGACAGTAACCGAAATCAGCTTGCCCACCTGCTTTACGGCGGGTTCGTTTATGCCTCTCACGGCACAGGCGGGTTCTTTGAAAATAATAGGTCGAGTTCGCTCGACCTTTTTGTTTGTCACGAAAAGTCGGGTGAGGGGACGGCTATCAAAGAAAAAAGCGTAAACTTAAAATCGGGTTATGTCGCAGATAATTCGGTATAAATTTGCTTAGACAAAAAGCAATGGCACAGATTATGCGTGACATAATCAGTAATCATTCGTCCGTTTGTTGTATTTTAGTTGCATTTTCAGGCAAAAACGGTTGCGTTTTCGAGAGGATCCCATTTGACGGAAGCACGAGTTTCTTGGCTTATCCGTGATGCGATTTTGCTTAAATAAAAGCGTTTGCAAGGGGCAAAAATGTGTCGGCTTTGCTTGACACCGACAAGCTCTATATGATATAATTCGTAGGTTATGAGCGATATTTTCGATAAGATAAACGGTATTCGAGGCGGCGAAATGAACTTCGGGCTAAGTCGGGTAAGGGAATTGCTCGACAAGATAGGCTCTCCCGACCTCGGGCTGAAAATCGCTCATATAGCGGGCACCAACGGCAAGGGGTCCATTGCCGAGTATCTCACCTGCATTTTGGACCGTGCCGGCAAAAGGGTCGGGACGTTTACCTCGCCCGCCGTCATGAGCGAGTGGGACCAATTTCGGGTAAACGGTCTTGCGTTAGACCCTCTCGTCATGGGCGAATATCTCGGTCGCTGTTACGAGCTTAGAGGCGACTGCACGGCGTTTGAGGTGCTTACCGCTTCGGCTCTACTTGCTTTCAAAGAGCAGGGGTGCGAATATGCCGTTGTCGAGTGCGGATTGGGCGGGTCAAGCGACGCCACCAATGCGATCATGCACAAGGAAGTGGCGATAATCTCGTCGATAGGACTTGAACACACGGCGATTTTGGGCGACACGATCGAAAAGATCTGCGCTCAAAAGGCGGGGATCGTCAAGGATTGCCCGCTCGTGGTAAACGCTCTTCAATGCGACGAAGCCAAGCGATTTTTCGAGCGAATGGGGGCTTCTTTCGCCGCTATCGACAACATCGAAGTCGGGGACAAGCAAAGCTTTTGCGTTAAGGGTACTCGGTTCGAAATTTCCCCGCTCGGGATCGAGCAGGCGTACAACGCCGCCGCCGCAGTCGAAGCCGCCCGCATTTTGGGCATAAGCGACTTTGCGATAGCAAGCGGGCTGGCGGTCGCAAGACCGATAGGCAGGATCGAGGTGCTGCATAGTCGAGGCAATACGTACATAGTCGATGGGGCGCACAATCCCCAAGCGATCGAGGCTCTCACTCGGTACATCTCCGAAAGGAAAATGAAAGACGTAAAGGTGGTTTTCGGCTGTTTTTCGGACAAAGACATCGCTTCGATCACGGAGATGCTCGGAAAAATCGCCTCGTCGGTGACGGCGGTGCAGCCGCCGAGCAACAGGGCGCTTAAATTGGATAAGATCGTTCGGGAGTGCAAAAGGCATTTTTCAAGTGTCGCATACAGCCAAAGCGTATCGGACGCGCTTGACGGATTGAACGGAACGATAGTCGTGTGCGGCTCGTTCACGCTCGTAAAGGAGGCATTAAATTGGATAGAGAAAGAGCAATAAAGGCGGTAGCCGAACTGCTTGACGCCCTCGGAGAGGACATTCACAGAGAGGGGCTTGCGGACACGCCGAGGCGGGTAGCCGACGCATTTATCGAATTGCTTTCGGGCAGGGAACAAACGGCGGACGAGCATTTAAGCAAGACTTTTTCGAGTGACGGCGAACTCGTCATCGAAAAGGACATAAACTTTTCGTCCACTTGCGAGCATCATCTTATGCCGTTTTTCGGGCGCATTGCCATAGCGTACGTGCCCGACGGCAGGGTCGTGGGTCTGTCGAAACTCGCTCGGACGGTAGAGGTGTTTTCCAAACGCCTGCAACTTCAAGAGCGGCTCACCAAGGAGATAGCGGACGAGATCATGCGCTGTCTTAAACCCAAGGGAGTTATGGTTTGGTGCGAAGCCGAGCATACCTGCATGACATGCAGAGGCGTGGCAAAATCGGGCAGTAAAACGGTGACGTATGCCGTTGCGGGCGACTTCCCCAAGGAAAAAATGAACGAAGTGCTCTTGCTCATCAAATGAAAATAAGGGACAGGATCTTCGAGGGCGGCACCTACGTAATGGCGATTATCAACCTCACTCCCGACAGCTTTTACGCAAGCAGTCGGGCTATGGGCGACAACGCGCTCTTTGCCGTCGAGCGTGCGATAGCCGAGGGCGCAAGCATAGTCGACCTCGGACCTCAGTCTACGCGCCCCGGTCACGTCAAAGTCGACGCCGGCGAAGAGCAGCGCAGATTGATGGAGCCGCTTGTTAAGATACGGGAGAGGTTCGACGTCCCCATTTCGGTGGACACCTTTTATGCGAGTACGGCGCAACTTGCCCTCGATGCGGGCGCCGACATGATAAACGACATTTGGGGGCTGAGATACGACCCCGATATGGCAAAAACAATAGCAAGGCATGACGCTTCGGTGGTGCTTATGCATAACGGCTCGACTATGGTGGGGAGCGATCTTTTCGGCGAGGTGATCGCTTTTTTACGTGGCTCGGTCGATTTGGCGCTAAGCAGCGGTATAGACAGGGACAAGATCTGCTTGGACGGCGGGATAGGCTTTGCCAAGACCAAACAGCAGAATTTCGAACTTCTTTCGGGCTACGAAAAGCTGTCCGCGCTCGGCTATCCCACGCTGCTCGGCTGTTCGCGTAAGTCCATGTTCGGCGGGGAGGCGAGCGAGCGACTTGCTCCCACGCTTGAAGCGACTGCTCTTGCGGCAAAGAAAGGCGTTTTGTTCGTGAGAGTGCACGACGTAAAGGAAAACGTCAAGGTAATAAACGAGGTATTGAGCGGAGAGAGATCATGAGCAAAATTTTGATAAAAAATCTGCGTGTGCTTGCTTGCCACGGAGTAAAGGACTTCGAAAAGGTCAATAAGCAGCCGTTTGTTTTCGATGCGGAAATCGAGTACGACTTTTTTTCCGCATATTTAAGCGACGACCTCAATGACACCGTCAACTATTCGGCGGCAAGTAAGATGATCGTGGCGACGGCGACGGAAAACACTTTCGACCTTATCGAAAAGCTCGCTTACGAGTGCGCCTTTGCCGTCATGGAGAACACTGCGGCTAAGGCGATAGACCTCACCGTGTATAAGCCCGAGGCTCCCATGAAACTCGATTTCGACTCTGTCGGCGTGTCGGTCCGCTTGGAGCGCACCACCGCATATCTTTCGCTCGGTTCGAGCATGGGCGACAGAATGGGCTATATCGACCTTGCCGTAAAGACGCTCGACGAGGTGCGAGGTATCAAGGTGACAAAGGTGTCGAATTGCATCGAAACCGAGCCGTACGGCGGGGTGGCTCAAAACAAGTTCATCAATTGCGCCGTCGAGATAGAAACGCTGCTTTCGCCAAAGCATCTGCTCGACGCCATTCACGACGTGGAGTTCAGGTGCGGCAGAGTACGAAGCAAGCATTGGGAGGATAGGACGCTCGATATCGACATCGTCTTTTTCGGAAAACAGGTGATAGAGAGCGACGACCTCATCGTTCCGCACCCCGACTATCAAAACAGGCGGTTCGTGCTTGAACCGCTTAAACAGATCGCTCCCGACTTTATCTGCCCATTGAGCCACAAAAGGTTGAGGGATATGTAAATAAACAGTTTAAGACGCCGCGGTCAGGCGTCTTTTTTTGCACGCGTAAAGAGCGATCTTCCGCTCTTTTTTGTTCGCTTATCCTTTTTCCCGTTAAAGAAGTATTCGAGTTTCAGCGTTCCGCACATAAAGAAGCCGGCAATCATAAACAACGTTCCGACAATTGCGCATATGACGATACGCACTATCTCGACCGTATCGAGTATCGCATACAGCCACTTCACGGTAAACAGGGCGGGCACGCAAAGCGCAGCCGAAATAAGCAAGGTGAAGAGGAAGTCGAGGCGGAATTTATGCAGTTTGCGCATCGAAATTATGTTGAGAACGGACGAAAGCGAAAAGCTGATACCCATTCCGACGGCGAGCATTTCGATGTTGAAAGAATTGCCCAAGGTGAAAATAAAGGCGAAAAGCGCGATCGAGCCTATAAGATAGTGGATAAGAGCCTTAAATTCGAGTTCGAGCGAATTCATCATGGACGAAGTGATGTTTTCGACGGCTATCGGCACCATGAGCCAAGCCGAAAACGAAAGGTACTTGCCCGCGTCGACGCTGCCGTAAACGCAGCTTCCCACCGCTTCGCCTATGGCAATAAAGGTGGGGATAAAGGCGGCTCCGATGACGATGGCGATGGAGATCGCCCGCTCTATCTGCATATTCACGCTGTATTCGTTTTTGATGGCGACCGCTCTCGATAGCGTGGGGATCATGACAAAAGCCATCGAGCCGACAAAGGTCAACGGAATGTACAGCAGCGGGAGAGCCATGCCGACGCTGTATCCGTAGGCGTACATCGCTCCGTCGCTGTCCATTCCCAGCCGCATCAAAATGAATGGAACGGCAATGCTCATAAGCGAGGTGATAACGCTCGACGCCGCTCTCGAAAAGGTGACGGGCGCGCTGTTTTTGATAAGCGGCTTGATTTCGCCGTTCGGTCTTGTAAGCTTTCCGCCCGACTTTAAGTAGGCGGCAATGCAAGCGGCTGCGCTGATAAGGCAGGCGATGGACATGGACAGGGCGGTGGATAGGATCTTGTCGAAGCCGACGGCAAAGAGGGCGAACGTGGCTCCGATCCTGCAAATTTGCTCGATAAGTTCCAACGCGCTCACGGTGGTGTATTTTTGCCGCCCCCATAAATTGCCCCTGAACGCCGAATAGACCGACGAGAACAATAGCGACGGCAACATATAGAGTATGAGGGTCATGCTGAGCGAGTTTGCAAACAGCCCCTTTATTACGTTGCGGAACAGGATGACGAGCACGATCACGATGACGGAGAGCGCACTTCCTATGATGAGCGCCGCCGTCGAAATGGCGTATTCCTCGCAAAAGGCGTTTTCGGCTCGGCACTTAGCCGTGCGTTTGCTTACAATGAGGGGCAGTCCGCTCGTGGTCAGGGTAAGGAGTACCATAAAGAACGAAAAGGCGACTTGATAAATGCCGAGCGACGTTGCTCCGAGTTCTCTCGAAAGGTATATTTTGAATATAAATCCGATAAGCCTTTCCAAAAAGGTGAATACCGAAAGGGTGAAGATCGATTTGATTATAGGCTTCATATTTTATGAGTATGCGTACACCGGACTTTTAATGAGTAAGTAAAAATGAGGGCTGCAAAAATAAGCTTTTTTTAGGTAAACCGCATATTCCGATTTGTCCACAGTATATTTAGAGTATGGAGTTACAACGAATTTTGCCGCAACGCATCGTCGTCGCTTTGGACAAGCTGAATAAAAGCAAGCTATGCGAACTGCGTATACGAAGAAGCGGGGTTTCCGTTTGCTACGGAGGAGGTCTTTTTCCGCTTTGCGAGGAGGGTTTAAGCGGAAAGCCGCTCCTCATCGGTTCGGACGAAGTGGAAAATATCGTGCTCAAAGCGTCGGGTCACTCTATCTACGCGGTCAACGAGCAGATAAAAAACGGCTATCTCGCCTTGGGCGACGGAATGCGCATGGGCATTTGCGGCGAGGTGAGCGACAAGACGATAAAGCGTTTTTCCTCGCTCAACATCCGCTTCCCGCACGAAGTAAAGGGGTGTTCCGATCCGGTCATGCGCTTTATCGTAAAACAAAGGGGGTGCTTCAATACGCTCATAGTTTCGCCGCCCGGTTGCGGAAAGACCACGCTACTGCGCGACTTCATTCGCAAGCTCTCGGACAGGGGCAACAACGTGCTCGTTTCGGACGAGCACAACGAACTCGGCGGCGGAGAGGCGGCTCTCGACCTCGGACGCAACACCGACGTCATATCGGGCGGGGACAAAAGCTTTGCGTTCAGTCGGGGAATAAGATATATGCACCCCGACATCCTTGCCGCAGACGAACTCATGGATGAGGACGACGTGCGCTCGGTGTTGCAGGCTCAGGCGGGCGGGGTAAATGTGATCGCCTCGGTCCATGCCTTAGGCTCGACATACAAAAAGCGGTTCGATTTCGGCGGGTGCATGGAGCGCATAATCGTGCTTTCGGACAAGGGCGGTCCCGGACATATCGAGGGCGTTTACGACGCAAGGGACGTTAAGCTGCTATGAACACCATTCTCATTTTGGTGTTCGGCACGGCGGGCGGCTGTTTGATAGGCTTAGGCATCGCCAAACGGAGCTTGGAACGAACCGACTACTATCGTTCCCTTATCGAGC
>CANRNV010000056.1 GCA_947632125.1 uncultured Clostridia bacterium
TCTCCTTTAATTATACCATATTTTGCCGAATAAAGCAAATAAAGGCGACAAAGCAAAAAGACAAAAGATTGCTCTTTCGCCTTTTTGCTACTTTATTTAATTCATTCCACACTTAAATTATACCATACCTTGTCAAGAGGTTTGGTTTTTTTGTTCTTATGAAATTTTAGTGATGAAAAGGTTTAAAGTGTTGCGTAATTTATAAAACTGTTGAAAAAGTCATTCTTTTCTTCGTCGTTATCGTATTTCTTCCTCGCAAAGTATTGTAAAAAGGTTTCTACCTGTTCCAAAGATAGAGGCTTAACACTGAGTGAACGCTCGGCTGCTATCTTTGTTTCTACTTCTTCTTTCTTCGCTTCGAGTTGCGGTAAGTCTGCCGATGAAAAGGTCGGTTTGTTGTCGTAATCGTCAAAAGAGGCAAAAACATTACGGTGGTATGGATAGCCCTTGACTTATATATCGAAATATGCTAGAATATTGTCATAATCGGAGTAGAAGTGTTTGTAACATGAAAAAGATAATTATCACTCTTATTCTTATATGTTTGGCAATCTTTTTTACGGGTTGTGCTCCCAAGATCGATCCTTCGAATAACGAAAAAGATCCAAAGGTAACTGTGACTATGCTGTATACTATTGATCTGCCCAATTTCGAGGCGCTTGTGGAAGCGGAATACCAAAATATCGATCTTCAAATTGAGCGCAACGCAAAAGCTACGATCGACGGGGAGAGCGAGCGCCGCTTGCGTACCGGGCACGGTTCCGACATTATCACTACCACTATGCCCACGGGAGATGTACGCAACTATGCGATGGACCTCAGCGCAGAAGAATTTGCCTCTTTATACCAGGCAAGTATTTCCCAAAGCCTGCTCATTGACGGCAAAACGTTGTTTTTACCTCTTCCCGGTCAATATTCCGGCTATATTTACAATGTCACGCTTGCGGAGCAGAGCGGCGTGACAAATCCGCCTGCTTCTACCGACGAACTGATGGCATTGCTTGACGCGGCGGCAACTCGCGAGGTGGGCATCGGCAGTGACGGCGTTATGTTCGCTATCGAATCCTCGGATATGACCAACGTATCGTCCTATCTTATAGGCACGCAGGTCCCGGACTTTTTGGGGCGAGCCGACGGCGTGATTTGGCGGGAGAATCTTACAAAGAGGGAGGACACCTTCGCAAACGGAATGTCCGACTGTTTGAGCCTGTTATCCGCCATGGTGAAAAAAGGTTATCTTGACCCGACTCACCTGACAAATAATCGCAGCAACATGACACCTGTCCTTGAACGTATGTTGGACGGCACAATGATGATGACATACGGCACGGTTCACTTTTTGGAAACTTTGAACGAAGATAGTGACGAATATGAGTTTGCCATGCTCCCATTTCTCAGCAATGAGGGCAATGCTCCCTGGATAATAGCGGCTCCATCTGCGTATTTGGGGCTGAATGCGTCTATTGCGGCACCGGGCAAAGAAAAGGTTTTATCGGCTGCTCGGCAGGTCTTGTCCGTCCTTTCCACTCCGAAGGGGCAGGCTGCCTTTATTGATGACTGCGGCGCGTCCCAATCCTATCTTGCCTCGGACGTTCCCGGTTGCGACGATATTCCCGACGGACTTGCGGATTGTGTTGCAAACGGTTATATCTACAACGTAAAATCCCCCGCCAAGTTGCTTTTGTACTTCGGTCGCAATATGGTGTCCGTTCTCTCGGGCGAGATCGAGATGGGGGAAGCGTTATCGAACGTGGATCGCTACTTCCTGTCGGGCGACAAGGATATCGAATACGACCAGACGCTCATCGGCGTAGTGGCGGGCGATATGATATACGAAAATTACAATGTACGTCGTGAGGAAACGGGCATCGGCAATTTAGTCACCGACGCCATCAAGGAAATGACGGGGGTGGACATCGCTTTTGCCAACGGCGGCTCGATAAGGGGCAGCCTCTATGAGGGCAACGTTTTCGGCAGCGATCTTGACGTGGTATGCCCGTACGACAACACAATTGTGGTGTTGCGTGTCAAAGGTTCCGTTATACGCGAAATGCTCCAAAACGGGCTGACTCGCATCGTCCGGGGAAACGGCATACCCGGCGGTAGATTTTTGAACGTGTCCGGTTTGTGCTATTCTTATCGGGCGCCTACGGAAAACGAATCGGCAAAGTTGTTGAATATAACACTTCCCGACGGCTCGGCTTTTGACGAATCCGCAACTTATAAAATCGCCGTCACCTCCTATATGTGCGGCAAAGAGGGCTATTTGGATAACAACGGCGACGGATTTACCATGCTTAACGTTTACAGCGATACCGCTCCGCGCGCCAAAGGGGTCGAACTTGTGCAAGAAACCGACAAGACTTTCGGAGATGCTTTGCAACTTTACTTTAAGAACCACAACAACGAGGCGATTTTATTTCGACCGGAAGGGCGGATCGAGGTGGTGACCGAAGATGAATGAGCAAAGGAAATCGCGTCTGATTTATCTGCTGCTGACGCTTTTCGTCTTGGTTATTTGCGCCTGCTGCTTTACTTGGCTGATTTTGTCATCCGAGCAGATCACTCTGTCGTCGGGCGAGGAATTGAATCGAATGTATCTTCGGGAGCTTACCGCTCAAATCGACAGTCATTTCGACACGGGATTAAATGCGCGCTTTTCCGCGCTGCATACAATTGCCGACAGTGTGAATGACGATGATTTGGAAAGTCAAACCGCTCTGGCGACTTTTCTGCAAAGAGCACAGGAGCACAACGATTTTCATTTTCTGGCTTTTCTTGACGAAAACGCTCTTTACTACTCGGTCGACGGTGTCAGACCGGCGGCCTCTCGGCTCAGCTTTCTTGCGGATCTTCTTCAAGGAAAAAGCAATCGGATTTCGTACAACGAGGCGCTGCTCAATGAAAATATGATCATTGTCGGCGTAACGATAGATCCAATCGTCTACGGAGAAAACACCTTTATAGCCATGTTGGCGGGGCTTACAAACGACTCTTTCAGTTCGCATATGGCGTTGCAAAACCCCGAAACGCAGACGTGCGCAAGTATAGTTACTCGCAAGGGCAGCTTTATCATTCATAACACTTTCAACAACGATCTGCCGCTCGGTACAAACGTACTCACCAAACTCGAAGTCTATGCCACTTTCAACGAGGGGTATTCTTTTGAGCAAGTGCGTGCCGACTTCGAAGCCGGGTCGTCGGGCATGACCATCTTTCATGCGGGCAGCCATCTTCAATGCATGTATTACTCGCCGATCGAGGGGACCGATTGGCTGATGCTTTTGCAGATCCCGTATGATGTGATCGACCAATTGGTATCGGCGCAAACCAATCGACTTAACGGAAACGCGATAATCGTATTGGTCGTAATATTGATATCGATCTCGGTACTTTTCCTCGCATACTATATCAATTTACACAGGCACACACGCGCTTTGGTTCAAGCCAACGAGGCGGCTGTGGCGGCTCAGGAGCGTGCCGAAAAAGCCAATCTGGCAAAGAGCGAGTTCCTCAGTCGTATGAGCCACGAGATCCGCACGCCCATGAACGGCATAATCGGCATGAGTACGATCGCACGACAAAATCTTAACGATCCGACAAAAGTGGAGGACTGCCTTAAAAAGGTTTCGCTCTCATCCAAGCATTTGCTTGCTCTTATCAACGACGTGCTGGATATGTCAAAGATCGAGAGCGGAAAGCTGGAAATGAACTACGAACAGTTTGACTTGCAATTGTTCTTGGAGAGTCTGGTAAGCGTATATAAAATTCAGGCGGAATCAAAAGGGCTGACTTTCGAAACCGTTCTCACCGGACGCGTGGACAATACCTTGATAGGTGATTCTCTGCGATTGAATCAGATACTTTCCAATCTGCTCTCCAATGCCATAAAGTTCACATCTTCCGGAAAGATCACCCTGCATATTACGGAATCGGAGCGAAAAGATAACTGCCTTAAATTGTTGTTCGAAGTATCCGATACGGGCGTCGGCATTAAAGAAGAGAACTTCGACAAGATCTTCGAGGCTTTCGAGCAAGAAAATTCGGGTGTTGCTCACAAGTTCGGCGGCACCGGGTTGGGGCTCTCTATTGTAAAGAGGTTTACCGAGATGATGGGCGGCACGGTAGGATTAAAGAGCGTTTTCGGACAGGGAAGCACATTCTCCGTCTGCATTCCATTCACTGCGGTAAAAGAAGCTAAGCCCATCGTCTGGGACGAAAGTCCGGTGACGTTATATTCCGATATGACCGAAACAAAGTACGATTTCCGAAACAAACGAATTTTGTTGGCGGAAGACAACGAACTCAACCGAGAGATCGCCGTTGAGCTGTTGGGAACGGAAACGGGAGCCGAGATCGTCGAAGCGGAAGACGGCAAACAGGCAGTGGATATTTTCGGGAAATCGCCGCTCGGCTATTTCGATATGATCCTTATGGATATACAAATGCCCAATATGGACGGCTATGCCGCCACAAAAGCCATCCGCGCGATGGATAGGCAAGACGCCAAAACCATACCGATCGTGGCTATGACGGCAAACGCTTTTGCAGAAGATGAGGAAAAAAGTCGTCAAGCCGGCATGAACGCCCATATCCCCAAACCCTTGGATATCGCTACCGTTTATACCACCATGAACAAGATATTACACTCCGATAACGGCAACGACCGATAGTGGCTTGTGCGCGGTATCGTCGACTCTTTCATTAAGCGAATACTTTTCCGCAAAAATCACGACAAAGATTATTTGCATTTTCGCGAGAGGAAAAAGTTTTTAAGATATTCGAAAAATCCGTGAATGTTCGCGTTGTCGGCTCTTGCGGAATTGTATGATATTACGATATCGCGCTTAAACGGGAAGTCGGTGATTTTTGCAAGCCTAACGTGTTCGTTTTCGGCATCGCCCCAAGTGAACTGCGGCCAAAAGCCCACGCCCATGCCTGCCGCAATGGCATTTTTGACGGCGGTGGGATTGTCGCTTTCGAAGATGACGTTGGGTTTGAAGCCCAAATGGTGACAGTACTTGTCGCATATGGCTCGGAATTGCCGTGAACCTTGCAAGCAAATGAAGCCCTCGTTTTCGATATCTTTCAGCGATACCGAACCTGTGAACTTATCTTTGGAAACGGCAAGAAAAATCTCCTCATCGATCGCAATTTCGAAATCACGCCTTTCACGGCTCACATGATACAAAATTTTTGTGGTGACCTCTATATCGCTTACGCCATCGCTGTTTTGAAAGACCGAAAAGTTGACTTCGGATCTTTTTTTGTATTCCACGATAGCCTCGGTAACGAGAGCGGAGGCAGCCAAAACGTTTATGCGAATGGTATCTCGGTCGAGTTTCGCCATGCGTCGCAACTCTTCGGGGATCTTTTCGAGCTTGTACAAAATGGGCGCGACGGACTGTTCGAGATGCCGACCGTATTCGGTCAGCACTATTCCTCGACCTTTCTGCTCGAAGAGCTTTACTCCGATATCGTTTTCCAATCGATGTATTGCCTGCG
Source organism: uncultured Clostridia bacterium (assembly GCA_947632125.1). Lineage (GTDB taxonomy): Bacteria > Bacillota > Clostridia > Christensenellales > Pumilibacteraceae > CAG-552. The sequence continues at coordinate 5,506 of CANRNV010000056.1, forward strand.
TCAGCGCGGGCTGGGCTATGTGCAGCTTTTCGGCGCTCTTTGTTATGTGCTGAGAGGCAGCCACTTCCATAAAATATTTCAGCTGAGTTAATTCCATAGTTAAAGTCCTTTATGAGCATTAAATGCCCTTGCAAGCAGTTTGCACGCTTGTATTATAACATTGATATTATTGTATCGATATTAATTATATATTAGACTTTATGTTTTGTCAATGATATAATATGGGTGCAAAGGAGAGAAAAAGAAATTATGACTGTTCCCGAAATTTTAGAAACCATAATGCTTATATGTTTCGGCGTATCGTGGCCTTTATCCGTCATTAAGAACATAAAGGCAAAGACCGCCAAATCCATGAGTTTGCCGTTTATTCTATTGATAATGTTCGGCTACATAGCCGGCATAACGAGCAAATTTATATCCGGAAACATCGGCTATGTCCTTATCGTATACTTTATCAATATAATGTCGGTAAGCGTCAATCTTGCGGTGTACTTTATTAATCTTTGGCATGACAAACGATCCCAAAAAGGGATCAACGTGGCGAACTCGCCAATGGAGAAATCATTATGAAAGATATAAATGAACTGAACAAATTTCGCAATATCAACAGCGTAGCGACGAAAGGCGGCATAGTTTTTGTGGGATCCGATTTTTTTGCCTCTTGCGCCTTAACGGAACTCGCTCAAGTTTTTCATCTCGACGAAAAAGTATACGATCGAAGCGTAAAAGGGGCTACAATCGCCGATGTCTGCGGCAACCTCGACGATTTTGTTTTGGATCTTTGCCCGTGTAAAGTGTTTATAAATTTAGGCGATGTCGAAGCAAGCGAAGGCATGGAAACAAGCGAGTTCATCGAATCGTTCGAGTGGCTGCTGTGTTGCCTGCACAACAAATGCAACGCCGATATTTATGTCGTATCCTTGGCGGCAAAGAGCGAACTTCATGATAGGTACAATATCGCTCTGAAAAAGCTGTGCGCCGAAAACGGATGCAGATTTATAGACGTATCTTCGGCATTCAACGGCGCCAAACCCGAAATCGGCGTATTCAACGCTATCAAATTGTATATTCATCGCGAGTTGGATTTTACCGAACTTATGACCATGCGTTAAAAAATCGTATGAAAATTTGCTTGAAATCGTTTGACTAATGAAAAAGAAAATGGTATAATATTCATAATAAAATAAAGATGTAATCCAATGAAAACCAAAAAGAATTGTTTCTTCTGCGGCGCCGACTCATCTAAGGCGCCGCAGTTTCCTTAAATGGGGCTGAAAAGGGAATGAAAAATGATTATTTATGCCACTAAAAAAACGATCGAACGATACAAAATAAAAATGCCGGAAGATTACTCCTTGCCGGTGAAAAAGTCGATTGACAATGTGATTGCAAAAGAGCAAGGCGACAGGCTACTCGAATGGGGCGCAAAGCTGTTCTATTTCAATCGCAGAAAATGCTTGGAAATTGCCAATTTTGCAAGCAAGTTTACTATATTTTTGATAGATATTAAGGTCGGCGATTTGGACAATGTCGGTAACCTCATGGCAAATTATATGATTGACATCTATAAGAACGATCCCGAGATCGTAAGCTTACTGGAACGGTTTTTCAACGAACAGCCCTTTTTGGTTTTTTCGAGATTAACGGATAAAAGCTGCATTGCTCATTTGAATTTTGTTCAGTATGATTTTGGCGAAGATTTTTACGGATTTTATGACTTTATTGAAAACGGTATCTTTCAAACAAGAAAGTTAAATAATTATTTCAACACCGAGCGCTTAGTAACGAAATCACGCGAAGGAAAAAAGGAATATATCTTTCCGGCAGAATGGTTTGAAAAACTTTTGAAAGAAAGATATTACAAAAAGACAACATGATGTCTGCAACTTTTTTTGACTTGGATTGTCAAGTCAAGTGCAACGAAACATTAAAAAAGATTTCTTCAGGGGATGCCCAACCGAGACATTTACGTGGTCTACGATTGAGGAGGAGAGCAACTCTATCGACATCCTCTTGAGTAACCTCGGCAAAAGAGGTTCGCTTGGGGAAGTACTGACGCAGTAGTCCGTGCTAATCGCAAAGGTTCACGTTAAAGCGAGGTCGTCACCTTTGCAACCTTTGTCGCACGTCGGGCGTGTTTCGCTGTGATTTGCCATATTTTGTGCGACAGCGAACCGCTTTTTGCTACGCAAAAAGGTTCTCATTCCCATTCTCTCCGCCATAAAAATGGAC
>CANRNV010000057.1 GCA_947632125.1 uncultured Clostridia bacterium
TTAACCCCCAAGACTTTTCGACAGAGATAGCAAGCATCGGGGGGGGGGTACTATTGAGGAAACCAGCGGTCAGATAGCGGACGGCGATACCCTCGTGGTATTCAAACCCGAGGAATTTGGGGCGGCATTTATACAATTTGATCAATCTTCCGTTGGTGCAGGCACACTTGAAATCGGCGATGGAGAACTACCGATTACTCTTAAATCTGGTAGTTATCTCTTCCTCGTTATTTCGCGAGTTAGAAATGACATCTTAGTGTCATATTCTCAGAATGGTAGTTGTGAGATTATCGACTATGGAGGGGATGGCGATACCTGCTACATAAGATTGTACGATGCTTCCTCAACGGTATTGTCGTATACAATGAAGACCGCAACATTCTATTAAGGAGAAATAAAATGGCAACATATTCAAATCTTACAGACCTTTTTACGGCGACCGCCAACTCTATACGCAAAAAGCGGAACACGTCCGCCAAGATTGCCCCTGTCAACTTCCCCGATGAAATAGACAAAATCTCAACGGGGGGGGGGCAGTAATATCTGATACGGTTACGGTAAACGACGGAGAAAGTTATACTCTTTTCGCTCCAAATGAGTATGGAGCTATACATATGCTTTTCGACAATGGCGTAATAACCGGCGGCGGTTATTTAACGATTGGTACAGTCAAAGTGCTCTTTACGACTATAAACTCCGCCGAGATTATTGTGTTGCGTGTGTCAGAAAGAGACGTATGTATTTGGTGGCGGGATAGCGAGCTGGTCTACTCGGACAAGTGGTTATCAATTCCAATCGACCAAGCCGTCTCGTTGTCGTGGGCTTCGGGTTCCTCGGAAGAAGTCGACATCGAGATAACCGCCGCAACATTCAAAAAATAAGGAGAAAAAATGGCAACAACAAATAATTTAACCGACCTCTTGACGGGGGTAGCAAACGCTATCCGCACAACAGAGGGGGGGGGGTACTACTAAGATAAACCCCCAAGATTTTGCAAGCAGAATAAAGAGTTTGGGGAAACGCTCAAAACAGGTAACGGTAAGTACAACTACTTTGCGGGACGGCGATACCTTTGATTTTGTTCATCCTAGCGAGACGGGCTACAACAATATGATTTATGTGTTGTATCTCAATCCTGATGATGACGGTTCACTATGCATACGAGAAAATCAAGGTGAATTTCAAATATGTATAACTGCGTCGTCCGTCGAAACTCAAATGCTTATTGTGCTTATACTTGAAAGTGGTTACGAGGCTTACATTGCAGTCGGCGGCTATGTCGGCGGCGCGTCATATATTGATGGTTTCAATTATATTGCGTGGCAGGCGCAGTCGTCTGGCGATTTGGAAGTTCACGGGTATTATTGGGCGTTCAATTAGCCGACTGAAATTCTCCTTGCAAAATCTTAATCTAACAATATTTTTACAAGGAGAATAGACAATGGCAACAAACAATTTGAAGGAACACGAAACGGAAATAGCAAACGCGATTCGAGCGAAAAAAGGAACGTCGGCTCTAATCAATCCGCAGGACTTCGCAAAAGAAATACGCAATTTGCCAAGCGGTGGGTCAAAACACGGAAACATAGCGAGTTTTACGATAGATGACGGTGACTATCTGTCGGTCAATACTGTTCAACAGGGGTATGCCAAAACTCTATATATTATAACCACAGCTGTTAATGATGATGGTTCGTTTACAGTATATGAGGCACAGAAACCAAACCCAAATGCAATCCTTAATGTCAAGAAGAATGCTACTATCAAGTTTGCTATATTTATCCAAAGTGCTGGTGCATCAACTATTGTGGGCGCGGATAGCACCGGTAATGCCGGAAATTTTTAGAAGCATACAATTTTTCAGGAATAAGGTGGTCAGGGCTTTCTTCGGGAACTGTTGATGGCAATGGAGAATATTGGGCGTTCAATTAACTTTGACGCTTTGAAAAAGGAGGTAAACTTATGAAAACATTGAAAATATTAAAGCATATTGTGCTTGTTCTGTGGCAGTTGCCTCAGGATATGCTGGGCGGCGTAATTTGGGTCATATGCCGTCTTGGTTATAGGTATTCACAACCTTACAAGGAACACCTTATGACGGAATGGCGATTGACAAGCGGCTTGTCATTGGGACATTTTATCTTTGTCCAAAGTTCGCTTTTGTCTACGGTAGTCAAGCACGAATACGGACACACCAAGCAGAGCCTATATCTCGGTTGGCTGTACCTGCTCGTAATAGGTTTGCCGTCGCTAATATGGGCGTCTTGTTTCGGGCGATACCGCCGCAAAAAGGGCAAGTCGTATTATTCGTTCTACACCGAGAAATGGGCGGACAAGCTCGGCGGCGTTCTTATAAAGTAAAGCTAACTCTGTAAGCAATTCCTGTCTTATTTGTGGTTTCATAAGGCAGTAAAAATAAATACAAAAGGAGAATGAAATGGAAAACATAATCGACAAAGTTATTGTAAACATTCAAAAGGCTTACGCATTGTGGGGGTGGTGGAGCTTGCTCATCATAGGCTTGACATTCTTGATTATGATAGGTGTCAACGCTTTGGTAAAGTTCCTTTTCCGTAAAGCTACTTCGTCCCAAATGCAAGGACTGCGTAAGGCGCTAAGCAGTTGCAGTGTATTTGCCGTGGCAATTGGCGTAATTTATTTGTTCGGCGCTATTGACCACCGATACGGACTTTGCGGCGACATTCAATATACCACGGGGTTGGTCATATCCAATTCTGCACCCGTTGCGTTCTGCGCGATGAGTTTGTGGGCGATTATAAAGGCTGTCGGTCGCGTGGGCGTATTGCCGCTTTGCAAGGTTATTTGGGATAAAATCCGCAAACCTTTCCAAAAAATATTGGAGCAAATACCGCTCGATAAAAATATTCGCGACTCTATTTTCGCAAAACTCGACGAATATTTAAGTAAGGAAGCTGACACGGCAAAAGTTACTGTTTCGGAATACATATCGGCTAATACCGTTGCCGTAAACCGTAATATCGCGGTTATGCTTAGTGGGTTTGCCGACACAGCCACCGTCGCCAAATGCACGGAGTTATTTATCAATGCAATAAAAGAAAAATATCAAAATAAGGGGGATAAGAAAAATGCAAATTAAAACCGAACTTCACGGAGACTTGCGCATTTACTGCGCCGTGGACAAAAGTTATTGTTGGGCGAAAACCGTCTCTACTCGGCAGGTTGAAGCCCTGCACGAATATGCCAAGTCGGAGGGCTACAAGAAGTATTTCGGCGAGACACCTTCGGGCAATCACTACGGGGTAGAAAACGGAGAGGTCCGAATTCTTTCCAAAGACTGTGCGTATGCGGTCAAAGGCACGTATCAAGACGGAGATATTGAAAGAGAGGGCTTTTTCTGCTCGATACCGGTAGAACCCGAGCTTGAAACCCAACCCGAACCGATCGAACAAACACAAGTCTCGGCAACGCCCGACGTTCCAAACGCAAACGCGGCGCCCGCAGAACAGGTTTCCAATTCTGTTACCGAAACAGAGCCTGTTACCCAGGCAGTAGCGGCACCAACTGCGGATGTGCCCGTTGCATCTGCCGATACTACCGATTACAAGTCTTTGTATAATGAATTGGTGGATCGTTACAACGAACTCGCCAATAATTACAACGAAGCGGCGTCCGCATTGGCTACCATTCAGCAGGCTTTTCGCATTATCAAGCAATTGACAGAATAATAGCAGAGGCTCTCGCTTATGGACAAGTTCGATGTGTGCCATTGTACCGAAGATACGCTTGTGCAAAGGTGCAAAGAACTTATGTTTTCCAAAGAGAACATTGAACTTGCAATTGAGCTTTTTATAAATAAAACTCACCATAGCATTTTAGCCGATCAGCTTAATATCGATGTTAAGTCTGTCGGTATGCGCAAAATGCGAATGAAGAAGAAACTAAACAATAATTAAAAAAGGCTCTCGCTTCGCCGAGGGCTTTTTTGTATGCTTTTTGTATGTATATTGTAGGTGTTTTGTAGGTTTCATTTCGTAATTTTTAATGTTACAATATTAGCGTCAAGGCAAGAAAATAATTATCTCTTACAAGCCTTGACACAAATTGTATAAGGGTAATCGTTTATCTTGCCTTCGACTAAATTTGGTCGGAGGTTTTTTATGTTTAACGATAGCTTTTACGGCGGCAATTATGCCCCAAATGTTGCTGCTCCAAGATATTCGGCAGTAGCACCGATGTATAACACTGTGCCACAAGCTCCCCAACAGGTTCTGCCCCGCGTGCAACAGCCCGCGCAAATGTCTACCAACAAACAGTTTGTAAGCGGCGTTGACGGCATAAAGAATATGAACTTGCCGCAAGGCGTGTTCGCATTTTTTGACAACGATCGCCCGATCCTTTACGACACGTCGGTGGACGAACTCGGCAAGAAAACGGTGGTAGCCTACGAAATTAAAGTCATTGAACCCCCAACGCCCGAGCAGGTAGAGGCAATGCGCCCCGTCACCAAGCAGGATATGCAGGGACTGCTGAAACAAATTGGCGACATTCAATCACAACTCGTAGAAATCAAAAAACTCAATGGGGGACTTGAATAATGAATCCGCTTAACGCAAGCAATCAAATGCAAAACATCAAAAACTTAATAGGAATGGCACGCACAGGCGGCAACCCACAAGCAATCTACAACCAGCTCGCCCGTCAGAATCCACAAGCCGCACAACAAATACAGCAAATTCTGCAAGCAGGCAAGGACCCGAAATCCGTCGCAATGTCAATGTTGCAGGAGCGCGGTCTCGACCCACAAGAAATAATTGATTTTATAGGAGGCAAATAACAATGAATGAAAAAATTCAAGCGACATTGGAAAAGGCATTGACGGTGCTTTCAGCCAAGCTCGACAAGGACGACATCACAATCGACGATGTAAACAAAATTGTCTATATCGTAAAAGCTGTTGCACAGCGTGATACCGGCGATATGCTTTCTCGTTACTGTGACTTGGCGTTGCAAAAGCAGTTCGGCGAACCCACCGACACTGCGACAGCGACAACAACAGATAAACCCTTAATTTAGGCTATCTCTCCTTTGAGCGTACGGCAAAGGGTGTGATAAATATAAACAAGGAGAAACAAAAAAATGGACTTTTCAGAAGGACTTGCTACCGGTATGTCGATAAATAACGGCGGTAACGGTGGCAGCAGAAGTGGCGATTGGAATGAAAGTTGGATTTGGATAATCCTGATTTTCGCTTTGCTCGGTTTTGGAAACCGCGGGTACGGAAACACCAGTGGCGGGTCGACCGGTGGAGCAACTGACGGATATGTTCTTGCAACCGACTTCGCCACGCTCGAAAGAAAGCTGGACGGCGTGAACAATGGCTTGTGCGACGGATTTTATTCCACAAACAGCACTTTGTTGCAAGGGTTCAGCGGACTGCAAAATACGGTAAATCAAGGCTTCTACGGGCTGCAAAACACAATCACCTCGCAGGGCTATGAAACCCGTCTTGGCACGCAACAGCTCTCATCTCAGCTTGCCTCGTGTTGCTGCGACATTCGTACCGGCATTGCCGACAACAAAACGCAGGGCATTATGAACACGAACGCTATCGCTACGCAGATATCCAACTGCTGCTGCGAGAACGAGAAGTCGCTTATGCAGCTTAACTACAACCTTGCCACGCAGAACTGCGCAACTTTGCAGGCTATCGACAAGGTGGGCGACCGCGTCATTGACTATCTCGCCGCAAAAGAAGCCGCACAGCTTCGCGACGAAAATCAAGCGCTGCGCTTGGCTGCATCGCAATCTCGCCAAAACGCCGACATAATCAACGCGTTGCGTCCTTATCCCACACCGTCTTATAACGTGCCCAACCCGTTCGCTTATAACGGTGGCTGCGGCTGCGGATACTACGCATAATTCCCGACATCGCTCGGTTGAGAAAACAAACATTCGCAGGGGTATGGGGTTTTCTCCACGCCCCTGTTTGAAAAATTAAGGAGGACTACAAATATGAGTTGTATCAATCAAAACTGCTCTCTTTGCCCGAATATTGTCATTTCAACATCCGTTACTGTGGTAGCAGTCGGCGGCACAGACACCCTCGTAATAGACGTCCCCGCCCAATCCTTTGCTAACGGACAAAAGGTGTGTTTGGTAGTGGCGCAAACAATTCCTGCAACAGCTACAATCAATATGCCCGTTGCAATAAGTATCGGCGGCGTTACTACAACCGTCTACCCGATTACAAACGCTTGCTGCGCTCAAATCACTGCGTGCGCCATTCGCACCCGTAGACGTTATCCCCTGCTCGTTTCAACCACGGCGACAGGCGCTGTGTTTAAGTCGCTCGGCGGTCTGTCTTGCGCTCCAAGCAACGTGTTGTCAAGCATACCCGCACCCGTTGCGCCCGCTGCACTTCAAGTGCGCACATTCGCCGATATTCCAATGACGGCAGGCGTTATTAAAGAGACGAAAAGTACAACAACGACAACAAAACGGGAGGTAACACCAAATGAGTGATATAGCAAGACGTATAATAATGGACAGACGGTCTCGTGAGGATTATGCTCGTGGTGATCGTCGTCGCGGAATGGATCGCGCAATGCGCGGCGGATTTGAGGGTAAATTCGGCGGTCAGTACGACGGAAGATCTCGCGATTATAACGATTACGAATACGACGAAAGACGCGGAGGACGGCGCGACAGAACCCGTGACGATTATGCTATGGACGATTATCGTTCGGGCAATTACGGATACGATTCGCGGGACTATGGCGAAGAAATGCGCCTTACAAAGCGCGATATGATGGATTGGAAGCGGGACCTCGAAAATGCCGACGGCACAATGGGAGAACATTTCGACTTGGCAGCAATTCGGCAAACCGCACAAGCTTTCAATTTGCCAATGAGGGACTACGACGAGAAAGAATTGTGTATGACGGCGAATATGCTTTACTCCGACTACTGCGAGGTGTTGAAACAGTTTATCCCCCGCGACAAAGAAGTTATGGCATATGTAAAGCTCGCGCAAGCTTTTTTGGAAGATCCCGACGCGGGACTTAAAGGCGGCGAAAAACTTGCTGGCTACTACTACACGCTTGTTTGCGATGAGTGACAATTATCGCTACTACAATCGCAACCCAAACGGCGCTGAAATCGAGGACTGTGTAACCAGGGCGATTAGCACAGCGACAGGGCTAAATTATGGTGCAATATCAAACCTGTTGGAATTGACCGCACAGACATTTAAGTGTGACAAACTTTGTGTGTGCTGCTATCATAACCTGTTGGAGAAAATACTGTGCTATAAGCCGCACGAATGCCGCAAAACTTTTAGTGTCGGAGAGGTTGCAACGATGTTTCCGCACGATAAGGTTATTATCCGTATAGACGGACATCTTACCTGCTCCGTGTACGGAATCGTGGGCGATATTTGGAATTGCACAGATAAGCTTGTTGACGTGTATTGGGTAGTAGAATAACGAAAGAGCGGGGACTTGTTTCCTGCTCTTTTTATATATAGTTATATTATACTTACAAAATGAAAAGGACGCGAAATTTGGTAACAGTTTGGTAACATTGAATTTCATAGTGATTTTTGGTAACATTTTTGGTAACAAATGGTCGAAATTTGCCGAAAAATCGCGAAAAATCACCACTATAAAAGGCTGTTATGCGCATAATATGATAGCTTAAATATCTATAAAAGCAATCGTTGTGTCATAGTTTTCAAGTCCTGTCATCCGCACCAAG
>CANRNV010000058.1 GCA_947632125.1 uncultured Clostridia bacterium
TTGACGTTGCTGACCCCGCAGAACGCTCACATTTCAGCTTACTCTATTATACGGGCTGGCGGCGCACAGCGTCAGCTTGCGCCGACTGAGGGGATTCGCCTTATTAAAATGCGAGTATACAATTAACTCGATATCCTACGTATAACGCCCTATTAGCCTAAATATTACCCAAACGTAACTCATAAGGTCCCCCCTCAGCCGCCACAGGCGGCAGCTCCCCTTGGTCGTCGCAGTCTGCGCTTTGCGGCTGTTTGTTCGCAAGCTCGCAAACGAGCCATTTACGCTTGCCTGCTCCTCTTCGCTTGCGTACATAGTATCGCAAGCGAGTAATGAAGATGAAAAGGGCGCCTTTCTTAGTAGTCTGCTCCGCAGGATTTATATAGAGTGTCGCTTGCTCCGATATAAATAAAGAGCGTACTTAACAACGCTCCGATAATAAAAGGCACTTTTTAATTCCCAATCGTTACCTCTCAAATAAAGAAAGGTTCACAAAAAAGGTTTTATTCAGCGGAGAGGCTGAAAAGTATTTTTCTGCCTCGCCGCAGATAAAAGTTTTTTGGTTACTTTTTTTCAAAAAAGTAACAAATCAAACCACGGTTTCTTTTTCGCCCTCTTTTACTTGTTTGGTAAAGCCTATTCCGTAGACTTCGGAAGTGGACACCATATAGGCGAAAGTATCGGGATAGCGGCTTAGAATACGCTTAAAGCTTGCCATTTGGCGTTTGCGCAAGATGCAGATGAGTAATTGCTTGTCGGCGCCCGTGTATGCTCCCTTTGCATTTATTATCGTCACGCCGCGCGCAAGCTTGGTGGTGATCTCCTTGCCGAGTTCCTCGCCGTGCGGAGTGACCACCTCGAACTTAATGGCAGACGACATGCCTCTGAGAATTGTTTCGTTGGTCTTGGACGCACAAAACATCTTGCACAGCGAGAGCAACATGGGGATAAGTACGGGCGCAAAGCCCGCTCCCCCGAAGTTTGCGGTATCTCCAAAGAACGCCGACAGAACGACAACCGAGGAGTCGAGCGCAAAGATAAACCACGCGATATTGGTGGCGGGGAACTTCTTTTGAAGCAGACCGCCGATTATCTCGGTGCCGCCGTTGCAGCCATCCACTTTGAGCAGAAGCGCCTGCGACGCTCCGCACATAATGCCGCCCGCTATCGCCGCCAAAATGAACGCGTAGCCCATACCCTTATTGGGATCGACGACAAACTGCGGCATAGGCGTATAAGCCAAAAGATCCAAAAAGAGCGAGTCCAAAAAAATGGTGATAATCGTCTTGACAATAAAGTCCTTTTTGAATTTGAAGAACGCCAAAATGATAAGCGGTATATTAATGATAAAGAAGAGTACGCCCGCAGTTATCTTGCCGTTTGTGAGATATTCCACAAACGTGCCTATGCCCAAAAATCCTCCGGGCGAGAAGTTGTTGGGTTGAACGAATACGTATACACCTACCGCCTGCAAAACGGCAGCGAAAAACACAATTACATATTCCTTTATGTACTTGATTACCTTTTTTTGCTCGGGCAATTTGACGAGCACGGGCTTGTGATGAGCGTGCTGCTCCGCCTCGCCGTTAGCCTCGATATTTTCGTTTTTTACTTCATTTTCCATAAAAAAAAGCCCTCGATTGACCTCAGGCACAAATTGTATCACTTTAATCAAATCAAGTAAACTGTTTTGAGGCTTTTACAGAATGAAATCTACGTGAATTTTGCATTATGAGCCGACAAAGCATATCATAGAGCGGCAGTATCCTTTGTTTAATGCCCGCTTTTTATTTGCGTGGCAACAGATGCGTATTAACCCCGAAAAAAGATTGCAATTAAACGCAAAATATACTATAATGGTGTAGTGAAGTACGAAATCGAACTTGACGGAACTTTTACCGTCGAAATAAACTATTGGAAAAACCGCGCCGAGCTCTACTACGAGGGCATGAAGCTTAGCGGCGTCGAGGGCAAACGCAACGTCTTTTCGCTCGGCAACGAGGAGTGTCGCATTGCCGGCACGCTGTTTTCGGGCATATATCTGTGTCGCGGCGAGCAAAAGGCTCTTGTGACCAAGCTGTTTTGGTACGATTATATCGCCTGCATACTCCCCTTTGTCGTCGGACTTCTCGGCAATATCATAGGGGCGATCTTGGGCGCGATCTGCTTTTTTATTTGCTACAAGACAGTACCTTACGTAAAAAACTACTTTTTAAGACTGCTCATCTGCCTCGGAGTTGCGGCGGGCGTTTTGTTGGTAGTGGTGACACTTGCCTCGCTGTTCCCCGCCCTGTTCTTTTTGAAAAAAGAGTAGAAAAATTTTTCCTTTTTTTCATACAAAAACAGTTGACAACTCGGTACTTACTTGCTAATATAATGTCAATTGAATATTTCTTTGGGCATGGTGAAATTCCATACCGGTGGTAATGCCGATTTTATTCGGACAAGTCCGACAGCCTCAACATTCGATGCGGTGAGATCCCGCAACCGTCAGTAAAGTCTGAGTGGGAAAGAAATCTATATTGCGCATGGCTTTTTTGCCGTGCCCGTTTGATTTTCCTTCCTTAAAAAGGAAATTTTTTTTACCCAAAAAAGGAGTGAAAAAATGAAAATCAAAAACAAGACAAAATGGATCGCCTACACGGCTCTTATGACCGCACTCACTGCGGTTTCCACTCTGGTGATCCAAATTCCGTCCATCGAGGGCGGCTACACCAATCTGTCCGACGCGATCATCTTTTTGACCGCTCTTATGATGGATCCCGTTGCCGCCATGGTAGCCGGCGGGCTGGGCACATTCCTCGCGGACGTCATCGTGTATCCCACGACAATGTTCGTATCCCTCGCCGCTCACGGCATCGAGGGGCTGATAGTGGGTCTGCTCATTCGCTTTTTGCCAAACGGCAAGGGCAAAATCAAGTACGCGATCACTTCCGCCTATATGCTTGTCGGCGGCTTGATCATGATGACGATCTATTTCTTTGCCAAAGCTTATTGGTACGGAACGATGGCGAGCGCGCTTATCAGCTTGTGGCGAAACGCCTTGCAAGTGGGCATCTCGATCGTGATAGCGCATCTATTATATCACCCGCTGAAATTGCGCAACCTCATGGAACACTCGCAAATCTACGAAGACCCCTTGGGCGATGGCAACGCTCAAACGGATAACGGCGGCGACGGAATATAATTGTTCGGTCAAAAGAACGACGACATCATAACGACAACTTATAAATTTAATAATGAAAAGAAGCCGCCCATTTTAATTGACAAAATCGCAGATGTTTTATAAAATATTATGGGTGACAAAATGAAGTCGATTTATACATACTACAAAGACAGACTTATTGAAATAAGCGGACGAAATCGCTGCATATGCCTTAAAAATCTTAACAGGCGCAGCGGCTACGACCTCGGCAGACTTTTCGAAAACAACCTCGAAATGGGCAAGGAATTTATCTCCTTTCTCTTCGCGGACAAAAAAGAGCCTTTTGTGATTTTGGACAAATCGGTCGCGCAAAAGGCGAATTACGACAAGCCCTTGCTCAACCGAGATATTCAATATCTTCGGGCGATCAATCGCGATATCGAAGAGATCGAAAAGGAAACGGGCAGATACGAACTTTACGTCGGCTATCCGTTTGTGGTCGGCACGGTAAAAGACCTTGTCATGAAAGGTCCGCTTTTGCTCTTCCCCGTAAAGATAGAGTTTATTGACGAATTTACCGTCGCTCTCGTAAAAAAATCGGGCGTCACGCTTAACAAGGCGCTTATCTACGCCTATGCCAACCTTAAAAGGCTCAAACTCGAGGAGCTCGAAACCGAACTCACCTTGGGCAAGGAGCCGGCAAAGAGCGTACTGTCCGTCATCAAGTATCTGCGCACTTTCGGCTTCAAATTCGACTTTACGGGCGGCTTCCTCTCCTACGACAAACTCGACACCATAAACGCACCGGAAATTCGGGAGCTGTTTACGCTCGGACGTTACACCATGGCAAATTCGGTGTACGCCGACTATGCGGAACTGCAAAAAAAGCGGCTCACCAACGAGGCGATAGACCAACTCCTCAACATCAAGCCGGTAAAAATTTCCAAAAAGAAAAACAAGTCGGTCGACGCGCACGTTTACGCCTCGCACCACTCGGACTTTGCGCAAAGCAACGTCATATCCGAGATCTCCGTAAAAGGCAATATGGTCGTCTACGGCCCGCCCGGCACGGGTAAATCGCAGACAATCGTCAATATCATTTCGGACGCCGTGCTTAAAAACAAGCGCGTTCTCGTCGTATCGCAAAAGAAAGCCGCGCTCGACGTCGTATATAACCGCCTCGGCGAATTCGGAGCAAAGGCAATGTACATCAACGACGCCGAAAAGGAAAAAAAGTCGTTCTACGACAAGTGCTTCGACAGACATCAAAGCATAGTAAGGGGCGACGACAGCCTTAAAAACATCGAGGCTCTCGACGCTTCGATAGACAGGTGCAAACTCGAACTCGAAAAGACGTCGGCTTTGCTCAATACCAAGACCGACTTCGGACTTACCCCGTCGCAGATGTACGCACTGTCGTACATGATCGGTAAAGACAGCGACGAATATGCGATCTACACCAAGATGCTCAAAGGCAAGATCTTAAAGCTTCGCTATGACGAACTCAGCGAGGCGGTAAGCAGCTTGCTAAGCGGCAAGGCTCAGCTTTACTACGACTTCTCCGAGAGCAAAAAGAAGAACCCGTGTATCGATTTTTTGAAAACCGACCTCGACATCTACACCATCTCGCAAGCCAAAACGGGTCTTAACGAACTCCTTTTACGAGAGCCGCCCCTGTTCAATAAGAACAAGTATCCCTACGCAAGGCAGCTCCTTGCCTATATGGGCGAGTTCCACAGCGACGACTACTCTCCGCTCATAAAGATGACGGCAAAGCTGACCCACCCCAAGGCATACAAGGCAAGAACCGCCTCGTACGCGCTTTTGCCCATGCTGCCCATCACGCTGAGCAAAACGGCTAAGATCGAAAGCGAGCTCGAAAAGGACTTTGCCGCCACCAAGCAAGCGATCGACGAGTACCTTATAAATTACGCCTTTTTGAAGAACATTCTTTCGGTCGACGGATACTTCACCCTCGCCGACCACCTGATTAGCGGCAACACGTCGATATTGAAAATGCTGCTTAGCGCGCTCGACGAATACGTCAACAATCGGGATATTTGCACGGCGATCGGCAACCTCGCTCCCGCCCAAAAGACGGTGCTCGAATTTGCCTATTCGGGCGCGGACAGCTTGCAAAAGTTTCTCGACATCATAAAAAAGGTCCCCAACGTGCGCATCTATCACGAACTCCTCGTTTTCGAGGAAAAAAACAAGGACGTGCTGCATAAACTCACCGAGTACGACTCGTTGCGACGAGACATCTTGCGCTACAATGCGCTCAAATCCGAAGAGGTCAAAAAGGTCGCTTTAAAAAAGTTCGACAACGAATATCTCGACTTCTTCGAAAATTCGACTGCGGCAAAGGACTACCTGTATCAAATATCCAAAAAGCAGAACTATTGGTCCATTCGCAAGACCACCGAGGTTTACGGCGACTTCCTTTTCCGCCTGTTTCCCTGCTGGCTGCTCTCGCCCGAAAACGTGTCCACTATTTTGCCGCTCAAAATGAACCTGTTCGATTTGATTCTTTTCGACGAAGCGTCGCAGATCTTTATCGAAAACACCCTGCCCGCCGTGTTCAGAGGCAAACGCATAGTCGTTGCGGGCGACGCAAAGCAGCTTCGCCCCACCTCGACGTTTATGAAACGCTACATGGGCGGCGATCCCGACGAGAACGACTATTCGACGCAGGCTGCGCTCGAAGTGGAAAGCCTCCTCGACCTTGCCGTTTCCCGCTATGACAGCTGCAACCTCACCTATCACTATCGCAGTCGCTACGAGGAACTCATCGACTTTTCGAGCCGAGCTTTCTACTCCAACAAGCTTCAAATCTCGCCCAACATCGAGCGAGGCAAGCTTCGCCCCATAGAGCGCATCAAGGTAAACGGAAAGTGGATAGACAGGTGTAACCTCGCAGAAGCCGAAAAAGTCGTCGAACTTGTAAAAAAGCTCTTCCGTGTACGCAAAAACAACGAAACGATCGGCATTATCACCTTTAACGCCGAGCAAGAAAGTGCTATCGAGGACATCATCGACCGAGAGTGCTTCCGCGACGAAAAATTCCGCAGCTACATCATCAAAGAGCGCTCCCGCAAGGAGAACGGCGAGGATGTCAGCCTCTTTGTCAAAAACATCGAAAACGTTCAGGGCGACGAGCGCGACATCATCATCTTCTCCATCGGCTACGCCTACAACGAAGCGGGCAAAATGGTGACCAACTTCGGCTCGCTCAGCGTCGAGGGTGGCGAAAACCGTCTTAACGTGCTTATCACCCGTGCCAAAAAGAAGATCTATGTCGTGACAAGCATCGAGCCCGAGGACCTTAAAACCGACTCCAAAAACCTCGGTCCCAAGCTCTTCCGCAAATACCTCGAATACGCGCGTGCCGTGTCCGACGGCAATCAAAAGGAGATCAAACTCATTTTGGACAGCCTGTCCGAAATCGAAACTCCCCCGCTCGCTCAAAGTCAGCCTATCGAAATCCAAATCGGCACGGAACTCGAAAAACTCGGCTACAAAACGGAGATCGGTCTTGGCAACTCCAAGGTGCGCATCTCGCTCGCCGTCTATGACGCAACCGGTCGCTACCTCGTGGGCGTCCAGACCGAAGCGGACGCCATGCGCTCCTCCGAATCGGTCCTCGAACGCGACGTCTATGTCCCCGAGTTCCTCGAATCCAAGGGCTGGAACTTTATGCGCGTCTGGAACCGGGATTGGTGGATGAGCCCCCAAAACGTCGTCAACGAAATCGTCGCTAAGGCGCAAAAAGCTATGGGGCTCAGCGAAGCCGCCGCCACCTCCGCTCCCGATATCGAAATCGATCTTACGCCCCCTCCCGCCGAACCCGAAATTATTCCGGAAGTCGCCGCGCCCGCCTCGCCCAAATCCAAAGCCAAAACGAAAAAAGCCGAGAGCGCCGCTGCCTCTGAGGCTACCCCAAAAAAAGCTTCGAAACCCGCAGCCAAAACTGCTGAAAAATCCAGCGGCACCGCTAAAAAGACCAAAAACTCATCTAAAAAAGACACCAAATCCACCGCCAAAAAATCTGCGGCAAAATCATCCGCAAAAAGCACCAAATCCTCATCCGCAAAAAAGCCGTCAAAATAAACCGCTCATTTACTTGACAACTCGAAGAGGTTATTGTTATAATTTCTAAGTTGCCGTCAAAATCTTCGATTTATTTAAGGCACGGCCGTCAAAAAAAGTATCGATAATTTTAAGGCATGATCGTCAAAACCGAATATTGATTTTCCAAGGCATGTTCGTCAAAAAAAAGTATCAATTTCCCAAGGCGTAATCGTCAAAGAAAGTACCGATAATTTTAAGACGTAATGAAATAATGGAGGCGTAGCGAAGTGGTCATAACGCGGCGGTCTTGAAAACCGTTTGCTCGAAAGGGCACAGGGGTTCGAGTCCCTTCGCCTCCGCCATAAAAATGGACACCGTAAAGGCGTCCATTTTTATGGCGGAGAGAATGGGAATGAGAACCTTTTTGCGTAGCAAAAAGCGGTTCGCTGTCGCACAAAATA
>CANRNV010000059.1 GCA_947632125.1 uncultured Clostridia bacterium
CGGCACGGAGGACATTACGGCTTTTTCGTAAGGTTTTTTCAACGCTTGCAATTCCTCGCGACAGTCGTTTCTTATTCGCTCTCCTATCGCCAATAGACGGTCGCGAATTTCGTTGTCGGACAAAATTACTATTTGCCACAACTTTTTGAAATCGTCGCCCTCGCATATTTTTATATAGCCTTTTTGACATAGCCGTGCGCAGTCGTCTTTTGACAGGCTGCCTTCTCCTTCTTCAAAAAGCAACAGCGCCTGCCTCGCCGTATGTGCGTATGAGACGATGTCCGTATCCCGATCGGACCACTTGCTGTTTACCTGCCACAGGATATGCTTGCCGTTGCCGTTCCACATAGGACCGCTCCATTTTGTTATATCCGCATAATTTTCCGGCAACGGTATGCCGTTCGGGACGACTTCCGCGTTAACGATATTGTAAGCGCCGTCCGGACGGCAAGTTGCCGCCTCTTCGAAAGATATTTCTTCGTCCGGCGATTTTTCTCCCGAACATGCGACAATATAGGGTATAAGCGCCCACAAAATAAAATTTTTGTCTTTTTCACGCGGCGCCTTGCAATCGGCGACTCCGTCCGATCGTTCACATACGATACGCTTGTCGTTCAGCAGCTCGCCGGAAATCAGCTCGTCGTACAATTTGTTTGCGAATAACTCCGCCGCGCGGGCATATACCTCGTCTTGCAGAACGAGTAGCCGACGGGTCGGTTCGTTTATAAGAAAATTGACGATGTATTTGCTTCCTTTTGCCGTCAACAAGCCGTATTCTTCCAAACGTTCCGCTTCGTTCTCTACAAATACGGGAGAAACGCCCAAGTCGTTTGCGATCTCGTTTACCGTCTTGGCATTGTTGCGTACGCAATAGCAGATATTTTGAGCAAATAACGATTGTAACAGATCTTTCGGCGATTTTGTTGCCACCGTACCGTTTATCCATACGAAACGGAATCGGATCGGGTTAAATTTCAGTTCGTTTGTCTCTCTCATTTTGTCGAAACCTCTCTTTAATTCTTTTTTTGCTTCGAATAAGTGCCATTTCACGGTACCGACAGGGATCCCGAGTTGTTTTGCTATATCCGCTTGCTTGCGGTTTTCAAAGTAATAAGCGATTACTATCTTGCGCTGCATTTCGGATAGATATGCGATTTCCATTTGTAAGCGCGCCGTTGCTTCGTCATCCTCGTCGCGCTGACGGCAATTGGGCTCCGCAAGGCTTTCGGCAATCTCTTCGAGCGGTATTCCGATAGTGTTTTCGGCGGTATCGCGGTAGTAGTTGCTCAACGCATTATGCGCAACCGTCCATACGAACTTGTCTACGTTTCGTATGTCGTCTTTGATGAGCAGCGCGCGGTAAACTTTTATCGCAATGTCCTGCGACAGATCTTCCGCGTCCTGTACGTTTCTGCACCTTTTCAGGGCAAATCCGAATATGGGTTTGAAATATTGGCTTATTATTTTGTTTGCATTCAGACTGTTCACCAAGGCACCTCATCGAAGCTTCCGACAATATAGACACCGCTTAACATAAAAGGTTGGGCTTTTGGGGCGATTTTGGATCGGATTTGCCGTTTTTATTCCGTACGCATCCAATCTCCGCACTTATGTACGAGCCGATTGTCCGACAGAAATATTGTATTGCATAAATCTTTGCGCCGCGTCGGCTCGTATCCCTATTATAGATTATTTGAATATTTTTAACATACATTTGAATGCACATTTAGATAGAAATAACAAAAAGCCGTCCTCAAAACAACGGCATAACAAACCCACGCAAAGCGTCTTAAACAAGTAATTATGCTTTTGCCTCTTGCCCGCACAATAATGTCGCGGAACGCGAAAAATAAAAAAGGTAAATGGGCAATAAATGACGCAATTGAGTATTGACACATCTGATTTAAATGGGTTATAATCGATGCGTCAGGAGGTTGAGGAGCAATGGCGAGAAGCGAAAATCAAAAAATAAAATTATTGAAAATATATGATATTTTGAGAACGGAAAGCGACGAAGATCATCCAATCGGCACAAACGACATTATTGCAAGATTGGCAGAACAAAATATTTGCTGCGGAAGAAAATCGTTGAGTTCGGATATAGAGTTGCTAAACACATACGGATACGGCGTGCAAGTCACGCGAAGCAAGCAGAATATGTATTATTTGGCAAATAGAGATATCGACATTCATACAATTCGTTTCCTGATTGACGCGACGCAATCGGCGACGTTTTTATCAAAGAAACAGACCAAAGAAATTGTCAGCGGACTTGCAATGCTTGCGGGAACTAATAAAGCCGAAGTATTGGATGACAACGTTATATGTTTCGACAAATTAAAACATTCCAATGACGAGGTGTTGAAGACAATTACATTGATAGATCGCGCAATAGAAAACAAACGCAAGGTTTCCTTTGAATATTATACTATCAACGCTGCGGGGAAAACCGAATCCAAAACCGACGGCGGGCAAATCAAGCGTTATCTTGAAGCGCCGATAGCCATGGTGTATAGCAACGGTTGCTATTATCTGATAGCATTTCAAGAAAAATACGACGACTTCGTACCGTTCCGTATAGACAGAATGATGTCGGTCAGAGAAGAAAAGCAATTCTTCGATTACGACAAATACGGGCAAAGGTTCAAAAACAGCGACTTAAAAGACAGCATGACCGCATTCGGAATGTGGATGGGCAAAACCAAAAGCGTAAAGTTGAAGCTCTTCAATCGACACGCCAGTGATATCTATGATAAGTTCGGCAGCAAAGTGAAACTTCATCCCGAAAACGGCGATTGCTTTACGGTAACGGTACAAGTCAATCCCGAAGATCCCGTATTTCTCGGATGGTGCATGAGTTACGGCAATGAATTGGAGATAGTCTCTCCCGAGGATGTAAAAAAGTTGCTGCTCAATCGTGCCGAGGCGATTTGTCGAATGTATGTCGACCCGTCTTCGGC
Source organism: uncultured Clostridia bacterium (assembly GCA_947632125.1). GTDB lineage: Bacteria > Bacillota > Clostridia > Christensenellales > Pumilibacteraceae > CAG-552. The sequence goes on from CANRNV010000059.1 coordinate 2,961, forward strand.
GCTGGCGCATTAAAAATCACAATGTGCTACAATAAGAGTATCAAGGAGGGAAATATGAATTTAAGTAAGTCTAAATATTGTCAATTCGTTCAATGTCCCAAGAAATTGTGGCTCGGTTGTTACAAGCCGCAGGAAACTCAAATGGACCCGAGCGTCGCCAAACGTCTTGCCGACGGCGGAGAGATCGGCAAGCTTGCTCGCGGATTGTTCGGTCGGTTTACAGACGTCACGACAAAACGCGACGGCGAGCTTGATTACTCCGCGATGCTGAAAAAAACCGAGGAGGCTCTTGCCAACGGAGAACAAAACATTTGCGAAGCGGCATTCTGTCACGACGGGTGCTACTGTCAGGTGGACATTCTGCACAAAACAGACAACGGATACGAGATTTACGAGGTAAAAAGCGCCAATAGCGTCAAGGATATAAATTACCGCGATGTTGCATTTCAACGACAAGTTTTGATCAATTGCGGTGTGCCTGTTTGCGGAGTGTATCTGGTACATCTCAACAGAGACTACGTCAGGCGGGGCGAGCTTGACGTCGGTTTCGGCGGGTTGTTTGATCGCACGGAGGAGCTGTCTTCTATGTTGGAACAGATGCAACAAGAAGTCGTGCGGGAAATTGCCTCAGCAAAGGCAACGATGAAAAACCTCGATGAACCTCCAACAGCTTTCTGTCGGGAATGTGCCGATTGTGAGTTCTTGGCTTATTGCACACGGGATTTGCCCGAGCCGTCGGTGTTGGAACTTGCGAACTGTTCAAAAAAATGGTCATACCTTAACAGCGGTATTTATACTATGCGGCAGTTGCTTGACAGCGGCAATTCGCTATCGGACAAGGTGCGTCAACAAGCGGAATTTGCCTGCTATGATTGTCCGCCCGTAATAGACAAACCCCGAATAAGGCAGTTTTTGTCAACGCTTTGGTATCCGCTGTGCTTTTTGGATTTCGAAACAATGCAATCGGCGATTCCGCCCTATGACGGTACGCACACTTATCAACAGATACCGTTTCAGTATTCTCTTCATATAGTTGCGGAAGAGGGCGCTCCGCTTGAACATCGGTACTTTCTTGCCGAACCCGTCGGCGATCCCCGTCGCGCACTTGCGGAACAGTTGGCAAAAGACATACCGCACGGGGCTTGCGTTGTCGCCTACAATATGAAGTTTGAACAGTCTGTGCTTGCGGCACTCGCCAGACAATTTTCCGATCTTGCGCCGCAACTTTTGGAAATGCACAAAAATGCTCGGGATATTATGTTGCCGTTTTTTGAGCGGGCATACTACAATCAGGCAATGCGCGGCAGTTATTCGTTGAAATACGTTACGCCTGCGCTCTTCCCCGACGAAGAAGAGGCAGACTATCACAATCTGGAAGGCGTACACAACGGCAGCGAGGCGATGGATATCTTTCCGCGAATGAAGTTTATGTCGCAGGAAGAGCAATCCGAGGCGCGCAAGCAATTGCTGATTTATTGCGGCTGCGACACGCTGAATACTGTCAAGATCTGGCAGGAACTGCAAAGAGTGAGCAAATAAAAATTACAGGAGGATTGCACAATGGATAAAAATGAGGAAAAATACTGGGAAGAACTCAAAAAGACTGCGGGGTTTGATCAGGAAATAATGAATATGTTTGTTGATGAAGACAAGCGGTTGGCATTGGAATTTGAACAAAGTGTAAGGGCAAATGGCACTCATTGGCCGGAGAATTTGTTGCGAGCAGCCCTTAACTTAAAAAGCTTAGAGCTCAGAGATAACGTTGACGGAAAGAGTATCGATGAAACGATGTCCGAATTGGTGGATAAAATGTCACCGCGCAGGGCAACCGCAGTCAGAATGTTTTTCAAAGAAGAAAAAAGCCTTAAAGAAGTCGGCGACGAGTTAGATACTGTTTATTGGTGTGTTCGCAATATTTTGTATGGGGCATTCAGATACATTACTATCCCCTCACGCCATTTCCGCTACAAAAAATATATCGTAAAGATGGAATACAATGAAACGGAAGAACCTTACGATTACTATTGATTAGCGGGGTTTTCGGGCATTGACTGACGGCGAGACGCGGACATTACATAAAAGCAACACCTTCTTATAAGGTAAGCATTGTCCGATTGCAAATGCGGCACATTGAATGCAGTCAAGACCGGCGAGCTTTATTGTATTATAATAGATAGGATATTGACAAATCAAGGGGGGGGGGTGCTATACTATTCACATTCCAAAAGCAAAACTCTCCAACAATTAGTAACAAAACAGCACAAACGCCTACACGGCGAAAAAAATATAAGGAGGAAACAAATGACAAAAGCAATGGAATCATTCACGGTACAGACCGCACTTGAAGAGTTGGACAAGTTAAAAAAAGAAGAATTGTACTCTCTTACAGATTGCGGCTACAAAGGAATTAACGTTTTCCATTCAACAGGTATGAGCGGACAGGAGATCAGACATTCTGCATTTATTGCATGGTTGCTTAATCCGAAGATGGAGCATGGACTCAACGATACAATGGTGCGTGAATTTTTCAAAAAGATTTACTCTTTTGATTCGCAGGAATCGTACAATGGTGTACCGGCAAAAAAGAATTCGGAAATAATAAAGGACGCCACTCAGGGAAATGTTGTGGACGAAAAGTCATTTCTGGCACTTTTGAACGGTGATATTGAAGTAAGGACAGAAGTGGCATTGGTCTCACAAGAAAATCGCATAGATTTGTTGTTGGAAAATAAACAAACGCAAACAGTAATGGTTGTGGAGAACAAATTCCATTCCGACGCACATACAGATCAACTCAGGCGTTATCAAAATGACATAGAGGCAAAATATCAAGGATATCGTAACAAGCTGTTTGTGTTCCTTACTCCAAAGGGACAATTGCCCGTAAATATTGGCGGAGATGAACAATATAACGACGGATATTGCATTCTCAGTTACAAAGACATCATTGATATAATCAGTATGTTGAAACAAGCTGTTAAGAACAGCACAAGTCTTAACAAGACAAACAAATCGAAATTAAATATATTATTGGAGGATTATGTGGAAATGCTTAATATCGAAGCTTTGGCTAAAAATGCCGATGTAAGAAAAAAATGCAAAGAGATCATAAAAGATTATGAACTCGCTATTAATTTGTTGAAAATGTATGTTGACAATTCACAAGATGTTTTTGATTTTTGTATCGAGTGGCTTCAACAGGAATTACCCGATGCAAAAATAGAAATAAGCGGCAAGAAGAATAGTGCTTCGGTATATTTCAGTACAGAAGTCATGAGAGAGTATTACAAGAGTTATGGTGAATCCGTAGATACGCATAAAGCTTATAAATTCGGAACGGAGGCCGGTAATGTAATTAAATTTTTCATAATAATGGATCACGCAGGTAAACCGGATTGGACGAATGCGCAGAAAGTTTTGGTTCCGGAACAAAAGCTTGGTAACACATACAGTAATCTTGGGGATGTACTGCTCATGACTTGGGAAGACAGAGAGAAGGATATAAATGAGGTTAAACCGATTTTAATCCCCATATTGCAAAAAATCAAAAATAAAATAATCGAAAACGATAAATTGCTCGCTTCTCACAAAAAATCGTAAAGCAGAAAGAATACGGGGGCATTGTTTTGGCATTGGAAAAACTTTGAACTCACATATTATGGGAGGGTTGTCTGTTAGCTGCACCAACGCGTATGCAACAAAACCAGCAGTATAAGAAAAAACGAATATATATTTATGTTCAGGACAATGCTCTCGCAACAGGCATAATACGTGCCGTCAGTGATGACGGAAAAGAGTTTTGTCGGGAAGTGGAGCAAGATCCTCGCGAAAACTTGTTCGACGATGATTCTCATGCGGCAAAAGCGTTTGCCGAGTTCGAGCGGTTTTGCGTTGACAAGTGCGGTTTGACCGATTCCAACGACGAGGTAATTTTTGCGAACGCCCCACATTGTGACATAGTTGACTTGTTTGCTTATGTCGATTCTCGTCTCGGCGGCGTGCCGTGGGCGGTAGTAAAGTGTATCGAGTCCGACTATAATCGCGAAACAACGCATCTGATCGCACCAGAGAGTTTCAAGCAATTTCAACGGATGTGCAACGGTTTTGCCGAGCCGTATGCCACAAAGTGCTTGTATTCCGAGTACCGACGGCTCATTCACAAGGATAGCTACACCCCGCAAGAGCTTGATCGAATGGAAGCTTATGTCGCCCGTCATCTTGATGCCGCATATTCGAAAAGCAGTGGAAGCTTTAACGTGGTTTGTCGGATATCGCACGTGTGCGCCGCGGAATATCACAGCGACAAAGCGCGGTTTTTGAGCTTGATAGAGATGATTGTACGAGACTTTGTCAAGCGGCGGTGCAAGCGTCGCCAGCGAGTTTTGGCGGACATTCTGCTGTTTACCGCAGACGAAGTGGCGGACGACGGGTATATCGATTACGCAACATTGGCTGCCGAAGAAAACGAACCGCCGCTTGAAAGGTCGGAGTATAGCATTTTTCGAGCTGTTGCACCCGAGCA
>CANRNV010000060.1 GCA_947632125.1 uncultured Clostridia bacterium
TGTCGCTCGTGCAAGTGGCGGCCACTCTTCTCGCCCCCGTGATTACGGGAAGAACGATCGACTATATAATAGCCGAGGGGAACGTGGACTTTGCAGTCATCGCGAAAAACGCCGTTATCCTCATAATTCTGTTGTGCGTGGCGGCGGCGGCGCAGTACTTTTCGTCGCTGCTTGTCAACCTCGCGTCCTACCGCACGGTAACGCGGCTACGGCGCAAGGCGTTTGACCGCCTTACCGAAGTGCCGCTCTCCTGCATCGACGGACGGGCGCACGGCGACCTTGCCGCGCGGGTGGGGAGCGACGTGGACATGATAAGCGACGGGCTTATTCAAGGCTTTTCCCAACTCTTCACGGGCATAGTTACGATTGCGGGAACGCTGGGGTTCATGCTCGCGCAAAACCTCTATCTCGCCCTAGCCGTGGTGGTGATTACGCCGCTGTCGCTGTTCGTGGCGCGGTTTATAGCCCGCGGGTGCCATAACTCGTTTCTGCGACAGGCCGCCGCGCGCGGCAAACTCTCCGGGCTTGTCACCGAAATGCTGGGCGGGAGCGCGGTAAACAGGCTTTTCGGCTATGGACGGCGGGCGGAAAAGCGGTTCGAGGCGGTCAACCTCGACCTTAAAGCGTGCGGACAGGACGCGGCGTTTTACTCCGCCATGGTCAACCCCTGCACGCGGTTCGTGAACAACCTCGTGTACGCGGCGGTGTGCATATTCGGCGCGTACCTCGTTATACGCGGCGCGGCTCTTCCGGGTGCGGGCGCGCTCACCGTGGGGGGACTGAGTTGTTTCCTCTCCTACGCCAACCAATACACCAAGCCCTTTAACGAGATAACGGGCGTGGCGACCGAACTGCAAACGGCGACGAGCGCGGCGGCGAGGACGTTCGAACTTATCGAGACCCCCGCCGAAGAGGACACTTCCGCTCTGCCCGCTATCGGGAGCGTGGAGGGCAAGGTGGAGTTCGACCGCGTAAGATTTTCCTACACGCCCGACCGCCCGCTTATCGAGGACTTTTCGCTTACCGCCCTACCCGGCATGCGCGTTGCGATAGTGGGGCCGACGGGGTGCGGCAAGACTACGCTGATTAACCTACTTATGCGCTTTTACGACCCCCTCGGCGGCGAGATACGCCTCGACGGGACGCCCGCGCTTTCGGTGAACAAAAAGTCGCTCCGCGCATGCTTCGGAATGGTTCTTCAAGACAGTTGGTGCTTTCACGGCACCGTGCGCGAAAACATAGCGTTCTGCCGCCCGTCCGCCACCGACATAGAGGTGGAAGAGGCGGCGCGCGCGGCACACGCTCACGGCTTTATTTCCCGACTTCCGCAGGGCTACGACACGGTGATTGCGGGGGACGGCGACAACCTTTCGGGCGGTCAGAAACAACTCCTTTCCATAGCGCGGGTAATGCTCGCCCGCCCCGCCATGCTCATTCTCGACGAGGCCACGTCCGCGATAGACACGCGCACCGAGGCGCGGGTGCAGGACGCTTTCCGCAAGATGATGGAGGGCAAAACGTCCTTTATCGTGGCGCACCGCCTGTCAACGATACGCTCCGCCGACCTTATCCTCGTCATGCGCGACGGCAACGTGGTGGAAAAAGGCACCCACCGTGACCTCCTTGCCCGCGGCGGCTTTTACAGCGAACTCTATAACTCCCAATTCGAAAAATAGAGAGTTTGTCCCCGCGTGAAACGCCCGCACGACTTTTTCACATTACTACTTGAAAAGCCGCCCCGCAATCGCCCCTCGTGTCATTCCGACCGAGGCGTAGCCGAGCGGAGAAATCTCACATTACTACTTGAATACTCCCTCGAAACGGCTCCGCCGCATTATACTTTAAAATAATCAACCTTATCCCTCGCGCGGGATACTTGCTACCCGCGCGACAAAAGGCGAACCCGAGCGTAAACGGCGAGTGGTGTCGCTTGCGACACTACCGCCACAAAGCGAAGCGGTGAGCCGCCGTGACCGAGGCGTAGCCGAGCGGAGGAATCTCACATTACTGCCCCGCCACTTCTCCGCAACCGCTCCCTCGCATTATAATTTAAAATAAAAAACCTTTTAACTTTGCGCAAAAACGTGTTTTCGCGCGACAATAAAGCCGCAGGAAAAAATCCTACGGCTTTATTGTGTGACGTTACTTCTTTTCGGAGTTAGTGCTTTTCTTCGTCGTTGTCGTTTTCAAAATAACCGGATATTTGTCTTTCAAATTCTTTTCATTGTCCTCTTTATTCGCGCAAAATACAGCCCCGAAAATTACTGTATGCTCATCAAGGCCTCTCGTAGCCAACTGTACAGTCCCAGTTGATTCAGATGACTTAGTATGAGCAAAAAGGCGATAGCCCAAATTAATGTCCTTTCCCCAATAGAGCGGATAGTATTTCTGCTCGGCATCTAACGCTTTCCAATCTTTCGCTTTGGTTTTAGTAAACTTTCCGTTGCTTTTGTGGACAAACTTATAAAGTTCTTCTTGACTTTCGCCCTCCTCGCGCTTTATTGCAATACCATAAACGCCGCCACGATCCTTTGGTTCGATTTCCACTTCCCCATTAGCGAATTTATATTCACCAAACATGCAATCCCTTTTATCTTCCTTAATTACACTGCGAATTGCTTTAACGACCTCGTTGCCGTCACACATTTTGTTTTTCTCCTTGTAAAATAGATTTTTATATCAAACGCGGGGAGCGTTTAATACCATGAAACACGCATATAAAAACAATTGAAAATTCACGACAACCCATATTATCCTTCTTTGTTGAATTTCGGCCTTAATATTGTTATAAAAAGTGACTCTAATGTTCTTCGAGAAAAGTTATCAAACTTCGGAGCATCTAATGCTATTATTATAACCTTGTCACTATCTTTAAACCATTGTTGTTCGGATTCTTTTGGGGTGTGAATAAAACATCGGTCGCGTAAACACGTACCCGCTTCCCCAACATATAAGCAGTCGTTTTGCTTATAGAAAAAGTAAATCACATTTTGTTTTGCGAAAATTCCATCTCTTTCATCTTCATAATTATCGCGTTTAACTTCATGAACTTCCATTTCACACCTCAGAAAACTTTGAATTTTATCTTTACTAATGTGTTTTTGTCAATAAATTTTAAGACCGTTTCCAATAACAGTCAGAATAGCCACCGTTACTACGTGTTTCCCGCAAATACTTCGCGGCGGTTGTGGAATTCTGAAGCGATGAACTTGACAGCGTTGTCGGAGAACTCATGCTACTACTTGTGGACACTTTCCAGCTTATATTCTTTTCAAATGTTGCTTTCGTCAAGCTGCTGCAACCGGAGAATGCATAAGCGCCGATAGAAGTAACGCTTGCGGGAATCGTAATTGACGTAAGATTACTGCAATTTGCGAATGCATTGCTGCCGATAGAAGTAACGCTTGCGGGGATTGTGATTTCCGTAAGGCCACTGCAATAGTCGAACGCATAATCGCCGATAGATTTAAGTTTACTTTCGCCGGAAAACGTTACCGTCTGCAAGTTGGTGCAATAATAGAACGCATAATTGCCGATAGAGGTTACGCCCTCATGTATCGTTACACTTGTTATGCTCCTGCAACCGTAAAACGCATACTTCTTTATTTCCGTTATTTCTTGCGGTATGGTTATCTCTTCTTGCAACACATCGTTTATATAGAGGTTATGAGCACAAGATAACGGATTGGCAGAATTATTACCGAAGTCTATATTGCACCATGCCGCAAGGTCTCCAAGATAATTTACTTTTGTCAGACCACTGCAACCGGAGAACGCACTCTCGCCGATAGAAGTAACACTTGCGGGGATTGTTATTTCCGTAAGACTACTGCAATCATCGAACGCATAATTGCCGATGGATTCAAGTTTGCTGTCACCAGCAAACGTTACCGTCTGCAAGTTGGTGCAACCGGAAAACGCACTACCGCCAATAGAGGTTACGCCTTGGGGAATCGTGATTTCCGTAAGACTACTGCAATCCTCGAACGCACATTTGCCGATAGATTTAAGTTTGCTGTCACCGGTAAACGTTACCGTCTGTAAGTTGGTGCACTTGCACTTATAGAATGCATAAGCGGGAATTGTTTCTACATTCTCTCCTATATTTACGGTAGTAAGCGACGTGCAATCTCCGAATATAGGATAAACACCATAATCATCTCCCGCCTTGGTGCAATTTGTTGCGTTCCAATTTACTGTGTTCAAATTGGTGCAATTATAGAACGCCCAACTGCCGATAGAGGTTACGCTTGCGGGTATCGTTATTTCCGTAAGTTTACTGCAACCTTCGAACGCATAATTGCCGATAGATTCAAGTTTGCTGTCGCCGGCAAACGTTACCGTCTGTAAGTTAGCGCAACCATAGAACGCATAAGCGCCGATAGAGGGTACGCTTGCGGGAATAGTAATTGATGAGGTAAGGCTCTTGCAACCATAGAACGCACTACTGCCGATAGAGGTTACACTTGCGGGGATTGTGATTTCCGTAAGATTACTGCACTTATAGAACGCATAATCGGGAATGGTTTCTACATTCTCTCCCATATTTACGGTAGTAAGTAACGTGCAACCATCAAAAATCGCATAAATGTTTCCGTTTGATGTTGATCCCGCCTTGGTACAATTCGTTGCGTTCCAATTTACCGTCTGTAAACCGGTGCAACCGGAGAACGCACTATCGCCGATAGAGGTTACGCCAGCGGGGATTGTGATTTCCGTAAGATTACTGCAATCTCTGAACGCATAATTGCCGATAGATTTAAGTTTGCTGTCGCCGGCAACCGTTACCGTCTGCAAGTCGGTGCAACCGGAGAACGCACTAACGCCAATAGAGGTTACGCTTGCGGGGATTGTGATTTCCGTAAGATTACTGCACTCCCTGAACGCATAATCGCCGATAGATTGAAGTTTGCTGTCGCCGGCAACCGTTACCGTCTGTAAGTCGGTGCAACCGGAGAACGCACTAACGCCGATAGAGGTTACGCTTGTGGGGATTGTGATTTCGGTAAGTTTACTGCAACCATAGAACGCACTATCGCCGATAGAGGTTACGCTTGCGGGGATTGTGATTTCCGTAAGATTACTGCAATTGTGGAACGCATAATCGGGGATATAACTACTGCCGGTTATCGTTACGGTTGTAAGCGACGTTGGGATATAATATGTCGCCGAATTCGTAGAACTTGTGGTTGAACCATAATAATATTGTGTTGTCCTCGTGCCGCCCGAAAACTCAATCTTTCCGAAGATATATCCAAACGGATATTGATAATTGCCTTTTCTCAAATTCGGCTTATCCCCCACAAATGGTAATGTTATACTTATAAGGTTACCGCAACCGCTGAATGCTCTCTCGTCGATAGAGGTAACATAATCGGGAACAACGATATTTTGCACGGTTTTGTCTTTTATGCCGGTTATCGTGCAAGTCGTTGCGGCTGAAAAAAATACGAAATTGCTCATTTCGGGCGCAATATCATATTGTGCGGTGTAGGTCTCGTCAAGGCCTTTGGTAAAAGTATATTCAAGGTCGAGCGATTTTCTCTCTCCGTCCTTATACCACCCGCTGAAAATATAGCCGAGAGCGGTGGGTGCCGTCGCCGTTATCTTGACTTCTGTGCCGTAGTCGAAATCACCGCTGCCGCTAACCGTGCCCATGTTGCTATTATTGGTCTCAACCGTAAGATGATATTTATTTGCCTGCCATTTCGCAGTTATTTGCATATTGTCCTCGTCAAACGTCCAAGGCTCTGTGCTCTTACCGTTCGCCTCGGTGAGTTGTGTTTCGCCCGCATACCAGCCGAGGAAAGTATAGCCTGTGCGGGTGAGTACGGGGAATTCGTACGCGCTGTCGTAAGTCATCGTTTTGTCGGCTTCGGTAAGCCCGTCGCCGCCGTCCGCATTGAGGTGCACCGTATATTCTTTGGGGGCCCACTGCGCGACAAACTCGACGTTTTCGTGGACGGTATAGGGAAAATCGACTATGTCCGAACTGCCCTTTACCGCCCAGCCCGCGAACTTGTAGCCCGTTCTCGCGGCGGGGTCGGCGATCTTGTCTACCGTAGACCTTTCCTCAAGCGTGCCGCTGCTCTTGTTCGTGCCGCGGTCGGTAAACTTATACTCGCACATGCTCAGGCGGTAGATGTCCAAAGTGTAGCGCGTAAAATACTCGCTCTCGTCGCTGTAAACTATTACATACGCTTCGTTATGCCCGTAATTAAGCGAGATCGCTTTGAACGCCAGCTCGACGATGTTGCCCTCGAAATCCTTGTACAGTTTCCAAGTGCAGTGTGCGCTTACGTGTATCTTGTCCTGCAGGTCGAGATTGGCGACCGTGTTATGTACGTCGATAGAGAGTTTCGTGCCGTCGATGGTAAAGCCGTCCGCGGCCGTTATGTAGTACTCCAGCCAGTGCGCGTAAAGCGTTATGTCGCCCGTCTCGCCGCCGCCGATCGTCGTTTTCCTCACTCCGCCCGCATTGTCGGCCGTGTACCAGCCTCCGAACGAGCCGCGCTTGGGCGTAGGTTCAAGCAGCGTGAACAGTTGGTCCTCGACCGTGTAGGTCTCGGGGTTGCCCGGGTTATTCGTTCCCTCGCCCACCTCGTAGGTTATGCGGTACTTGTGCGCCTCCCACTGCGCGTAAAGCGTGTAGTCCTTGTACGTTCCGCCGCCTATCGTCTCGACCTTGTTCTCGAAGCCCGGCTCGGTGTACCAGCCCTTAAAGTCGTAGTGGTCGCGCCCGGGGTCGGAGAGCGCAAACGAGCCGTCCTCGACCGTGTAGGTCGTGCGGTTCGCCGCGGGGTTCGTTCCGCCCTGCAGGTTCTTGTACTCCACGGTGTAGACGTGCGCCGTCCACTTCGCGTAGAGTTTCAACTCGCCGTAATTGTTCTCCTGCCTGTATACGCGCTCGCCGTTTATGCTGTCCTTGTGCCAGCCGTCGAAGTCGTAATGCTCGCGAGTGGGCGCTTTAAGGTCGAACGCCTGCTCTATCGTGTAAGTCGCGGGGTTGCCGTGGTCGTCGTTGCCCCCGCCCAAATCGTAGGTTATATTGTACTGTATCGGGGTCTTGGTCGCCTCGACAACTATGTCGTCGGTCACGCTCGAAAGGCCCGCAAGCGCGTCCGCGTTCCAGGTCACGGTGTAGCCGGTCTCCTGCACGGGCCGGGGAATGTCCTCTTCCGCCACCGACCCGAGGTCCGCGACTTCCACCGTCCGGTCGGGCTGACCGCTCTGGCGGAACGTGACCGTGTGTATCTCACGCGTTATCGTCACCGTGAGCGTGTTGTTC
>CANRNV010000061.1 GCA_947632125.1 uncultured Clostridia bacterium
ATTTCGAGCAGCGAAACGGATAAAGCCGCTTACATAACAAAGCAAATGAAAAAGCTAAGCGGCTACGAAGGAGTGGCTGAAAAAGTTGCGGACGTAATCAACAAGACGTTGTTTATTGACGACAAGGGAGAGCCCATGCAGTTTTCGCTCAGCGGTAGCGACGGCAATTGGAGCGTCGCGACCGGTGGTACGGCTTCGCCCGACAGAGTGGTGTTTAACGAGGATTGCACGACGGTTTATTTGGATAAGCTGGTAGAGGGTAACTATTCCGATTTGATTTTTGTTTTGCCCGACAACGTAGAAAATATAGAAGTAAGCTCGGAAAGCAAAGACGAAACCGAATTGCTTCAAGAATTGGCAAAAAAAGACAATAAATTTGCGGGCAACGTAGAGGCTTTGCATAACATTATAGAAGAAGCTGTCGAAAAGTTGGAAGAGGGCGCCGAAAATCCGTATGAGGGCTTGGAATGGAATGGCACTTTGCAAGAAATAAAGGACGCTGCGGAAGAGGGTCTTGCAAATCAAGCCGCGCATAGCGAATTCTACGTATCCGCAAACGCGCCCGAGGGAACAACGGAATACTACTACCAAACAGTATCCGCAGCCATAACGGAGGCTAAACGTGCCGCCAACTATTCCCATAACGAAAAGAAGGTCATTCTCACCGACACAAGCACCCCCATCAACGAGGATATTGTCATTCCGCAAAATGTATCTCTCGAAATACCGTTTTATAGCAGCGGTTCCGAATTTTACACGGGAGTAGGCTACGGTGGCGCTACCGACGATCCGTCAATCAATAGATTTACGTCCGAAAAGAGCATAGTCGACGACGACCTCAAAGAAAACGGTCAAATCACCGACAAATATAAAATCGCTGCCAACTATAAGCAGTTTACGGTAACGCTTAACGGCAATATTGAGATAAACGGAGGCAGTCTTGTGGTAGGCGGCGTCACTTCCCATTACGATCAATACTATCAGGGACATACTTCGGGTTACTACGCACAAATAGATATAGCAAGCGGCAAAAACATTGCCATAAATAACGGCGGCAAATTGTACAGCTACGGCTACATCAAGGGCAAGGAGGGTGGCGTCATTGCAAACCAAGGCGGCAGCGTTTACCAGCCTTTTATAGTAACCGACTTTTCGGGCGGAAGCAATTCCTTGGCGTTATTCAACCAAGATCAATCTCCGTTTCTTCGCTATGCAATGCTCAATATTCAAAGCAGCCTTACCGTCAATTACGGAGCGTTGATCTATGCGCACTGTAACCTTATCACAGGTAGCACTTATTACAACATAACCGATCAAGTGGTGATAGGCTACGGCGACAAAAATTCTCCGACAAAGGGTCTTATTACCCTCGAAGAGGGAAGCAGTGCCGTATGCACTTACAAATACGATAAAGCTACGGCAGCCAGAGATGACGCCGACGGCAACAACCTTAAAGGCGATATAGGAAAGACTACCATCACCATTCATGGCGACGCAAGAACGGAAGCGCTGAGTTTCCTCGGACTTGCATCTACTTCTGTGGTGCTCTTCCCCGTTCCGTTCAATTTCGACTTCATAATCGATAGCGGCAACATGAGTATCTACAATCATTACGTGTTGCTTCCCGGCTCGTCCGTTACGGTAAACGAGGGAGCCACCTTAACGGTAACCGAAAACTCTACGTTCTATGTTATGGACTATCTCAAACAAGGAGCAGGAATGTCGGGCGGTAAGTTATATCCCACCGCCGCTCAGCTCGGCGAGGGTCAAACTTCGGCAATATTTACCGTCAACGGAAGCTTCAAGGCGGAGGACGGCGCCAAGATCGGCGGCATAATTCGCACGTCGGCAATCACCGCCACACTCGATATCGGCAATGTCGACATAAGCGGCGAGTATAATATCGGCGGTGTCGGCGCATACGCAGCCAATACTTCGACCTATAAGTTCCCGCTCCGCGTGTTCGACGTGGATTCGATCGATATGGCAGATTATAAAAACAGCGACGAAAAATCCACTCTTAAACCCGCAAATGTCGCACCAAACAGCAAGTACGCTTCGCAAAACGCTTCTTCCGGTCAAGAACTTTCCGATACGACCGAAGTTTCCTATTACAAGACGCATGAAGAAAAAGACACCGAAGATATAGTTGTCGCAGCGGGACAGCAGTATGTAAATAAAAAAGAACCCGTAACGATAGCGTTTAATGCCACCGTCGGCTTTAAGCAGACCGAGGGCTTTGAAGAACAAGCTAAGGCGTTCAAAGACAAGAAATATTCCAAAGACGGAAAGGACATAATTGCAGACGATAAAGGCACGGTTTTCGATAAAGCCGAAAAGGCGATCGACGACTACTATGCTTTGAGCCCACGTGCGAGAACTGCCGTAAGCGATACGTTTACCATCTCCGCATATGATGAGGAATTGGTCAGCGGCTTGTTCAAAAGTGTCGAGGAGTACAAGGCGGCATTTGAAACGAGCGAGAAGTCGGTTATAGCGATAGCTTTGGCTACCACAAACGCTTGGAGCAAACTTCAATCTCTTTCCGCTAACGTGTCCAAATTGATTGACAGCGGCACAAAGGCAACTCTGAGTACGCTCCACTCAAAAGATGAGAACATAGTGCTCTTTTCGGTAGAATTCCCCGCAACCAATAAGACGACATTCGGTAGCGATAACAAAGCATATCTCGATACGTTTTCGGTAATAAGCGGTGGCGAACAAGAGAGTATACAAGTAAGTACCGCAAATTATACCATAGATGGAAATAAGGACGGCGTTCCCACTACCACGGTGTACTTCGTTAAAAGCCAAGTGCCCGAAGCAAAGGAAATAATAGGGTGGTATAACCATGACAATTCAAGCAGCACTCCGAATATACAAAAAACTTTAGGTGCTACCGACCCCGTAGGAACTTTGTTTTTCGAGGCATGGAAAAACTATGTAAGCAACGTTACGAAAGTCGAAGGAAGTGAGAATAAGGTCACATTCGATATTTATTCCGATATGAATTTGTTATGTACACTTCCATATTATGATGCGCAGGAAGGTGGTTCATCTTCGTCTTTCTATCAGTCGCTTAGCGTTACCGAGGGAAATGATGTTGAAATAAACCTCAATGGCAACAACCTGACTTTCTATTTTACGCATGGCTTCAATACTAAGCTGAGTTATAAAGCTTTTATCAGCAGTGTAGGTAATCTTTATTTACATGATGGTAAAATCGATACTTTATACAATGAGTTGAATGATAATGCTGTGCCGAACTTTGTTAGTGAAAAAGACTGCATAATTGCCTCGTACAATAAAAAGTTAAGACTGGAAAATTTGACAATCGAAGCCACACTCGGAAAAGACAGTAAAGGAAATAACAGGAATTTGCAATTCGAAGCAGGGGTTAAGATTGGGGCTCGTAGTTCGAGAGAGGGAGGCGGCAATGGCGACGCCAACATTACAAACGTTAACATAATAGGCGGATCAAACGGAGTTTTGATTGACGGCGGATATGCAAAGTTGGACGGGCTTAGAGCCACAGACGGCAGTACCGGCTTGCAGATAAACTCCACTGCCGAGCCCACCGCCGAAAAGTGCGTGGAAATCATCAATTGCGATCTCAGCGGTATATATCCGTTGCGTTTGATAGGCAAAGAGAGCGGCAAGAGTATTAGCATTAAGCGAATAGAAGATTGCCGAATGACGGTTTTAGCGAGCGCCGCTCAGGGAAACGCCATTGAGATGAGTTACGGCGATAATTTCAAAGGTAGCTTTAATATTATGGTAAAATCGATCAAAGATTGCATATTTGCTTCTCCCGCAGTTGCGCTTTGGGCTTCATGTAACAGTACAGACCAAAAAATAGCGATTAATTCCATTCAGGGCTGTACATTTGTAGGCGACAATTCATTGACTCTCGCGGGTGTTTATACCAATGCGTTCGGCATTAAAATCGAAAAGAATGTCGAGATCGGCGAACTTAAAGATTGCTTTATTGTGGCAACCGGTTTGGTGAATACTCAAAGCATTTATGGTAATTGTACTGCTACGGCGGTATATGTAGGCAGTGGATGTAAGGTAAATATGGTTTACGAAGCGGCGGCTTACGCCGACGGACGCGGTAACAGATTCGGAGCCTCTTCGGAAAATAAGGCAACTTGGTTCGATATTCAATCCGGTGGCGAAGTCACTATGAACGGAAGTGGTTTCGACGAGAGTGTAAATCTCTCTTCCGACACCGAAATGCATAACGGATATTCGTGTCGCAAGCTGCAAAGCGGCAACTGACGAGAATAGCAATGTAACATATTAATCAGCTTTCATCTTTTCCATTAAAGCGCTTTGCGGGGCGATTGCCCTGCGAGGCGTTTTTTGGTTACATTTTTGAAAAAAGTAACCAAAAAACTTTTAAGGGTGTCTGCTTTTTGAACAAAACAGAATAAAACTTTTAAGGGCGTCTGCTTTTTGAAAAAAGCAGAGCAAAAATTTTTGTGGGCTGACGGAGGGTACATTTCTCTCCTATCTCCGTTTCGCTTAGGCAAATAACGAATTTTTACTTGTTTTTATTTCGAAAAAGCAAGGCAAGTCAAGTTTTTACGAAACAAAGACTTCACTTAAAGTCCAAATGAACTATATTATTTCGTAAAAGCAAGGCAAGTAAAGTTTTTACGAAATAAAATTTGATATTTGGGCAAAAAATGCTTGCAATCCAAGCTCGGATATGTTTACTTATTTCGAAAAACCGAGGCAAGTAAAGTTTTTACGAAATAAAATTTGAATTTCGGGCAAAAAATACTTGCAATATAAGTCCAAGTATGCTATACTTATTTCGTAAAAGCAAGGCAAGTAAAGGTTTCGCTAAACAAACTTGCAGTGGTGACAGCTGAGTGGAACCCTATAAAAACAAAATGCTGCAATAACAATGAACACTGAAAATCGGACAAAGCTCAAATAACGAACCTCGCTTGCGTTGCTTGTTAACGCAAGCGAAGAGGAGCAGGCAAGCATAAGCGGCTCGTTTGTGAGCCTGCGAACAAACAGCTGATCGGGGTCCCCACGAGATACTTGTACTCGTGGGGTGAGAATAGCGCAGACTGCGACGAAAATGCTGCAATAACAATTGGAGATTTTTATGGAAGTAAAAAGAGAATTATATTTGAATAAGCTTATCGAGCGAAAGGAGAACGGGCTGGTCAAGGTCATAACCGGCATAAGGCGATGCGGAAAGAGTTATTTGTTGTTTCATCTTTATCGGGACTATCTGCTTTCCCAAGGGATAAAGGAGTACCAAATAATTTCGATATCGCTTGACGAAGAAGAAAACATAGCCTTTCGCGATCCGAAAAAACTGTTTGAGTATCTTAAAGCGCATATTCTTAACGATAGCGAAACTTTTTACGTATTGTTGGATGAGGCTCAACTTGCCATTACCGAGGAAGAATTAAAGGGCAAAGAGCCGATCGGGTTATACGGTATTCTCAACGGGCTTATTCGGCGCGGCAATGTAGACGTTTACGTTACGGGAAGCAACTCCAAGTTCCTTTCTTCGGACATAATGACCGAATTTCGCGGGCGTGGGGATGAGGTAAGAGTTTATCCGCTTTCGTTTGCGGAGTTTATGTCGGCGTATCAAGGGGACAGGTATAGCGGCTATGCTCAATACACTATGTACGGCGGTTTGCCTATGATATTGTTTAAGGGCAGTGATGACGCCAAGATTGCATACCTGAATGACTTGCTTAAAAACACTTACATCAGGGACGTGATCGAGCGGCATAAGCTTCGCGGGGATATCGTTATGGAAACGCTTGTGGATATTCTCGCTTCGGACGTGGGCAGCCTGACCAATCCGACGAAGTTGGTAAAAACGTTCGGATCGCATTCGATAAAGACCAATGAGAATACTGTGTCGGCATATATAGATCATTTGATCGACGCTTTTCTCGTTTGTAAAGCCAACAGATACGACATAAAGGGAAAGAAGTATATCGGCTCGCCGTTTAAGTATTACTTTTGCGATGTCGGACTTCGCAATGCGCGGCTCAATTTTCGGCAAGTCGAGCCCACTCATCTGATGGAGAATATTATCTACAACGAACTTGTTGTGCGTGGCTTTAATGTGGACGTCGGGATTGTCGAACAGCTTGTAAGGAACAAGACGGGCAATAAGTCCCTCGTTCGCTTCGAGGTGGATTTCGTGTGCAATAAGGGAAGTAAAAGGTACTATATTCAATCGGCGTATTCGATGCCCGACAGCGAGAAGATGGACAGAGAGCAGACGCCGCTCAACAAGATCGACGACTCGTTCAAAAAGATAATCGTGGTAAACGACAATATTTTGCCGTGGCATAACGAAAAGGGGTATTTGATAATCAATGTGACGGACTTTTTGCTTGACCCGAACAGTTTGGATGAGTAGCTTTGTGAAAATAAAATATGTGCGGCAATTTGCTTGACATACATATAAATCGGTGATAAAATAAGGTCGCTTAGGGGCGAGGTGAAATTCCTTACCGACGGTTACAGTCCGTGAAGTCGAAAGACCCGATTGGGTGAAATTCCCATACCGACGGTTACAGTCCGGATGAAATAAGCGATAAAAACCATTTTTTTCGCTCCTAAAAAGGAGTTTTTTTTATGTCCGATCAAAAGGTGTTTTCGACAAAAAACATTGCGCGCATAGCCGTATTTTCGGCATTCGCGACCGTATTGTATGCGTTTGTGAAGTTCCAGTTGCCGTTCATGTTCCCCGGCTTTCTGGAATTTCAGATATCCGAACTTCCCGCATTGCTCGCAGGCTACATGATGGGACCCGTCGCGGGCTGTTTGGTGGTCCTTATAAAGACGCTGCTCAAAATGCTCATCATGGGCACTCACACCTCGGGAGTGGGCGAGTTGGGCGACTTTTTGCTTGGCATTACGTTCGTCATAACGGCTTCGCTCATCTACAAAAAGCATCGCAGCAAAAAAGGCGCGCTTGTCAGCCTCGTAGCGGGATCCGCGGCGCTTACCGTCGTGTCGCTGCTTGTCAACGCGTTTATTCTCATACCGTTCTATTCCGAAGTCATGGGCATGGAAGCTATCGTCGATCAGATGACGGGACTGTTTCCGAACATAACGAAACAAAACTTCATGCTTTACTACCTGCCGCTTTC
>CANRNV010000062.1 GCA_947632125.1 uncultured Clostridia bacterium
ACAGTCTCTGCGGGGGCCTCGCTCGCCGTCTCGCCCACAGCCTCTGCGGGAGCCTCGGGCATCGTCTCGCCCACCGGCTCTGCGGGGGTCTCGCTCATCGTCTCGTCCACGGTCTCGTCGGACGTTTCGGCCGCAGGCTCGTAGGTCGTTTCGGCGGTCATCTCGTCGGAAATCTCCACGGGCTTTTTCTTTCTTGCCTCGCGTTCCGCCCGTTCTCTTCTCTTCCTTTCCTCGAGTTCTTCCTTTTCGCGTTTACGCTTGCGGGCGGGGCCGTCGGGTTCGGGAATGCTGTCGGATTCGGTGTCGTCAAACAGCGAAACCAGCGCGGCGCGGGCGGATTGGGGCTCGAACGTTACGCCCTCGCAATTCTTGATTTGTATACCCACGGTGCGCTTGCCGGCGTTTACCGGGTCGAGCACAATGTCCTCGAACAGGCCTTTGAGCGCGACTTTCATTACGAGGTCGAACATGGGGAGCATAAGCAGCAGGAACACCACGCAGAACACGTACCAAGCGCAGAGCACGGGGACAAAGGATTCGGGGCGAAGTAGGTACGCGAACAGGTACGGCATGTAGGCGCAGATTGCCACGCACGCCCCCATGAGGAGAGCGGGTATAAGCAGGCTTAAAAACGCGGTAACCTTGCCCCTGCTCTTCATGGTGTCGAAGCAGATTTTTATCGTTTCGTGAACGCCCAGCGTGGGGTTGGTCTCGATTATGTACGCCGTCGGCAGGAAGATGAGGAACATAATCGCGGCGTAGACGATAAACACCAGCCCGCCGGGAATGCAGAAGAGCAAGGGGATATACGCGGGGCCCGCCGCAATCCACTGCACGGCATAGCCTATGGCGGCAAGTATCGCCGTAATTGCCGCGATGAGCAGCGCCCCGCCGATGAAGATAAACGCCTCGGCGATAATCGTCATCACCATTGTCCAGAACGGCTTTGCCTTTGTCGCGACCGAGAGAGTGCGCGGGATATCGAAGCCCCGCCTCTCGGAGGCTAACTTTGCTTGCCTTACGTCGGCAAGGTGGAAAACCGCGGCGAAAACGATCGTGATTTTACCCACCCATTCGGCGAGAAAGTACATTATGACCTGCAACAGTCCCTTTTCTTTCCAGATCGTCCTTGCCGAATCCTTGAATGCTTTCGATAGATAGAATGCCAATCCTCTGTTCATGCTTTTACCTCACTGAAATATTTCATGTCGATTATTATAGCCCTTCGTTGCCGAGCGGCGCTTCCTGTATAACCACGTTCACGCCGCCCGCTCCCACGCAGTCAACGCTGTACTGATAGCCCCTCATGGTGCGCTTGCCCGCGGCGATCTCCTCGTAAATCACCACATGCAGCGTGATTGTGCCGTCCTCCGCGATGTCGACTACGATTTCTATCTCGTGTCCCTCGAGAAGCGGACTGCCGCCGAAGCACTCCTCGACCGTAAACATGTCCTCGGTAAGTATCTTCCGGTGGTCAATCTTCGACTCCTTGGTGCCCTCTTCCGCCGCGAGTTTTTCCGCAAGGTCGGTTTTTAGCGTAATCTTGACCTCGGGGCGAATTTCGGCAAGCGCGGTTGCAAGTTCGATCCCGACTCCCTCGGGCAGGCCCTCGGTATAGAGGTTATAGAGGTACGTTCTGGTGGAGGCGGGCTTACCCTCGTAAATCAGCACCTCAAAGGTAACCTTGCCGCCCGCCATAATGGGGATAATCCGCACGTTGTGGCCGGTAATCAGCCCGGACGGGGTGTAGTACTCACCTTTAAGCGCCAATCTTCCATCGACCGTTTCAAACGCCTCGCCGCTTTCAATGTTCTCCGTCGTTAGGTTTTTGAAAGTAATCGTTACGTCCTGACGTATATCGTTCATATTGGGAACCAGCCTTACGTTCACGTCCGGCGCGGCCGAATCGGGCCACACGGTCCTGTAAACGTTGTAATACTGGCTCTTGTCGATCTTTCCGCTCGCTATGAGGACCGCAAGCGTCAACTTGCCGCCGCTGTACAGTACGACAATATGATGCGAATCGTGGCCGGGCAGCAGTCCCTCGATCTCGTACTGATCGGAGCGCAAGGCGGGTCTACCCTCGTAGGTCGTGCCGCCGCTCCCCTGCACGATTTGCGTAAGCGTATCGTAACCGACTTTCATCGTGAGCGTAATATCGCTCTTGATTATCGAGAACGAATGACATTCGACGATTTGCCACTTCACGCCGAGACCGGAATCGCCCGTCACCCCGTCAAGCGCGTAGCAGTCGGACCTGTCCGTAAGCGTTGCGTTCGCTTTCGTTTCGTAGATGGCGATCGCGAAATTCCACACGCCGCTCGACTTTATCGCGACAACCGCATACTCATGCCCTCTCAGCGTGCCGTTAAGCGTGTAGTACTCGCCTTTAAGCGTAGGTCTGCCCTCGAAAGAGTCGGTGGTTTCAAACGCGGTGCCGTCGTCGAGCATAGCCTTTGTAAGCGCGGGTTTGACGTTTATCGTTATGGGCAAAGCGGTAATGGTAATGGTCGATTCGGCCGCATTTTTAAGCACCAGATTGTAGACGTTGGACCTGTCCTCGCCGGTTGCTGTGTTGATGACGGTAAGCCTCAGCCAGGTGGCGTAACTGTTCACCTGCGGGCCGATTGTACTGCCCTTAACCACTATGCGGTCGCCCGGCGCCAAGCCCATTCCGCCCACAATCTCATAGAGGGCCTCGGGTCTGCCCGACGCCGCCGTGATTGTCTTTGACGTTCCGTCATATTTGAACGTATTCTGTCCGTTCGGGACGACCTGATTGTACTCGATCCTGCGGGCCTCGAATGCGAGCGTGCCCCTGAAGTCTTGCGCGCTGTAACGGGAACGCAAGTCGTCGGGAAGCATGTCGTATGAGTAGTAGACATTTTCGTAACTTTCCGTCACGTCGATACCGTTATGCAAAATTTGGCATCCGTCTTTGTCAATGGCTACGGTCATCGCGTTCCTGGACGGATCGAGGGGGTCCTTGGGCGTAAATTCCGTTATTATGATTTCGTCGCCGACAACGAGTTGATTGTAGTCGTCCACAAAATCGTAGTCGTTAGATTCGTGCCGGATACTCACGCCGTTGTATGTCACGGTCTTATTCGTTGGCTTTATCAGTATCGTCGACTTGAACTTATCAATCGTAAGCGTTCCCGGCTCGGCGCAGTGGACAGTGTAGTTTTCCGCGCCGCTCGGGTCTTTGACCATTGCCTCGATTGTGTATATCCCCGCCTTGTATACGGAGCCTACGTTCGGCCCGATATACTTGGGAACCACTGTACACGTATCTCTGTCCGAGGGTACCAACTCATCAACCGAATACTCAATTTCGATATCCTCGGGAGCGGGTGCTTCGCTGTCGTATGGCTTGCTCCAATCCGAAATTCGGGTCACGTGGAGATCCTTGGGCTTGACAACATAGGAAATCTGCACAGGCGACTCGTCTTTCACTATGTAATATTTGTTTTCATCGTAGCCGGTAATCTTCTTGACTTCGATATAATAGGTGCCCGCGTTCCTTATCGTATTCACGGTAACGCCCTTTTCGTCGGTGATTTTGTAGGTTATCGTAATACCGCCGAAGTCCTCGTCCGCAAAGCCGTACTCACTTTCGTTGTCGTCATGATAATGTCTAATTGTAAGCCCGGCTTGCACCAACTGCTCCACGCCAATCTCTTCGCCGTCGTAGGTCTTTTCCGTAGGATCGTTATTGAGCGGCTCGACATGCACCATTCTTCCCACAATTTCAAGTTTGCCGTTTTTGCTGTTTTCGGGGTCCACCTCGTAGTTTTTCATTATATCTTCGTTACGGAATTCCACGCAGATTGTGTACGTACCCAAGGCATAGGGAGCGTAACCGAGACGTTGATTGTCTTTGTCGAGGTAATAGAAGTGGGCGTCGGCATTTTTTTGATCATCGCCCATAAAGGCTTGGTTTTTAAGCTCTTGCGAATATAAATAGTATTGCGGCTCGTAGTGCTCGTCGTCCGGATTTACCGGCTTGCCGGTGTACTCAATCTTGCGGTCACTCACAATAATCCGTATAAGTCGCGGGGTAATCGTAAAGGTGCAGGTATTGCTTCCCTCCGGGTCGACATCATAGTTGGAGGCAATGCCGTTTGTGAATTTTATGCTTTCTCTATCGATTGCAACATCGTAGGTCCCCGCGTATATGGGGTCTACGGGTTCGCCGTTTTGAGTATATATCACCTTATATTCCAGCGAATCGGGGTAAATCAGCCCCGTCACCTCGCAACCGCTGAACTCGGACGTGCTGAACGCCTTGCCGTTATACGTCCTTTCGGCATCCTTGAGATTCACCGTAACCGGTCTGCGCTTGATGACGTACTCGTACGGCTGCTCATTCGCGCAATGCAAAATATAGTTGACGTTTGCTTTCGTGTCTCTGCCGGCTATTGTGCAGTTATCCGTGTCGAGCGTGACCTTGTACGTGCCCGCATTTACGGGTGCCCCAATCTCCGCGCCGCTTTCGTCGAAGTACTTTACGGCAATCTTCAAAACGTCGCCGGGCGCGGTTTGTCCGTCCACAATCTTGTAGCCTTTCATATCGGTCGGATAGTTGTGCGGCAAGCCGTTGTAGACATCCGCATCCGGTATATCCGGGTTGGGTACATAGTTCAATTCAATGGTCAACTCGATTTTCCCGATTGTTACGGTCACCGCGGGCTTGGGGTCGGGGGTTACAGCATAGTTTTTGATACCCTGCTCCGAGCCGGTAACCTTGCAGTTGGCCTCGTCGATTTTTACGTCGTACACGCCCGCATTCAAACGAGCGCCCGGATAGTATTTTTTGCCGTCCTTATCCACATAGTAGACCGCAACCTCGAGCGTTTCTCCCTTAACCAGTCCCTCGGCGTTCTTGTAGTTGTCCTCGCCGGTGGGATAACTCGGATTTTCGCCGTAAGGCAACTCTTTGTCGAAATCGAGCAATTCGATAGTCAAATTCGCCGGTCTTACGGTCAGGTTGCCGAAATGTCTCGATGCGATATAATAATTTACGGTGTCGTGAAGCACGTATTCATAGACGTTAAGAACCGAACCGGCTTCCGTAATTCTTGTCTTTTTGCTTTCGATAACCTCGATAACGTCCTCATCACCGTCGAGCAGGCCTTTTTCATTCAAATGGCCGGGGACGTAGAGCGTAATCACGGGATCCAATGCGCTCACAAATTCCTTGCCGTCATATGTCTTTTCGTCATCTTGCGTGGCGATATACAGCGGCCGCGGGGTCACTCTTAACGTGCCATACGTGCACAACTCTTCGATAATCTCGTAATTTTCATTTTCGAAAGCAAGGAATTGTAGAGCATTCGGACACTCGCCGACCTCGGTCTGCGAGGGAAGATTGGCCTTGTCAACCACAAGCGTATCTGTGCCAATCAGTCCCCTTGTGTTGCCGGACTTATCGCCCCCGGGCAAATAATAACTCGTTGTATACTTATCGCATGTCAATTCGGTGCGGTCGTAAATCTTTTCCGCGTCATTGGTCTTGACGATAATCTTGCGCGGCGTGATTTTCAGCTCTTCATCCGTATAACCGTTCTCCACAATCTGATAATTGTCGGGCGCGGTGTACCGGTTCTCGTTCCGACCCGTGCCAACATTGGGGCCGAACTCGGAGCGCACGCTAAGCTTAAGCTTATCGCCGTTGAGTAAGCCCTCTTCTTCCGGGAAGTTCACGCTTTCGGTCGTGTATTGATTGGGGTTGGAAAGTTTTTTGCCGTCGTACTCCTTTTCCGCGCCGAGGTTAGTAACGCGAATCTTGCGCGGCGTGATTGTAATGGTGAGGTACTCGTAGGTAATATCGTAGTTATAGGTAACGTCATCGCCGTTTTTGTCCTCGATTTTCACCGTGATTGTGTTTTCGCCGCTCTCAACAACGTTGACAATGCGATGCTCTTCGCCTACGGAATCGTGCTGACCCGGGGCAATATCTCCTTTGATAATATCGTATTCGTTGACGAAAAATTCCTTGCCGTCGTATTCCTTTTCGCCGTCACCCGTCCGTACGGTAATCTCGCGCGGCTTAATCGTAAGCGTGCCGACTTCCCCGCTCTCTTTATCTATGGCGTAATTACGGGAAACATCGTTTCCTGCGCTGTCGCGGATTTCGAAGTCTTTAAGCAAATTCGGCTCATCTATGACAACGTCCTTGACCGTCGTATAATTCTTCGCATAGAGATAGTGGTCCAAGACGAACGCAGGCTCCTGTTCGCCCTGTCCGTTGATATGGAAACTGCTCTTAATGTCGCTGTCCGCAACCGGCGCGGAATGTTCTTGCCCGTCGTAAGTCCAGGTTGCGCTGGCGGACTTAATGACAATCCGCCGCACGTCTACGATAAGTTTGCCTATCTTGAAATTGACCGTATAATCGGGGTTTTCGCCCGTGACTTCCGCAATGATATCGTAGTTGCCAACTTCCGGAAAATCGCTATCGATATCGAATCGGGTGGAAATGTCGATTTCATCTTCCCCGATAAGAGCCGGACTGAACGTGACCTCAATCTCGGGCAATTTTTCGCCGTAAGCGATAGGCACGTCATTAATTACAACCGTAACCTCGCTCGCCGTAATCCAAATCTTGCCGTATTCATAATTAATATTGTAATTTTCGGTAACGTCGCCAAATTCGTCGTGTAATATGCGAATTTCAAATTCATTAGCGACTTTCCCCTCGTCGACATGCGTTACCGCGGGCGGGATGCTTCCCGGGGCAACCTCGTAGTCGCTGTCGCCGTTTACAAATTCATCTATTGACTCCGCGGTGATATAGGGCCAACTGAACGGTTCGCCGTTATAGGGTCTGCTACCGTCATCGGTCGTAACAGTGATAGACCTTTTCGTTATTTCCAAGGTCGCGGAGTTTTTTTAGCGTAGCGATAAGTTTATCG
>CANRNV010000063.1 GCA_947632125.1 uncultured Clostridia bacterium
ATTTTGTTGTAAAGGTCTATTAACTCTTGTTGATCCGGAGTGAGCGTGGGCGTCACCTCAACAAAACCGACTTCGTTTTCTCTGCCAAGCAAGTAGTCAGTTGAAACCTCAAAAAAATCCGCAAGTTTACATAGACATTCCGCCGTTGGTTGTGTTCCCTTTTTTCTCCAACCATCAATAGCGCCCTCTGTTATTCCAGTAGCACGAATAAGTTGGGCTTTGTTTAATCTTCTCTCGTTCATTAGAGTTTCAAATCTATTTAGAAACATATTTCCACCTCAATAAACAAGTCCTTTCGCAAAGCCGAGCAGTTGATTTTTGTCGCGGTAGGACATTTTTCGATATAGAATTATCAATTCATTTTCATCGTTTGATAAATTTGCGTTTACTTCAATGAGACCGACATCATTTGTCCGCCCCAATAAATAGTCTGTTGAAACCTCTAAAATGTCTGCTAACCTAACCAAACTTTGCATATCTGGTTCTGTAACTCCATTTTCCCAATTAGACATATTGCTTTGATAAATTCCCAATTTTTCCGCCAATTGTTTTTGTGTTACGCCTCTGTCTTTTCTTGTTTCTGCAATTTTAAGCATTTTTTACCTCAATACACAAGTCCTTTGGCGAAACCGAGCAGTTGATTTTTATCGCGATAATTCATTCTGTCGTATAGATCCAACAGTTCCTGTTGATCCGAAGTGAGCGTAGGCGTCACTTCTACAAAACCGACCTCGTTTTCTCTTCCCAACAAATAGTCTGTTGATACATTAAAGATATTTGCTAACTTTACGATGTAATTTGCTTTGGGTTCGTTTATTCCATTTTCCCAATTTGATATAGCGGCGTCAGATACTCCAATTTTTATCGCTAAATTACTCATTGAAAAGCCTTTTTCTATTCTTAATTCTCGTAATTTAAACAATTTCCACCTCAATAAACAAGTCCTTTCGCAAAGCCGAGAAGTTGATTTTTGTCGCGGTAAGACATTTTGTTGTAAAGGTCTATTAACTCTTGTTGATCCGGAGTGAGCGTGGGCGTCACCTCAACAAAACCGACCTCATTTTCTCTACCTAACAAGTAATCGGCTGAAACATTAAAATAATCGGCAATTTTTATAATCTCGGCAATACTTGGCTCTGTATTTCCTTTCTCCCAATCGCTCACACAAGCGATTGTTTTATTTACCAAACTTGCTATATCTTTTTGATATAAACCCCTTTCTGCTCTTAATTCTTTAATTCTAATCATATTGTTGTCCCCTTTTTATAAATTTTTAGCATAATCTTGAATTTTTGTCTTGACATTTAGGAAAATATTAAATATAATAATAACTAATTCAGCGTTTTGCTGAATTGCGACGCCACCGTGCGGGCGTTTCCGGAAAGCGCGCGGGGCTTGGGTCGGTGAGCCGATCACCGACGCTATCCCCGTGGACACCCACGGGCAAAATCTAACAAGGAGCGCACAGCGCCGTCGGGTGTCCGGCGGCAACCCCTTTGAAAGAATGAGTACAAAGATTTTAACAAACAGGGAATGGCTCGAAAGTTTGACCGATGAAGAGTTTGCGAAGTTTATACGATTTGCCAATTGCAGCAATTCGTGTGCGTATGGTGAAAATAATACGCATTGCTACGAGAAAGGCGCTTGCGCTCAGGGTAGAGTTAAGTGGTTGAAACAACCGCACAAGGAGGCAAACGATGACAAACACTAATACTTCCACAAATGCAACGACTTGCGTCACCAAGGCGTCACTGCCCCCCCCCCGCAACGAAAAGCGGAGTTTTGAAAGGGCAAGTGTCATTTTTCGATAAAGGTTGGAAACCGTGATGAAATGTATATTGCCGAATATGAGTTGCGCAAAGAAAAATTTGTGCTGCCACTACTGCGATGAGCAGAAAAAATGCACGTCGCGCTGCAAGGACAATCTCAAAAGTTGCGTCTACTTCGCCGATGAGCCGATCGTCAATGACGATCCTATGCTTTTTACATACAAGTTGCAAGGTCAAAAGTATGTGAAGATTTTGCAACCGCTTTCGGAAGCGGTTGCGCAACTTCAAAAAAGACGTCAACAACTTGCCTAAAAGTTGTTACGGGTTTTTTGCATTGGACGGGCGCGCCGTGCCAATACACAGCGCCCCGTCCGCCTCCTTTTACCGACAACGTGGCCGCACAGCAGCGCCAAACACCGGGGTCAAAAATCGAAGTTAACTATCAGAGTCAACGAAATGAAAAAATTTACGTTCTACTACCAAACAGGGACGTTTGACGTCCGCTCCGCGGAGATCCGCGCCGGCAATCAAGGCGTGGCTATTGCCGCTTTCAAAAAGCAATTCGGCTCGAACGGGCTGAAAATATTAAACATTCAAAAGGAGAGAATGAAAAAAAATGGCAACTAAAAAAAGATCTTCAAGCATAGCGATCACTTGTTTGATCGTGCTTGTCGCAGTTATTGCGGCCGTCGTGCTGACGTCGCTGTTCAAGGACTGCAAATTCGGACACAAGTACGACGAAAACGGCGTGTGTGTTCGTTGCGGCGCTGAAAAAGCCGTCGAAGAAAACGACGACGCGGCAGCGGCTTTGGGCGACGATATGCTGTTTGCAACGGTGAGCGGCTACGGCATAAGCGTAACAGCCGCGCCGACGAAAGCAAGCCCCGACGTTCCCGCCGCGATCGCCGCCAACTCGCAAACGTTGACGGCGACGATCACCCCGTCCGACGCGACCAACAAATCGGTTGATTGGGAAATTGCTTGGAAGAACGCCGCAAGCACTTGGGCGTCCGGCAAAAATATAACCGAATATCTCACCGTCGCGCCGAGTTCTGACGGCGCGCTAACTGCTACCGTCACGTGCAAACAAGCCTTCGGAGAGCAAGCGATTGTTACCGTCACGTCAAGAGACAATCCGGACGCGAAGGCAACGTGTACGGTCGACTACAAAACGCGCCTGCTCGGCGTTCAACTATCTGTCGACGGAGTGAAGTATTCCAACACCGACGGCGTCACCCTAACGTGGATGGGGGCGCAAACGGAAAATTCGTTTAACTCGTCGATGACAACTTACATAAACAGTATCGGAACGATTGAGGGCTACCACGTCAACGGCAGCGTGACATACTCCGTCCAATATGAGCAAAGTTATGTCGAGGCAATGGCAAAGTGTGCCCAGCCGTCCGGCCATACTTCGCGCGCCGACTTTTACGCCAAAAAAAGTACAAGTACATTTTACGCAAACAACGACTATGCCGCGTACGCGTCAAATGCGCTTACTATTTCGCACAGATATTTCTTCGCCGCGTTCGACGGTCAACGTCTTGCGAACGCTCACAGCGTGCCGTATCAAGTTTGGAGCAACACGGCGGCCACGATTATGAAAAATAATTTCAACAACAAAAAAATCGCGACCATATTTGTGACTGTTCCTATCGCGGAAGGTGCGCAGACGTTCGAAGTCCCCGTCACATACGATATGACCAACATTGTATCGTACGTCGAAAGTGTCTCGGTTGGATCTTCGATTGCGTTTTAGGTGGTGATTTATGGCGAAGAAAAAACACAGTAGCGGCGCGAAGAAAAACGCAAGTTTCGCCGTAAAAATAGTAATTTGGCTCTTGCTGATCGCATTGCTCGTCGGCGTTTTCTTCGCGATAAAATCGCTTAGCAACGATTTCCACGACGACATAAACACGTTTTATGCCGTCGTGGACAATCAGACGATAACCGCCGACGCGGCGAATTTGTCGCTTGTGGGCAAAAACATTCACGTCTACAATCTGACGGGCGGCGGCTTTTCCTACGAAATAACGAGCAACAAATACCGCACGTTCGATTTCGAAATCAACGGCGTAAAGCACTCGTTTGCCGACAAAGAGGTTTGGACAACGGCGTTTGACATCAGCGCCACATCTTCGGGTATGACGATTGCCAAAACCGATATGGAAACGTTGTTGAAACGGACTTACGGCGAGGGTGAGTTGAAGTATCTCACGCCGATGTACGACGACGTTTGCTACTTCACGTTGGCCATAAAAAACGCGAAAGACAGTTCGGTTCAATTGAAACTCTCGTTTTTTGTCAAAGTCAACGTCAACATCGTTGAGTTGCAATTCGACAAGACGAAGATTGTGTTTTAGGGAAATATGAAAAAAATTTTTGCAATTCTGATATTGTCAATAATACTTTGTACCTCACTCTTCACAGCGGGGGTGTTGGCGTATGCCGATACTGTCGACACAGATATGGACGACACCCCCGTGTTGGAAGATCTCAAAGGCTCTTACATCGGCGGCGAATGGTTCAATCCGGACAATTACCCGTACTCGCAAGAGAAGGCTTGCACCGTCTTGTCCTTCGCCGAATTTGGCTTTGCTGCCGACACGTCAAAGGTCGGTGACTATGCGCTATATGTCTACGTTTACAACCCCTCCGGCAAGGCGATTCTAAACACATTGCTAAATAAAATCAGCATTGCCACCGCTTACGAAAACGGTCAAACCGTGGACTACGAAAAATTCAGCATTCAAGTGCTGTCGACATCTACGGACAACTATGCCAATCTTTTTTGGAAGTTCAAAGTGTTGAACGCCGAGCGTATATTTGCCCGCGTTTCGCAAAATACGGATTTGCGCCGCTACGACGTTGCCGAAATCGAACTTAACTTCGGCAGCGCAACGTCCGAGGCATTCACCGTGGGCAACACCTACGAGTACAGCGGATTTGCGCAAGGGTATGGCGCAGATCCCGCCGCGGCCAGCACGCTCTCTTGCCGGTGCGATTCAATAGAAGCTTTGCAACTTCAAGTCAAAAGCACATATTATCGTTATAACAACGGGATCACCACGCAGTCGAATTTGAACAGCGTGTATTTCGGCGTTCCGTTGGAAACTTTGGAAAAATATGGCAAATTGCAGCAAATAAAAGCAAATTGGTTCGAAACACATACAGAGCCTTTGCTTGTGTTGGACGACTTCTTGCTGTACGAGGCTCTAAGCCAACATATCGGCGTTTCTGTCTACGACGCACCGTTTTCGTTCACAGATCTTCCGAGCGACACAGGCCACACGCACGAAAGGATATACGGGGGAGAGTCGCAACAATTTGTTTGGGGCTATGCCGGCAGTATGGTGTACGAATTTGCATTCGACGGAACTCAAACAACTTCACATTCCGCTTGGGAAGAAGGGGTCAACGACTACTTCCGAGATAGTATCCATTGGCTTTTTTATTCGGAAAACGATTATGTCTCGTCCGATCAAGTTCTCAAATACGCCCAAGACTATACCGCTCGTCTCGGCGGCAAAAAGTTGATTGAGAAATACAGCGAAAAATTGTTCGTCGCAGAAGTAGACGACGGTCGTCAATACGGTTGGCAAGGCGCTGACGGCAACGGAACGGTGATTGACGCGGACAGCACGTTTAATATCAACGGATTTACTTCGGGCAGTAAATTTATGGATTGGTTCGAGAAGTTGTTTCGCGATGACTTGGAGTTTGACAGCCTCAAAGATCTTTCCCCGATTTATCTTGTCCAAGACTCCGACCTGCTTGGCTCGGACGAAACGGTTGCAAATCGCTTGCTAATAGATAAAAACGACGTCGACGCTTTCAAAAGCGCTTACAACAAAAACAAGATTGAGGGCAAAAAAACCGTTTTGTTTCGTTTCGCGCTCACAGATTACAACGCATACAATTTGATTGCCAAAAGGCAAGGAATGCCCGGCAACACGTTTCAAGATGGCGTCGGCTATGTGGCGCGGCAAACTTGCTTTTTGGATTTCGACATAATATGGTTGAAATTCGTAAAAGAAAATCAAGAAACGGTGATCCCCGTCGTTTCAAGCCCGATAGACGTGTTTTCCGGACTCACTCCACCGCTGAGCAACGACGGGCTGAACTTGCTTGCAATCATTATTGCAGTACTTGTAATCGTGCTTATCGCTGTTTGCGCGTATAAACTATTCACTGTTAAGAGGAAATAAAATGAAAGTTCTGAAAATCATTGCAATTATAGCGGCGTGTCTGCTCGTCGGCGGAATTGTTCTTCAAGCGATAGGCTATGTTGACAGCCCTCTTTTCCGTTGGTTTACGGACATAAAACTTTTTGAAAGGTGAGTAAATGTTTTGGTGGATAATAATCTTGGTAATCGGCGCTGTGGCGCTCTCTTTGCTCATCGGCGGCGGTATCAACACGGCCTTTGTAAAGGTTCTTGCGATCTTCATCATCGGCTATGTAGTTATTATCGCCTTCAAAAAGTTGTGGGATACGTTTAACGGGAAGAAATGATAAAGACAATCAAAAAGTACATAGCTTTGGATTATTTATACTTCGCAATACCCTTCTTGTGCTGCGTTGTATACATAGCGCTTGTGATAAATTGGCACAGCCTGCAAACGGTTGTAAACTCTGTTTACGCCAATTTGTTCAATCTTTTTGTCGTCGCCTGCGCTTGCGTTGCCGTTCCGAACTTTGCGCGGCTCGTCTACTACTCAAAACGTGTGCTGTGCAATCTTGCCGA
>CANRNV010000064.1 GCA_947632125.1 uncultured Clostridia bacterium
AAACTGTTCCAAGCGGTCTATATCCACGACGGCACCATCCGCGCCAAGTACACCGAAATAGACGAATTACTCACAGCGGCACAAGACGGCGAATTTGGACGCAAAAGGCGAAAAACACCACAGAACAGACAACAAACAGGAGGACGACACACAATGACACAACAACAAATCGCGGCAATCAAAGCCATTACAAGGGCGAACAGCGGCAAAAAGGCAACGCGCCCGGAATTATCCCACGGATACACATACGACGGCAAAACGGTGTACTACACGGACGGCTACCGCATAGCAAAGGTAAACACCATTACCGCCGAGGGGTTGGACGTAATCGACGCACGAGAGCCGGACAGCCACTGCTACCAACTGCACAAACTTTGGGAATATCAAGAAAGCACGGGCACCGACGAGCAGGCGGCAACGCTTCCGACATTGGACGAACTCCGAGCCGATGAGGGCGAAACCGTCACCATCAACGGGGCGACGTTTAGCCGCAAATATCTGATTGATTTTGTAAAACTTTGCAGAACTACGAGCGCAAAGCTGCTGACAGTTTACCGCCATAACAGCACCGAAAAGCTGAACTACATTTTGACGGCAGCAAGCCCGGACGGAACCGCCGAAAGCCTTCTGCTTTCATACAAGGCAGACTACCAAGCAAACAAGGCGTAAACAGCTACACAGGGAGCGACGGCGGGAACTCCTAAAACACTACCCGCCACCGATTATAACAGCACATCGGCGATCTGCTCCGCCCGCGTTTCGATAAGCGCCCACAACTCCGAGCCGAAAGTTTTTTCAAGCGTAGGACGGACGCCGAACCGATTGGACACCACCAACACCGCCCACGCCCAGGCGTCAATCTCTGCGGGCTGCGCATTATAAGCCACCACGGACAGCTCCGAGGACTGCCGATAATCGGCGAATAGGTCGGCACGGAATGCTTGCCAAATATGGCGACATTCGTGAGACAACACGAGCCACACGCGGGGCAACTCAATTGGGCGCTCCGCAAAGGCACGGCTAATAATCAAGCGTTTGCCGTCCTTTGACACGGCGCTCTCCATTGTCGGCGACGGAAAAGCCGACGGCTCCACGACCTTAACAGACGGGACAGGCACCGACAGGGCACGGCAATTCTGCCGAACAACATCTTTGGCAATCTGCAAAAAATCTGACATAACAGCAACATTATACAGCAATCGAAAAGAAAAATCAACAGGGAGAAACAATACTATGACAATGTACTTTTTAGAACAGCAACGCAAATTTACCACACCAAACATTTTGGGCGGACACTCTATCCCCGTTGCCACTTGGAGATGGAAACAAGTTGCCGTGAGCGAGAATGAGGAAGAACTCCGTAGGTTTGCCACACGGCTTATCGACGAACGCACGAAACGAGAGAAAAAAGAAAGATTGACAATATCCAAAGAATACAGAATTATATCCAACAAAGGAGACGAAATACAACTATGACACCCGTAATAAACAACGTACCACGCAAGTTTTACCGCCTAATTGCCACCGCCTCGGACGGCTCCACTTTGGAGATTTACCGAGCGGGAGAGGGCGGCTACTTGACCCGCAACACACGCACGGGAGAATATACCTACACGACCGACGACGTGCTTAACCGCGTGAGGGTAACACGAATTGACTACTAAAAGCAAATGGACTACAATAAAAGAAATGACAACCTATCAAGGGAGCAAAACAACAATGACAATCAACGAGCTGAATAACATCACCAAATTGACGAACAAGCGCAAAATCGAGCGGGCACTCCGCGCGTCGGGCTACTTCAATTGCGCGAAACACAGGCAATTGCGCCGCCTGAGCCTCTGGGAGCTTGCCCGAGCCGAAAAACAGGGCGGGGACGAGTATCTGACCGCCGACAAAAAACGGCTGTTTGACGGGCAAATAATCGCCCACGTTGAGACAGCCGAACAATACGAATTTATCGTCATCAACATCTACAACGCGCCGAGCGACCCCGACGGAGAGGCGGAACAGACCGACATTCTCATTTGGGCGCGAACCAAAAAATAATCAAAACGGAGGCACACAATGAACTACATCAACGCCAAGCAATATCTATCCATAGTATTGGGCGACGAATACGGCACGTTGACCGCGACCGCCGCCGAACAACATTTTTCCGACAGCGATACCCCGCACCTGATTGAGCTTGTATTCTCCAAGCACAAAATACTTGCCAACTACGCAAGCGAGAGCGACAGCGCAACGGCAACGACCTACCATTTCACCGTATCACCGCTCTGCAACCCCGACAGACTGTACATTCGCAAGGCGTGCGAGGAATTGTCACTCCGCATCGGAACCCCCTGCGAAAGCGTACCGACCGACGACGGCACGATCGCTGTGCGCGTGATAAAATCCGACCGCCAAACGGTATATTGGACGAGCTATGTCGACACAATGCTCCAAGACGCCAATGACGGGCATTTCTTTGCGGGCGTAGACGAGAACGGCAACCCGATAATGTTGGACTTTGACGAATGTGTCCATATCCTCATAGGCGGCACCACCGGCAGCGGCAAAAGCGTGCTGCTTAAAAGCCTTATTTGCGGAATGGCAACAAAACCGCACCTGTACAACCTTGCGTTTATCGACCTAAAAGGCACCGAGTTGACACAATTCGACGCCCTGGCAAGTTTACCCGTCGCGACCGACCCTGAGGCGGCTTGCGCCGTTGTACGCCGTGTAAGAGAGCAAATGGACGAACGCTACGCAATGCTCCGACAAAAGGACAAATTTTTGGAGATGTATCGGAACTGCTTTGAGCAAGATTTGCCGAAAGTTATTCTCGTCGTGGACGAATACGCCGAGCTGAAAATGATGTGCCCGGAAATCGAAACAGATCTAATACACATAGCACAGAAAGGACGCGCCGCCGGCATTCACTTAATAATCGCCACACAGCGCCCCGAATACAAAATTTTGAGTGGGCTGTTGAAAGAGAACCTGCCGACCAAAATCGCACTGCATACCGCCAACTCCGTGAGCAGCAAGGTGCTGCTTGATACGCCGGGCGCCGAACGTCTTATCGGAAACGGTGACGCGCTGTTAAAACTCCCCTCGGGCGTGAACTTGACGCACTTCCAAGCGCCGTTTATCCCCGACCGCGGCGAAATGTGCCTCTCGGAAATTGTAGGCAACTTGAAATCTATCAAAGACGCCACTACGCGCAAATTTACCGTGTTGGGCAAAAACTACAACAACCTGCTGACGCTTTGGTACGAGCAGGCGCAGAAACCCGATCCGCTCCGCGCCCTTGACGTTGACGAAACAGCGGAAACGACATCCGCCAGCGCAAATTCGACCGAGACGTCCACCGCTAAGCCGTCATTTTGGAAACGCGCACTTAATTGGTGGAACGGACTTAAAGGTTGGCAACAATTCTTACTCTTTTTTAGCGCGTTATTTGCCGTCGGCTGCGTGCTTGGTATGATTGGCGTCACAGGAAAATGACAAAGGAGAAAACTATGGAATATTTTATCTATCAACGAGTTAGCACCGAAAAACAATCACTATCTCGCCAAGAAGGACAGATTGCGGACTATTGCAAGGAAAACAATATTGTTGTACCACCCGAAAACATATACAGCGACATCATAACAGGAAAAACAATACAACGCACGGGCTATCAAGCAATGAAAGCACGGCTGCAAAAAGAGGACGTTCTCATCATTCTTGACCTTGATCGCCTCGGTAGGAATTGGGATATAATCAAAGACGAATGGCGAGAACTTACCGACAAGGGTGTTTACATAATTGTGGTCAATGTGCCGCTTATAAACGTACTCCCCGAAAAGGACAAAACCGTATCGCTTGACAAACGACTTATCCAGGAGATGATGTTTACGCTTCTTTGTTATATATCACAAAAGGAAGTGGAGAAAATAAGTCAACGGACAAAAGAGGCATTGGAAGTACGCCGACAGCAAGGCATACAGCTTGGACATCCCGTCAAATACACACCCGAGCAGGACGCACGGGCACTTGCACTTGTGGACGAAGGCTACACATACACACAAGTTGCCGAAATAACAGGCATTAACCGAAACAGGGTCTGCAAGGTGGTTGCAAACCGCAAAAAGGGGGTGATAGGCGAATAAACAAGCCAAGCAAGAAAAGCCGCCAGGATTGCACTGACGGCTTTATTTTATGTCTTTTTCTTTTTGTTGCCCGACGTCAACTTTAATCCGTTGCGCTCCTGGATTGCGGCAAATTGGTTTAGCACCGTCAACGGCGCCAACAGCGGCGTTGCTTCCTTTATCGCTTGCTCCAAATTGGACGCTTTTGTCACGCCGTGCCCCTGCTCGTTTGTGGACAAATAGAAACGGGTCATTCCAGGATCCACCGCGCGATCCTTTGCGCCCTCGACATTGTGCCCGACGATATAGTCCTCGACAATCTGCATTTGTTCGGACACATCTTTGTTGTCAGACGCCAACAGATCGTTGTAAGCAGATATGGTTATGCCCGTGAACGCGGCGAAAAGTTGTTTGCTCGGAACGTAGTCCACGGTCTCATTTATCCAGCCGATAAGCGACGTGAAGTCCAACAGAGCTGCTCTTATTTGGTCTGCACTCAAACAAAGCGCTTCCTCGTTGGAGAGGTGCTGTTCCTGCAAGAAAATCTGCATAAGTGAGCTAAAAATTCGGTTGTTAAACGAAAGTTGAAGAGGTTTTTTGCGCTCGTTATTTTGCTGCTGCTCGTACACCACGCGGTCAAGCGTTTTTTGCATTTGCCGTTTGCAGTATTCCAACCAGGTTATGGTCTCTTCCGTGCCGTCGGCGTTTTGCACCACTTTGTAGTCAATCATTTGCTTACTCCTTTTAGTTCTTGCAAGAATTTGTTTGCAGTTTCCTCTTCCGTAAAAGGCATTATCAAAATTTCTCCATTATGGTTTCTATAACAAATAACAAGTGCGTCTCCGAGCAACGAATGCACTATTCCTTTGTATGGCAACTCAATCATATCGCGCGGCTCTATATCGTGTTCGTCTGCCCAATACTGTGGTGTGTTCGCAAATTGATTTTCGCAAAATCTTGCCCCTTCACAATTATCACAAGCCTTTTCGCCATACCTATTGTGCATTTCCTTACAATGCGCCACAATCTCGCTCAACCTGTAATCTTTCATTCGTCCACCTCTACCAAGTAACAACTTGGTCAACTATCTCGCTCTGTTCTTTGCTTGTATATTTCAAATAAATTCTGGTCGTTTCCAAACTGCTATGTCCGAGCAAATCGGCAAGTAACGCGATGTTTTGGTATCTCTTAATAAACTCTTTTGCGAAAAAGTGTCGAAATCCGTGTGTATGTAACAGCCCTTTCGGAAACTCGCACTCTTCCCCGAATTTTTCAAGCGCATGCTGTATTCCGCTCTTGGTGATATTCTCGCCCCTTCCCCAAGCACTAATCACAAATCCGCTCTTTATGTTGAGGTTATCAAGAACTTCCAAAACATCTTTCCTCATTGTAATCGGAAAGTAAATACGTCGCTGTTTTGCACCCTTGCCGTATAAGTCAACGTAGCCATGTTCAATGTGCTCTCGTTTAACCTGCAACATCTCACTGACGCGCATTCCCGTAGTTCCCGCAATTCGCGCATATAGGTAAATGTTCCACTTCTTGCAAGCTCTTGCCTTTTTAAGCAGAAACTCATAATCTGGCAATGAAATTACATCGTCCAAAAACTGCTTGCGCTGAATTTTGACACACGATGTCCGCCACTCTTTTTTTCCTATATATTCGCTATAAAGGTTAATTGCACCTATGAGGTTATTCACGTAGTTTGCCGAGAATTCTTCTTTCGCACTTTCTATCGCTTCCACAATATTCCTTTGCGAAAAGACATTTTCTCCTATTAACCGAATAAATGCCCTCATAGCTTCGACATGCAAATCATTCGTCTTTTTGCTACGATAATCGCCGTGCCGTCCTTTTTTTTCTTTGAGATACCTCTGAAACCCAACAAGGTCAATAGGAAACTTCTCGTCACTTATTGCTACTTGTTCCGATTCAATTGTCATTCTTCCACCTCTACGCCGTAGTCATACGCAATTTCAAGAATATAATCTTTGCTATCGCCCTGCGTTGCTTTATCCTCGTTATACCATTTTTGCAAAATCTCTTTCGCCGTTTCCTTGCGCACCTCATCGGCTTTGCGATAACCCTCGGAGATAATTTCTTTTGCCGCACGCTTTATTCCTACGAACTCATAGTCAATCTTGTCAAAATCGCCCTCTAAAATGTTAAT
>CANRNV010000065.1 GCA_947632125.1 uncultured Clostridia bacterium
TGCCCTAAAATTTTTTTCGTTCCCCCGCATTTTTGCTTGACTTTCCAATAGTTAACTCCCCTTAGCGCGCCGCAATAATTCACTCGCTTGCGATACTTGTACGCAAGCGAAGAGGAGCAAGCAAGCGTAAACGGCTCGTTTGTGAGCTTGCGAGCAAACAGCCAATCGGGGTCCCCACGAGATACTTGTACTCGTGGGGTTAAATAGCGCCGCCTGCGACGAAAGGGCGCCTTTCTTAAATGTGTCGCTTCGCTCCTATAAAATGTTATTGCAAAAGAGTACACAAAAAAAATTTGAGCGCAAATGCGGAAAGTATTTTCCGCGTTTGCGCCCTCAAAAGTTTTTTGGTTACTTTTTTTCAAAAAAGTAACAATAGCACAAATTATTCGAGTTCGAAGGCACCGGTATAGAGTTGATAATAGGTTCCTTTTTGTTCGATGAGTTGCTCGTGTGTGCCGCGTTCGATGATTTTGCCGTGGTCGAGCACCATGATGACATCGGAATTCATAACGGTAGACAGGCGGTGAGCAATGACGAAAACCGTTCTGTTCTCCATAAGCTTATCCATGCCGCGCTGCACGATCGCCTCGGTATGGGTATCGATGGACGAGGTCGCCTCGTCGAGGATCATGACGGGCGGGTCGGCGACCGCCGCTCTTGCAATGGCGATGAGCTGGCGTTGTCCTTGCGAAAGATTGGCTCCGTTGCCCGTAAGCTCGGTATCGTAGCCATGCGGCAACCTTGTGATAAAGCTGTCGGCACCTGCGAGCGCAGCCGCGCGGTGGCACTCTTCGTCGGTGGCATCGAGCTTGCCGTAACGGATATTTTCGAGCACCGTGCCCGTAAAGAGGTTGGTATCCTGCAACACGATACCCAGCGAGCGGCGCAAGTCGGACTTTTTGATATCCGCCACGTCGATTCCGTCGTAAGTTATCGTGCCCTTACTTATATCGTAGTACCTGTTGATGAGGTTGGTTATCGTCGTCTTGCCCGCGCCCGTCGCGCCCACGAACGCCACTTTTTGCCCGGGCTTTGCGTACAGCGTGATGTTATGCAGCACCTGCTTGCCCGCCTCGTAGCCGAAGTCCACGTCGTTAAAGCGCACGTCGCCCCTTAGCGGCACGAGCGAATCGTCCTTTTTCCACGCCCATTGCCCGGTGTGCTCCTCGACCTCGACAAGCGCGCCGTTTTCCTCCTTGGCATTGACGAGCGTGACCTTGCCCTCGTCGTTTTCGGGCTTTTCGTCCATGAGCGCAAAGACACGTTCCGCGCCCGCCATGCCCATAACAATGGCGTTGATCTGCTGCGAGAGCTGATTGACATTGCTCGCGAACTGCCTCGTCATATTGAGGAACACGCCCACCGTGCCGATGGTAAGTATCTCGCCCGAAAGACTTAAATTGTTTGCTTTTGTAACAAAGAGCGTCGAGCCGACCACCGCAACGATCACAAGCAAGACGTTGCCGATGTTCATAATTACGGGTCCGAGCATATTGGCATAGGCATTTGCCTTGGTCGCGCCCTCGCAAAGCTCGGTATTGATATTGTCGAACTCGGCTTTACATTCCTTTTCGTGACTGAAAACCTTGACGACCTTTTGCCCGTTCATCATCTCTTGCATATACGCCTCGGCAGCGCCCCACAGCTTTTGCTGGCGTATAAAGTACTTAGCCGAGCCGCCGCCGAACTTCCTCGACACGAACATCATGATTATCACGCCGCCCACTATGACGAGCGCGAGCCAAACGGAAAAGTACAGCATTATGCCGAGCACCGCCAAAACGATCGTGCTTGAACGTATGATCGCGGGCAGAGCCTGCGAAACAAGCTGGCGGAGCGTGTCGATATCGTTGGTATACTTGCTCATTATATCGCCGTGCTTGTTGGTGTCGAAGTACTTGATGGGCAGGTTCTGCATTCCGTCAAACATGCTTCGGCGCATCTTGCAAAGGAAGCCTTGCGTTATCACCGCCATAAGCTGGGTGTACAACACGGTCGCCGCTATTGCAATGACGTACATTGATATAAGGAAGATCATCTTGTCGAAAAGCACGCCGCGAGAATTGCTCCACGCCACGGCAAAGGCTTCGCTTTCCTCTACGCCTTTTGCTATCATCTCCTTACCCGAAGCTATCGCATTTGAAATGATATTGATTATGTCCTTTATGAAGAAGTCGGGAATAGCCGCAGCGGCAGCCGAAACGAGTATACATACTATCGTTATCGGCACGAGCACGGGGTAGAACTTAAAGAGCATTTTTATTATGCGTCCGAAGGTATGCTTTTTGCTGTGCTTATTAGTCATTGTCGCTGCCTCCCCTCGTCTGTTGATTGTAGATCTCTTTGTAGACGTCGCTGCTTGCCATCAGTTCGGCGTGCGTGCCCATAGCCGCTATCGTGCCGCCCTCCATTATGATGATGAGGTCGGCGTCCTCGACCGAAGCCACGCGCTGCGCTATGATTATCTTGGTCGTTTCGGGAATGTACGACCTAAAACCCGCACGGATAAGCGCGTCGGTCTTGGTGTCGACCGCCGAGGTCGAGTCGTCGAGGATTAGTATCTTGGGCTTTTTGAGCAACGCCCTCGCTATGCACAGTCGCTGCTTTTGTCCGCCCGAAACGTTGGTTCCGCCCTGCTCTATCTTGGTGTCGTAACCGTCCTTAAACGAGCGGACGAACTCGTCGGCTTGGGCAAGTTTGCACGCCTCGACGAGCTCCTCGTCGGTGGCGTTTTCGTTACCCCATTTGAGGTTTTCCTTGATAGTGCCCGAAAAGAGCACGTTCTTTTGCAGTACCATGGCGACGCTGTCGCGCAATGTTCGGAGCGAATAGTCCTTTACATCGACGCCGCCCACTTTTACCGTGCCTAAGGTCGTATCGTATAGGCGGGGGATAAGTTGCACGAGCGTCGATTTGCTCGAACCGGTGCCGCCGAGTATGCCCACCGTCATACCCGACTTGATATGCAAATCGATATTTTCAAGCGAATAACGCTCGGCAGCCTCGGAGTACTTAAAGCTGACGCCGTCGAAATCTATCGAGCCGTCTTTGACTTCGGTGACCGGGTTTTCCGCTTTTTTAAGCGCGGGCTCTTCGTCGAGCACCTCGCAGATACGCTTTGCCGACTCCATGGACATGGTGATCATAACATAGATCATGGATAGCATCATAAGCGACATGAGCATCTGTACTCCGTAAATGATGAGCGCGGAGATCTGTCCGACGTTGACCTTTACGCCGCCGCTCGTTATCGCTATATACGAGCCGCCGAACAGCACGACTACCATGACGATGTACAGCGAGATGTTCATAAGCGGCGTATTGAACGCGGTTATGCGCTCCGCCTTGGTAAAGTCGCCTCGGATGTTCTCGGCTCGCTCGCCGAACTTCTGCTTTTCGTAGTCCTCACGCGAAAAGCCCTTTACCACCCTCATGCCACGCACGTTTTCTTCGATGGACTCGTTGAGGCGGTCGTACTTTTTGAACACGCGACGAAAAGCTGGCATCGCCTTGCGACCGATAAAGTACAAGCCGAAACCGAGTACGGGTATCACTATTACGTACGCCACGGCGAGTATCCCGCCCATTACGCCCGCCATTATCGCCGAAAACGTCAGCATAAGCGGAGCACGTATGGCTGTACGAATTATCATCATGTACGACATTTGCACGTTGCCCACATCGGTCGTCATTCGGGTGACGAGCGAGGACGACGAGAACTTGTCGATATTGATAAAGTTAAAGGACATTATCTTCGAAAAGATGTCGTGACGCAAATTCTTGGCAAAGCCCGCCGCCGCCTTGGCGCAGGTCATTGCCGCCACCGCGCCGCACGCGAGCGAGGCAAATGCAAGCAAAATGAGTATTCCACCGTACATCCAAATCATATTCATATTGAAGTCGTCCGGCGCCGCCGCTGCGGTGTTTATGTAATTTATGAGCATTGCCGAAACAAACGGAATGATCGTTTCGAAAATCGCCTCCAAAACAATGAGGACGAGTGTGATTATCGACGGTTTTTTATATTCCCTTATACACGCACTGAGTTTCTTTATCATCTAAGCCGACTCTCCTTAACCAAAGCAAAATCCATTAAGTTTTGTCATTATACACTTTTTTTGTGATAAAGTCAAGATTTAAGTGGACGATATAAAAAACTCTGAGCTGAATTTTTCCGCTTTTTGCGTTTTTTTAAGAAAACGAGCATTTTCCCCCTACTCAACAAAGCGAGTAAAAGGACAATTGACCCAATTTGATCGTCGTTCGACCGATTTCGAACAATAAATCCAAAATACGTAATTTTTTTCGGTTCAACCGCTTGACAGGCGTATAAAAGTATGATATAATGAGGTTCCGATAATCGACGCGGGGTGGTAGCAGTCGGTAGCTCGTCGGGCTCATAACCCGAAGGTCGTAGGTTCAAGTCCTACCCCCGCAACCAAAGGGAAGTGCGGAATTTGTTTCCGCACTTCCTTTACAAAGCTGTCGGCGGTAATTGTGTATGAACGGAGTATCCGTCGGCTGCAAAGATAGCGTAACCTGCATTCATACGCGGGCGATTGTAAAGCGGGAGTCGTAACCCGCCGCTATACCGCAAATTTTCCGTCGCAATGACGCCGAAAAGCCGATATGAGGTCGGCTTTTTTGTTTTATGTCTTAAAGTTACCGTCGCGTCACGAAGAAAGGTCATTTTCGCGTCGCGGAACATAAAAAAAGCCGCAACGAGAAAAGTCGTTACGGCTGAGTTTGATAAATATCCGATTATTAT
Source organism: uncultured Clostridia bacterium (assembly GCA_947632125.1). Classification (GTDB taxonomy): domain Bacteria; phylum Bacillota; class Clostridia; order Christensenellales; family Pumilibacteraceae; genus CAG-552. The sequence goes on from CANRNV010000065.1 coordinate 4,769, forward strand.
CTGCCGATTAAAGTACCGAAGCGGGATCGGTATATTCCATAGCGTAGAGTTCGGCTACGGGTTTGCAGGTAAGTTTGCCGAGGTGGGCGTTAAGACCGAGCATAAGACCCTGATCGGCTTTGAGTGCCTCGCGATAGCCCTTGTTGGCAATGGCAAGACCATAGCGGAGGGTTGCGTTGTTGAGTGCAAGGGTGGAGGTGCACGGAACTGCGCCGGGCATATTGCCTACGCAATAGTGGATGACGCCCTGCTCTGCAAAGACCGGCTTGTCGTGATAGGTGACGTGCGAGGTCTGGCAGGTGCCGCCCTGGTCGATTGCGACGTCGACGATGACTGCGCCCTTCTTCATGAGCGGAAGGTGCTCTCTGCGGATAAGTTGCGGAGTTGCCGCGCCCGGAATGAGCGCTGCGCCGATAACGAGGTCGGCTTTGGCGATCTCTTCCCTTACTGCCTCGTCGGTGCTGTAAAGGGTGTGAACTCTGCCGGCATAGTGAGTATCCATTTCGGTAAGAGCGTCGAGGTTGACGTCGACTGCCGTTACGTTTGCGCCAAGACCTACTGCCATAGCGACTGCGTTGCGACCTACTACGCCTGCGCCGCCGAGGACGAGTACGTTAGCGGGCAAAACACCCGTTACGCCGCCGAGCAATACGCCTCTGCCGCCGAACGGCTTTTCGAGGTACTTTGCGCCTTCCTGTATGGAAAGACGACCTGCGATCTCGCTCATGGGTTTAAGGCAGGGAAGTGCGCCCTTGCGATCCCTGATGGTTTCGTATGCGATGGCTACGATCTTGCGATCGAGGACTGCCTCGGTAAGAGCCTTGTCTGCCGCAAGGTGGAAATATGTGTAAAGGATCTGTCCCTCGCGCATAAGGTTGTATTCGGGTTCGAGAGGCTCCTTGACCTTGATGATCATATCTGCGGTAGCGTAAACTTCTTCGATTGTGTCGAGGATTTTGCAGCCGACTGCAACATATGCCTTGTCGGGATAGCCCGAGCCTACGCCTGCTTTGTGCTGAATATAAACTTCATGACCCGCTTTTACGTAAGCGGCAGCATGATGAGGTGCAAGACCTACGCGGTACTCATGCTTTTTGATCTCAATAGGTACGCCGATTTTCATTGTTTTTTCTATCTCCTTTATATTATAAATAATATGGATATAAAAAGTATAATACTTCGCAAAAATTAAGTAAACCGTTTTAACGCGCTTTTGCTCATTTTTTTGAAATTTTTTCCCGCTTTTTCCGCTTTTTTGAAAAAAAGCTTGGCAAAAAACTTTACCCCGGGTAATCTTTCCTTTTCTTTATCCGTCCGCTTTACGTTTTAGTTGCTTGTCGGTTTTTCTCGCCTTTTTGAAAAAAAGCTTGGCAAAAAACTTTACCCCGGGTAATCTTTC
>CANRNV010000066.1 GCA_947632125.1 uncultured Clostridia bacterium
ATCGTCGTGCCGTCGAACGTAAGCGTCCAGGGCTTTTCGACATTGCCTACCTGCGTCCATTCGCCTTTCAGCCATTCGAGCTGCTCGGTCGGCTCATCGCCTTTCCATTCGGGATCGGGTGTTCCGCACACGGTGCATTTTCCGTCTTTGAACGTATGCTTACCGGTGGCGGGGATTACGTAGTCCCTTTCGTCAATCTTATTGCCGGCTTCGTCGAACCAATAGCCGCAGATGGTGCACACATTGTGCCCTTGAATACCATCTTGAACACAAGTAGCTTTTACTTCGTCTTTCCAGACCAAGTTGTGCTCATGCTCGCCTATCGGCGTACAAGCCAATAATAGCGAACTTATTGCCATTAGCACGCAAAGCACGATCGGTAAAAAGATCTTTTTCATAGTGCCTCCTTTAAATAAAAAAATTTAATAATATTAACATATAATTTTATGTCTGCCTTTCGTCACGACAGCGTAGCCGTTAAATGAGAAAAACCAAGTTGCAAATGCCGCCATCGATAAGAGAGTAAGAATAAAATTATTATGTTGCATTGTGTAGCGGAAGTCATCTTAGTACGACCCTATTTTGCCCGCCGCCAAGGTACATAGAATAAGTTATTCTATGTACCTTTTCAGCGTAAATTTGTTTTTGTCAATTGTACAAAAACGGATAATTTTCACTTTTATGCCCTTAAAAAGGGAATTTTGCGTAAAATAAACAAATAAATTATCGCAAATTTCAATTAAATGACGAATTTCGCTTGACACAAACAATTAAAGGTGCTATTATAGGTACATAGAATAACTTATTCTATGTACTTTTTTCGTTATTTCTTTCACAATTGAAAATAGCCGTAAAAACCCCTTGTTTTTATCTAAAACAAGGGGTTTTTTATGGGTTTTTGGAGCGTTTTTATTAATTTTGGCTTGTGTAAAAATTATTTCTCAATTTGTTATTTTACACATTTCGTCACATTTGAATTTTTAGGCGTCTGCTTTTTGTAAAAAGCAGAATAAAAACTTTTGAGGGCGAGTAGTGCGCTACATTTCTATCTTTGCGCCGCTTCGCTTGGGAGCGTGGGGATAAACATTACGTTATATTTCTTTATTTGCGCCATTTTTTCATTGATGTGATGTCATAAGGCAAATCCCCTCAGTCGGCGCAAGCTTACGCTGTGCGCCGACTGCGCCCCTTAGCTTCGTCGCTGTACGCGACGAAAGCCAAAGGGCGCCTCTTCGTCGCAGTCTGCACTTTGCGGCTGTTTGTTCGCAAGCTCACAAACGAGCCGTTTATGCTTGCCTGCTCCTCTTCACTTGCGTTAACAAGTAACGCAAGTGAGGTTCGTAATTCAGGCGTTGTAGGCTTATATAGCTATAACTGTTATTACTGCTTTTTTATAAGGTGCAAAACAGTACACAAAAAAATTTGAGCGCAAACGCGGAAAGTATTTTCCGCGTTTGCGCCCTCAAAAGTTTTTTGCGTTACTTTTTTTCAAAAAAGTAACAAAAACAAAACTAAATTTTATTGTAGTCCATCGGGGATATAGTGCCTAATAATATCCGCAAAAGTCGTCTTGAAATAGTTGACTGCTTGATTTGCCGCAGTCTTATCTTCAGCGTTGGCGATAAAGCTGTCTATGCCCGCTTTCAACTCGAAGATCGCGTCATCATATTGCTCTTTCAAGTCGTCTACTTCGTATACACTGAGGCTGGTAAGGAAGTTGCTAAGGGCAATTCGGTCGCCCTCCTCTTCGATTTCTACGGCACGCGTCCAATAAGTATAGTAGGTAGCGACGTCGATGAAGTTCGACATGATGTTGCCTTGCGGAACGCCGCTCTCGATGTCGACATCGTATCCGAGTTTATCGGCGAAGTAGTAAATGTAACTTACAAAGAACATTCCCGCTGCGCTGTCAAGTGACATATAGTTGACCTGTTCGACAGTGTCGAGTGCGATAAATGCCTTCCATGCGTCGATAACTTCCTTTTCGGGCACGGCGGTTCGAAGAGCCGCAAACGGATCCTCGACGTCCTCGTCTACCAAGAAGATGCTTGTAAACGCCTCGATAAAGTAGTTGTCCGACTTATCAATGAAGTCGTTGAACTTCTCGGTTGCGACCTTGCTCAAATAGCCGTTGGACACGGTGGTGCCGTAGTACAACTGCATATACAACTGCTTGATTAGATCCGAGGCAAAGTGCATATTCCATTTTACATCCGCGTCCTCATAGGTTACAACGCCATAGTAGAACGACTTTTCAAGCAACGGATGGGTTGCAAACAAAGCTTCAAGGTCGGCAAGCTTTTCGAGGAACTGATTGCCGAATGCGATTACCGCCGAATACATGGGTACGGGCATACCGTACTCGGTGTAACTATATCCCATGCTTACGATCGCCGTGTAGTACAACGATACCATTTCGGTAAACTCGTCATAAGCAGCTTGCACGTCGTTTTCGACCTTATAGTTGCGATCCTCGGCTTTGAGCGAAGTATAAGCCTCTTGCGCCTCGTTGTAAAGTCCCGGAACCAATGCTTCGACTGCCGTCTTATTGGCTTCGTAGTTAGCCTTGATAGCGTCAAGCGTATCCATCAAGTACTGAGCATTGCTCTCGTCATTTTCGTCTGTTACAATGTCACCGCCGTCGACCATGTATGTACGAAGATAAAGTTCGTACGCTTCCAAGGTCCTTACAGCCGTGGTGTAAACCACGTTGCTCGTATCGGTAAGAAGCATATTCATGTCGATACTAAGCTTATCGCGCAGATAAGCGTCGAACAAGATCGCAAACGGAGTGCTGTTTTGCCAACCGTCCTCGTAATACGGAGCCATCACGCTGAATTTTATCTCTTCGTTGGGTATCAACGCAAAGACGAAATTGAACTGTTGCGTCGTATCGAGATCGAAGAAGCCTTCCACAACCTCGGTGGCGTCCTCGAAGAACTTGTCGGTGTTGGTATAAGTATCGCCGTCGATAATGAAATAAGTCAAGTCCTCGTTTGTGACATCGGGATCGTTTTGAATGCGGCTGAACTCGGTGAGATAAGTGTATACGACTTGGTTGTAGTTATCGAAAAATTCCGTAAATTCCTCATCGCCGTAGGACGAACGCGTATAGTAGATATATCCCGACGACACATTGTAGATGAAGTCATCTACGCCTATCGCCTGTTGACCTTGTGCAATGAAGATGTTTTCCATGCACTGCTTGTAGAATTGGTCGCCGTCGACCTCTTCGTAAAACTCTTTCAAAAACTCTTGGAAATTATTGTACTCAATGAAATATTGATACGTTGCGCCGACACTCGAAAATCCGTTTTCGGCAACGCTCAAATTGTAGGCGTTGTTGTAAAGCTCCTCGAACAGATGCGGAAGTTGAACGTAGGACGCTATATAAGCGAGCGTCAACAAGTCGGCGTCATCGGTAAGGTCGAGATTTTCGAATGCGACCCTGTAAATGATATCGAACAAGCTCTTGCTTTCGTCGAAAGCTTCGCCGCTGCCCGAATACCAACCGGTGAGCGCATTGTATATTGCCCTGTTGAGGTACAAGGTGCTGTTGTCCTCGACGCCCTCGTTGACCTTTTCGATAAGGTCGTTATAAACGCCCTCGATCACGTCTTTCTTGCCCTCATCTTGCCAATTGGTTACGGTGATACCGCTGTCCTTTATCTTGTCATAGATGTCGAATGCCAACTCGAAGCCCTTAAAGGTATTTTCGTACATATCGGACATCGTATTGTACGGGCAATAGTTAGTAAAGAAGCCGTCGATGTTAACGTCGTAGTCATGAGTGCCGTAATAGGAATAGTAATCGTAAACGACTATGTCGGTAAGATCGGAGTCGAGCAACTTGTCGAGCATATACTCGGTTGCGAAGAGGTTGTAGAACGGATCTTCCTCGCTCGAGCCGTCATAAGATATGTACTGCTCTATCAACTCATAGGCAGCCTTTGCCTTTTCGTACGTTTCGCATGTGTAGTTGAAGCCTTGGGTCAAGTCAAGCGTAAAGAAGTCCTTAAACTGCTCCAACTCGTCAAGCCAAATGTCGGCAAGAATGAACGAGCCGGAAACGACTATCGACCTCAACTCGCTGTCGGTAAAGTCGTCCAAGAAGTACGCGTTGTTCTCATCCGTCAAAATGTTAAGACATTCGAGGATTATGTCGTTGTAATCCTCGGGAATTGCATATTGATTATACGAAGAATCGTAGTAACTTTGGAACAAATCGGCATATTCCTTTACGTAAGAGAAATCACCGTAGGACATATTGATGGTGAAACTGCTCTTTATCGATCCGCAATTTACGCCGATCGACTTTTCGACGGGTTTGTTCCTGTTCGCCATTGTAATGCCGTCCTTTGCACGTATAAAGCCGCTGATCATGTCGTCGGTGAGCGCGATCTTATGGTCGCCGTCCGCACCCGTCAAAACAACGAAGCCGCCCGTAACGTCGATCTTGGCGTCATCGGTGGTGTAATCGGTTTTGGTGGGAGAAATAATCTCCTTTAACGACCCCTCGATGACATTTACGACCAATTTGCCGGTAACAGCCTCATCGCCCGAAACGGTTACGTTTACGGTAACGTCGCCTACCGCCGACGAGTCGAAGTCGGTGCTGCCCACGTAAGAAACGGTCACGCTCTTGTCGTCAAAAGCCACGGAGCTGCGATTGCCGTCCAAAGCGGTCGTCCAAACGGTACCGACACGGCTGAACGGCTCACCCGTGTAGTAAGTGGTTTGCACATCCTCGAATTCCACCTGCTCGTGAACTTCCACGTCCAAGGTGGTAACTCCGCCGTGATAGATTACAAACACGGTTTGCTTGCCGACCTTGTCCTTATCGTAACCCTCGACGGTAACGTCGGTGGACTCAAACGCAACGGTCTTGGTTTCGCCGTTTTCCGTAACGACCAACTCGCCGTCACGTTTATCAAATTCCTGACCTCTTACGAATATAGTACGGGGAAGCATACCGTCCGCAAACGCAACGGTCACATTGCCACTGACGACGACTATATCAAAGGTGTCTGTTTTATTGCCATATTTTACGGTAATAGTCTTGGGACCGATGTTTTTGGTGTCAAATCCACTGACGGAAACGCCTTTTGCGTCGAAATCCAGAACTTCTTCCGTTCCGTCGGTTTTATGTACCGTGATCTTACCACCGGTATAATCGCTACTATCCCCAACGTTATACATCGTTTTTGTGGGAACAGCGGTAATTTCGATGCTTTCGATTTCCTTGGAGTTCGTATCGTTGCAAGCGGCGACGGCGAATATCATAGACACCATCAACGCAAAAACGACTGCGATTTTTAGAAATCTTTTCATTGTTTTACCTTCCTTGTATGTTTATTTTTGCTTATTCGATAAAAAGGATACGCCTAAAATATATTATGTCTTTACATTTACCCTTTTTAAGCAGTACATATATTCTACCGTAATAAGCAAGCTTTGTCAAGTTATTTGACTATGAATATTAGTTAAAATATTGTCCGAGCAATCTTTTTTCAAATACTTAGCCGTATGTCATTTTCCGTCCGTCCCATACACCGTATCGTCATAAAAACGTCGATAAATCGGAAATTTTTTTCCTTTTAGGCGACTTATCGTGTGTCGCGGTTATTCGGCTCCGAACAAAAGGGTTATCGAGTTGTCTATGGCGATGTAAATCACTTCCGCATGAAATTTGAAATCCGATTTCCGCATTTTTGCTTGTAGTTATTCTGTTCTTATGCTATACTATATAAATGGAAATCGCGGAAACCGAGGAGTAAGGAGATAACCATGCTACCCCACAATAACTATTCGGAAATTGTAAAAATCATACAGTCTGCGCGAGAGCGCGCATTCTATAAGGTGAACGAGGAACTCATCGGAATGTATTTACAGATCGGCAAATATGTTTCCGAAAATTCTCGTGACGCGGCTTACGGCGATGCCTATGTGGAAGGACTTGCCGACTTCTTTGCGAAAAATTATCCCGAACTGAAAGGTTTCACCCGCCGTGGGCTTTATCGCATGCGTCAGTTTTACGAACTCTACGGCGAGGATGAAAAAGTGTCAGCACTGCTGACACAATT
>CANRNV010000067.1 GCA_947632125.1 uncultured Clostridia bacterium
ACAAGGTGATCTTGCCGCTTGCTTCCTCGAACTCGGTTACATAGTATTGAGCGTACATTGTGCTCTCGACCTTAAACACGTGCGTCGTGCCGTCGAAGATCCAAGCGTTGCCGCTCTCTGCTTCCACAAACTTACCCTCGAGGGTGAAGTTATCTACAGGCGTGGTGGGAACGCGACCGATACTCGTCGTTTCCTCTTGCTTGTTAAGCTTCAACTCGCCCGTTTCTTCGTCGAAGAAGCGGGTTTCGATTCTGCTGCCGCCCTTTTCTTTAAGTCTGATAAGACCATTCGTGTAATCTGTAATGTCGAAAACAATGACGTTGCCGTCCGCACTGTCGAAGTACTGCGTATACGTCAAGGTCAAAGCCTTATCGTCAAAGACATATGTTTCGCTTAAAGCAAAGAACATCGCGTTGTTTCTGAGCCCCTCGGGAAGTATGTTTGTCTGTTCACTACCTTGAGGAATGAAAGTAGTTCCATCGAAATTTATAGTATTGTTTGCCTTGTTGTACGTACCGGCGCCAACACTAAGACCATCTCGGCACCTAAAATACGTAAATTTACCGCTATCCTCGTTGTATTCAATGACAAAGTACTGAGTATAGCTACTACCGTTGTAGTTCACAACTAAGCCGTCTTCGTAAAACGTGTACGTACGCGTTTTGGCTAGATCCTCATACACGCCTTTCATAGGAATGGACGTAAGAGCATTATTGGGTTTCAAAGTTCCCAAAGTAGTGCTATGATTGGTCGCCAAGTACATTTTATGGGTTATATGATTCCAATAGTATCTGAGCACACCACCCTGTCCATCGTTCTTGTCAATAGTAAGTGTGGCATCCTTTGCTTCGATCACGCACGAAATGACAGTATAGGTCGTCTGAGTACCTCCGGCGAATTTTACCGCAACATCCGTACTGCCGCTGATGAACGTAAGGATCATATCGTTGAAGTAGTAGTCGCCGGGAAGTCCGTCGGGAAGAGTGATCTTATCGGGCTCAGCCGGATACTTGCTTTCCAAGATAAAGATGTACGTATTCGGTGAACTTTTGTAGGTGATAGAGAACTCGGCTGCATTGTATTCGAGAACGCCCGAGATATTCAAGGTCACCTTGTTGCCCTCGACCTTGATAACGGTTTTAGTGATGTCCTTGCCATCGATATGGATCTTTACACTCAAATCTTTCGATATTTCGATGTAGCTTTCCCTGTAATACTTGTCAAGGTACTTACCTGCCATTCCGTCGGGAAGCGTCAATTCCGGCTTTGGCTCATGACCTTGCAGGTAGTACGTAAGCCCATTATCGTCGATCTTGTATTCATCCTCGTGGTAAAAAAGAACTTTTTCATCGAAAGGTCCGGCAAACAAGGTGATCTTTCCGCTTGCCGCATCATACTCCTTTACGATAAAGTAGTCATAATAGCCGAACGAAGTGTAGAAATAAAATGCCGAAGTCGTGCCGTTAAAGACCCATTGAGTGTAGCTTTGGTTACTGTCACTACTTATGAATCTGCCCGTAAGAGTAAAGTTGTCGGCGGGCGTGCACATACGAGCAGCCTTATCCTCTCCGCTGTCCTTGTTTTCCATTAGGCGATCCCTTTCGGTATCGTAGTAAAGGGCGGAATAAGTCGTGAAATGCGTACCGCTTATCAATTCGAGGCTGATAACGCCGTCCGCATAGCCGGAAATGTTGTAAATAGCTTTATTTTCGGACATGTTACGGTAGTTCGTTACAGTCAACGTCATAGCCGTTTCGTCAAAGACGAAGGTTTCATTCCTGCCTACGAAAGCAGCCCCGTTTTTAAGTCCGTCGGGAAGATTTATCTCCTCTTTTGTCAGCAGTATCGTGTCATTTTCTTCGTCGTAATAGTATATCTTGATTTGCAATGCGGCATTGATATAACCTATAACATTAAGGGTGATTTTGCCGTCGTCATACTTATAGAAGTTGTAATAGATAACTTCGCCCTTTGCCGGAGTGGCAGTGACAGTCAAATTGTCCATATTGAACTCCAAGGTAAGAGAGCCGTCCAATATAGTGTATGTACCGCCGTCACGCAACTTTGCGGGAAGCTTTGATATATCAAGTGCTCTTGTGTAAATACGCTCATCACCCGCACTTCTGTCAATGACTTTGTCGGGATTCTCTTTGTCTATGCTAAATCGTTTTTCGCTTCCGCTTCCGACTCCGACCGCTCTGACACAAACAAGCGTATTATCGCTCTCGTCGTATCTCGAAATAAAGTATCGATAAACTTCATTATTCAAGTAAAGGGGCGCAATAACCGTGCCCTCCTCGACATCTATTATGATATTACTCGTTACTATATACTCTTTATATGTGACATGGTCATGTTGTATAGCCTTTAATTCATACGTGCCGGCAATTTCCGTGGGAATACTCGTCTTTGAGTACTCGGGTTTACGACCCGCAACTAAACTTACGTCGTAACTTCGATTACCGCATGCGTCCTCGACATAGTCGTACCATAAATAGGCATAACCGCCATACTTAGCATTCTCTTTTAAGATCACATACCAGCCGTAACGATTAGTCTTGGCGTCCGGTTCTTCCGACTCTTGGGTAATAAGATATTCCGTTTCCTTGCCCGCAAGGTCGATATAGGTTACGGTCGTATCGTCTATGACATACTTGCCGTTTCCGTCGTAAAATTCGCCGCTGAACCTTAGGGGACGTCCCTCGGTAAAAGTGGTTTTGTTGTAGATAATGGTGTTGTCCTTAAACGTGATCGTAACCGATTCTTCGGTTGCGGTCGTTCCGTTAGCCGTAAGAGTGAGTTCGCCGCTGTCGCTGTCGAAACCCGAAATTGCGTACTCGTCGTTGATATTGTCGGCAAAGCCGCTGAACTTGACCTTATAGCTGAGTATATCGACGTAATTTGTCTTGCTGCCCTCCGCATAGTATGTACCGTTGAGGTTTGCGGGGAGCTCGATTTCACGGTCTGCCTTGCTCTCCTTAAATACCTTGTCGTATTCCGGTTTTTCACCCTTGATTGTAAGAGTGTTGGCTTTTTCGTCGTAAACAAAGGTTCTGGTGCGATCTGCGACAGTGTTGATATTTACCTTGTGACCTGTTTCGATGTCGATAACACGCTTTAAGGTAAGCGTCTTGGTCTCCGCGTTATACTCGGTTACCCAATAGTCCACAGTTTCGCCGCTATCCTCGTGTGCCGTAACCTTGTAGTTGTTTTCGGCATTGAACGCATAATACCAATCGGCAATATCTCCGTCATATTCGTAAGTACCCTTGATCGCTGCGGGAATGCCCTCGGCTTTCATCAAGTAGAGATTCTCGCCGACAAATACGTCGGTTCCGCTTGTAAGAGTGTTGTTTACAAGGTCGTAGGTAAATTCGATGGTGGCAGTCTTGTCGGTTGCCAACGCTATCGTTACCTTTTTGGCGCTTGCGCTTGCTCCGTCCTCGACGTTGGTGATGACGTAATTGATTGCATCACCGCTTGCGGGAGTAAAGACTGCTTTCTTGCCCGTTACGGCATAAGTGCCCTTAGCCGCAAGCTTGTACTCGCCCTTTAAGTCTACGGGAAGATCGCCCTTAAAGGGAGTGGCATAGTTGGGATCTTGATGCTCGTAAACGTTTCTGAGGTCGGCTGTGATAAGCTTGCCGTCGTATGGATTGTATCTGATCCAGCCGCTGTTGCCGCTATTGTAAAAATTCAACATGTAAAAATCTTGACCGGCTTTGTTCTGCGACACAAAATAGTCCACGATAATGCAGTCTGTGTGGTAAATATTAATAGCGCTTGTTGCTATGTCCACTATAATTATATTTTCGGTCTTTCCGTCCTCGCTGATGAAATTCCAGGTTCCGTCAAGACCTGCAAATATCTCTTTGGGAAGAGTGACTGCGGTGGTCTTTTCGACGGACGAATAGAACTTGTCGTTGTTAAACGTAATAAACTCGTCGGCTCTCATCGGCCACAAATAGTCGCCCTTTTCCAACCAGGTGTATGTGCCGTCGTTTTCACTTGCAAAGTAGCCCGCCCAATTAATCGTATCTTTATCCGTCGGGGTATTAAGAAGTTTAATTGCCCACAAAACGGACTTGCCGGGATCGACCAAGTACGCCTTACCGATATTATAAGTGCCGTCGACGTTTATTTCTCTGCCTTCCTCACTGTAAGCATAATCTCGATATGTGTAGTGTATTTCCACCTGCTTGCCGGAGATGAAATTTATATAATATCCACCACTCAACGTATACCTGGTGAGTTGAAAGCCGCCCTCTACCATCTGTTGCATGCCCGTAGCATACTCGGCAGTGGGATCGTCGGGCTCGTCGGTCTTTTTGGTAAGTCGAGCGCTCTCATTGTTGATGGTAACCCTTATCGTATAGTCGTCTACCTTGGTAACGCTGCATTCACCTGCCGTAATGCCATTTACCGTAAATAAGGCTTTGGTTTCACTCACCGGGGTAAGCGACGTAGCAATGGAAGTGGTAAGACCGCTACCATAGGCATAGGTCACACTCATAGTCGTACCGTCGTAAGTAAGCGACCACGGATCGTCATCGTACTCCTCTATCCACTCGCCTTTTAGCCATGCAAGTTGGTCGACCGGTGGATCGGGCCGATCCTCGCCGCCTTGCCATGTGGGATCGGGTGTGTCGCAAACGGTACATTTTCCGTCTTTGAACGTATGTTTACCGGTTGCTTCGATCACACAATCCTTTTCGTCAATCTTATTGCCGGCTTTGTCGAACCAATAGCCGCAGATGGTGCACACATTGTGCCCTTGAATACCATCTTGCACACAAGTAGCTTTTACTTCGTCTTTCCAGACTAAGTTGTGCTCATGCTCGCCTATCGGCGTACAAGCCAACAGTAGCGAACTGAATACCATTAAAGCGCAGAGCACAATAGGTAAAAAGATCTTTTTCATAATGCCTCCTTAAATTTTAGATTTTTATATATATTAACACATAATTTTATGCTCTTCCGTCCCAATCGTAAAACCGATTATTGAAGTTAAGAACCTTTTTCGGTCTTTTATCGGTTAAGAAAAGAATAAAATTATATAGTTGCTATGTAACGGCGGACTTCCCTCGTGGCTTTGCGGTGCGACTGCCTCTCGGGGGGTTCGTAGTGCGCTAGGTCCTTTGGGCTCTTCGAGGCTTCACGGTACGACTGCCTCTCGGGGCTTCGTAGTGCGCTAGTCCTTTGGGCTCCTCGTGGCTTCGTGCGCGACAGTTTGCCCTACTTTTCCGCCGATTAGGTACATAGAATAAGTTATTCTATGTACTTTTTTATCGTAGATATATACATTTTTAAGCCTGATATGTACCCGAATTTGCATTTATTTTCACATTGACCGCTTTTTGTTTGGAAGTTTTGCGTAAAACAAGCAAATAAATTGACATAATATAATAAAATGACGAATTTTACTTGACATCAAAAACCAAAAGTGTTATTATAAGTACATAGAATAACTTATTCTATGTACTTTTTTTTATTATCCCTTTCACATTTGAAAATGGCAAAAAAGCCCCCTGTTTTAACCTAAAACAAGGGGCTTTTTATGTGTTTTTTGGGATATTTTATTGATTTAAGGAATTGGAATAAACCGCGCGTAAAATATTACTTAACACATTCCAACACACTTCGCAGTCAGTTCCTTGCGTCCGCTTGTTAAACTCGTAAACAAGCCTATTTACGCTTGCCTACACTTTCGTTAACAAGGTGACGAAAGAGAGTACGTTATGGCTACGCCTAATTCTCGTAAAAGGCGGTTGAATTGTCGTACTTTTTGCGATTATAAAATACGTGTTGTTTGAAAGGAATATTTATTCGATTTACTGAAATAAATTTTTTATTATTATATCCTTTCGACAATAAATGTCATTGTAAAGCACTATTTTTACTTGACATAGGGACATTATAATGTTATACTTTTATACACAAGGAGTTATGCCATGAGTAACTTAATCATCTATCACGGCTCGGTTTCTGTTATTGAGCGTCCCGAATATGGCAAAGGTAAACCGTATAA
>CANRNV010000068.1 GCA_947632125.1 uncultured Clostridia bacterium
GATATCCCCGTTCAGCCCGAAGGCGCACCCAATGTCCATATTCACGGTGCCGGTGCTGGGGTTCGCCTGGACATTGGGTGCGCCTTCGGGCTGAACGGGGATATCCTCGCCGTTTGCCACCTTTTGAAGCATGACCCACCATTCCCTTCTTGCCTGCGTCCAATTGCGGGAAATTTGATAGTAGTCGCCGAGATACTCGCTGAAAATGTCGTACTCGGTGCGCAGCTCGTCGTTCACGTAAAAATCGAGTTCGTTATCTACGGGCAAAAATCCCGTGGCGACGACGACATCTTCGTACTTTTGCTTGATGAGGTAGCGAATAAAGGTTTTGCACGCCTCTATCTTGTCGGGGTCACCGTTATCAAAGACGCCCATTCCCCAAATTCCTCCCTGCAAAGCGGGTCTGCCCACCGACGGGAAAGCGATCGGAAAAATATCGAAACTCGGCTGAACGGTGTTTTTTATGTGCGTCAGTTCGGCGGAGATGTTCCAACAAAAGGTCATAGCCGTTTCACCGTTTGTAAAGGCGTTGATAGCGTCGCTGCCTACGATCGACGTATCGAACTCTACACCTTTGTCTTTAAGTTCGACAAGGGTTTTTAGTGCTTGGATGTTTTCGGGGCTGTTTACCACATATTCGGTGTGGTCGCTGTTTACGAACTTCCCGCCATAGAGATTGTTGACGAGCGCTCGCGTGCCCTGGTCGCCGCCATGACTTGCACAATAGACCGAGGCGACGTTCGTAATGCCGTAGTCGTAAAGGGCGTTTACGGCTTTGATAAATCCGTCCGTCGTCCAAGTGTGATGCTCCTCGTCGACGTACTGCCAGGCATTCGCTTCCTCGAATAAATCGCGGTTTATCGCCATGCAATGAGTGGTCATGCAAAGCGGATAGATGTTGTAGCCGTTCTTGCCGCGACAAGCCGCCTCCACCTGCGGCATGATGTCGATGCCGAGGTCTTCATCGAATAGCTCGCCTAAGTCCGCCATAATTCCCTTGTTGCCCCAATCGGCGACAAGGCGTTCGGGTCCCTCGAAAACGATGTCGGGCGCGGTGCCTTTGGCTATGGCGTTCTCGATTTCGGCGTCGCCCGTTTCGTAGGTGATCGCCTTGGCTTCGATGTGAATGTCGGGATGAGTTCTGTTGAAAGCCGACAATATGGACGACACGTTTACGTTGTCATTCCACTCGCCGATGGGGAAAGACCATAGCCGGATATTTACCGCATCGCCGTTTTGTCCGCCGGTTTGCCCGTGGTCTTGCCTATCGGGCGTACAAGAAAGCAACATAAAGGCAAGTAGCATTGCAAGTGCCGACACAAGAAGTTTTTTCATTGATTTTCTCCCCTATTCAAATGCTTACCGAGAATTTCGGATACGGTATCGATATCGATCGGCTTGGCTATATGAGCGTTCATTCCGCACTCCAAGCACTTCTTTACGTCATCGGAGAATGCGTCCGCGCTCATGGCGATTATGGGCACATTCTTTGCGTCCTCTCGATCGAGTTCACGTATCTTTACCGTCGCTTCGTAGCCGTTCATGACGGGCATCCTTATATCCATAAGCACTACGTCGTAGTAACCGAGGCTTGAAGCGGAAAACATATCCAGCGCTATCTTGCCGTTCTCGGCGTACTCGATGGTAAATCCCAAATCTTTCAGAAGTTCGTCGGCTATTTCGGCATTGAGTTCGTTATCCTCGACGAGCAAAATACGCTTACCCGAAAAATCGGTCTTTTTGCTTAACTCACTCTTTTCTTCGTCGCCACCGCTAATCAGCGCTTGATAAAGTTCCGACCTAAACAGCGGATTGCAAATAACGCCGGATACGCCCGCCGCAACAGCCGTATCGCTGAGCTCATCCTTATCGCAATGCAGCAACACGGTGACGTTTTTGCACTTCGACTTAATGTATTTTACAAGGTCGTAGTCGTTTGCCGCGCAGCCCTCGTCGAGAATGGCAAAGTCAAAGTCGTCGCTTAAATCCATAAGCGTTTCTTGGTCGCCCCTGACGGCGTTGCAGCCGAGCGAAGTAAGCATCTCTATCGTGTTATTTTCGACAATGGGTTGCGAATTGACCACAAGCACCTTTAAGTTGGGCAAGGTCAGTTCGTCGCTCTCCGCCTTTTTCAGGTCGAGCACAACATGAAATTCGGTGCCCTTGTTGACTTCGCTCTTTACGTAGATTTTTCCGTCCATGGCGTCCAAAATGTACTTGGTGATAGCCATGCCGAGCCCCGTTCCCTCTATCTTTTCCACTCTGCCGTTGCCCTCTCTCGCAAAAGCGTCGAACAAGCTGCCGATGAACTCTTGCGTCATTCCTATGCCGGTATCCTTTACGAAAATGTCGATCCTTACATAGTCATTGCCCTTATTCGAGGCTTGTTCCGAGAGCGACAAAACTATCTTGCCCCCGTCGGGCGTAAACTTAACGGCGTTGCCGAGCAGATTAAGCAGCACTTGATTGAAGCGAACTCCGTCACAATACACATACTCGTCGGTGATGTCGGAAATTTCGGCGACAAATTGATGTCCGCGAGCCGCCGCCTGAGTTTGAACAATGCTTATGACATTTTTCACATTGTCTTTAAGCGACATTTTATCCATGTGCAGATCCATTTTTCCGCTTTCTATTTTGGACATATCCAAAATATCGTTGATGAGCCCGAGCAAATGACGGCTGGAAATATCTATCTTTTTAAGACAGTTTTTGATTTGCTCGTCGTTGCCGATGTTGGCAGTGGCGATCGCCGTCATGCCCACTATGCCGTTCATGGGGGTACGAATATCGTGGCTCATGTTGGAAAGAAATTCGCTCTTTGCCTTATTCGCCTTTTCCGCAGCGCTTCTCGCCTCTTCGAGTTCGTTCATATGCTTACGCGTAAGGTGGAAATAAAAAGCGAATATTACCGCAAGAGCCAAGAATATGGCAATGCAGCTTATGACAGCGGAAGTGCCCCACGCCTGAGCCAAGGTTTCCACCGTTTCGTCTATTTGACCGTACGGCATGAACAAAAGCAAGTACCACTCGGACGAGGATAGATGCGTGGCATAAAGATAACGCCTGATATCGTTTATGGTAAATTCGCCCGAATAACTTTTCTGTTCGTCGATCGCCGCCTTAAACTCGCTTATAAATTCATCGGCGTTTATATCCTTTATCGTTTCGTATTTGTATCTTACCCTATCGAAGTAGTTGTCGTAGTCCTCCTCGATGTCGTTGACCACAAAATCGCCGTTCGGCTTGATGATAAAGTAATACATCATTGTCGAATCCAGCCCAAACGAGAGCGTTTCCTTGATATAATCCACTTTGAGTGCAGCCACAAGAGCCACGCTTTTGCTGCCGTCTTTCATCTCGTATGCTGCGGGAACTCCGATAAGAATGAGTTTTTCGGGATCATCGCCGCTCGTCCTGCCCGTTTGCATGGTTTCCACCTTGCCGTCGAGCGCTTGCAAAAACGCTTGCGGCTCATCGACGACGAAATCCTTGCCGTAGATCATCTCGAACTCGCCGCTTTTGCCGAGCAAGGCGAGATATTGAAAGCCTCTGTTTCGAGCCAAATTGTTCAGCAGTTGTCTTGCGTGCCAAGCGTCCCTATCGCTGTCGGGAGGTACGGCGTCGACCAGCGACGCAAGCTGAGATATGTTAAGATTGATGGCGGTGTCAAAATGCGTGGCGACCTGTTCGCTCATTCCCGTCATATAAAGCGAGCCCAACTTGTCGACGGCATCCGACCCTCTTTTGTTCATGACAAAAGCTATTATGGCAAAAACCAATACAAAAAGTACGAAAATACAAATTACGCTTATTATAAAAAATTTTGCGGTCTTATTTTTCATCCTTCAAGCCTACCTTCCATAGCAGCTTATTTTGCTCCGCAAAATGCTTTTTGCTCATCTACGGCGCTCGCAATCCCTTGCAAGCAAGTTTGCTCGCTTGTATTATAACATTAAAAGCTACAAAATCATAGATTTTGTGGGCTAACGCCCTTTTTTGCTCCGCAAAATGCTTTTTGCTCATCTACGTCGCAGAAATGCCCTTGCAAGCAAGCATTTCTACTTGTATTATAGCACATAAAAACTTAAAAGTAAATTGCTTTAAGGTTATTTCTCATAAATTTACGCTCATATGCACACCCGTCGGGCTTTGATTATAAGATGAAAGTATGAACAAATTAAGTCTTTGTATGATCGCATTAAACGAAGAGCAAACCATTGCCAGAGTTCTAAGTGCAGCCAAACTCTTTGCCGACGAGATAGTCGTCGTCGACACGGGAAGCACGGACAAAACTCCGCAGATCTGCCTTGACTACGGTTGCAAGCTGTACTCGTACACTTGGCAATACGACTTTTCGGCGGCGAGAAACTTCGCTTTCGACAAGGCGACGGGCGACTACATGATGTGGCTCGACGCCGACGACGTTGTTACAACGGAGCGGGCGAAAATGATAAAAGCTCTTGTAGCCTCGCTCGACGCCGATGTCGTTATGCTTCCGTACCATATGGGCGAAAAAGCCACGTTGAGTTTTTGGCGGGAGCGGATCGTAAAACGCAGCCTCGGGCTAAAATTCAAGGGCAGAGTTCATGAGGCGATCACCCCGTGCGGCAAAGTGATTTATGCGGACATTCCCATAATCCACGATAAAGTCAAACAAGGCGACCCCAAGCGCAACTTGCACATTTTCGAGCTTATGAAAAAGGCGGGAGAAAAAATCGAGGGACGTGACAAATTTTACTACGGCAGCGAGTTGTTTTATAACGGCTTATTCGCTAAGGCGCAAGCGGAACTAAACGACTTTCTTGCGTCGCCAAGCGGCTCCGACGGCGACAAGGGGCAGGCTTCCCTACTGTTGTCCCGCTCGGTAAAGGATGAAAATATGCGTCGGCAATATTTGCTTAACGGGCTTAGCCATGTCTTTTCGCCCGATTTGTTGTGCGAGTTGGGCGACAGCTTTTTGCGGAGCTACGAGATCGAAAAAGCCAAAAATTGCTTTTTGACCGCTCTCGTCGCCGATAGAAACATAACTTTCGTTTCGCCCCAAAATCGTGGACTTGTCCCCCACCTCAGGCTGTGCTACTGCTACTGGCATTTGGGCGACAAGGCAAAATCCAAGCTTCACAACGACTTGGCTGCGAAAATCGCCCCCGACGACAGCCGCGTGATCTACAATTCTTCGCTTTTTACGTAACGGCTTGCCTATATGTAGAATAATATGGTATAGAACAAAGGAGGAACAAAAATGTATAACTGTGATAATTATTGCGGGCGCAGACCATGCGCAAACAATAACTGCCACTGCTGCGAACCTACTTGCCAAGGCCCCATGGGTCCCCGAGGTCCCGTAGGCCCCGTCGGTCCCATGGGTCCACGAGGCATGGTCGGTCCTATCGGTCCCATCGGTCCTACCGGCCCCACAGGTCCCACGGGTGCAACCGGTCCCATCGGTTTGAGCGTTATCGGTCCCACAGGTCCTACCGGTCCGATCGGTCCGACCGGAGCTACGGGTCCCACCGGAGCTACGGGTCCCACCGGTTTAAGCATTGCCGGTCCTACGGGTGCAACGGGTCCCACGGGTGCAACGGGTGCTACGGGCGCTACGGGCGCAACAGGTCCGACAGGTGAATCAGGTGCAACGGGTGCTGCCGGCGCAGTCGGTCCTACGGGTCCGACCGGTGAAACGGGTCCCGTCGGTCCCACAGGTGCAACGGGTCCCGTCGGTCCCACAGGTGCAACGGGCGCTGCCGGTCCCACAGGTGCAACGGGCGCTGCCGGTCCCACGGGCGAAACAGGTCCCGTCGGTCCCACAGGTCCGACCGGTGAAACGGGTCCCGTCGGTCCCACGGGTGCTACGGGTGAAGCAGGTCCCGTCGGTCCCACGGGTGCTACGGGTGAAGC
>CANRNV010000069.1 GCA_947632125.1 uncultured Clostridia bacterium
GATATTTACAATAAAGTACATAGAATAACTTATTCTACGTACTTTTTTCGTTACCTTTATCACAATCGAAAATAGCCGAAAACCCCTCGTTTTTATCCAAAACAAGGGGGTTTTTATTGGTTTTATGGGTATTTTTAGAGTATTTTGAAAATTTTCGAGGACGTACGAGAAATGTGATAGTTCACAATTCCAACACATATTGCAGTTTGAACTTGGCTAATGATAAATCGGAGCAAAGCGACACCGCTAAAAAAGGCGCCCTTTGTTGTCAAACAAGGGGAGCTGCCGCCTGTGGCGGCTGAGGGGATTATCCTTATAAAAACTTAACAATTAACGCCAATCAAGCGGACAACGCTCAAATAACGAACTCTCGCGTTACTTGTTAACGCAAGCGAAGAGGAGCAAGCAAGCGTAAACGGCTTGTTTGCGAGCTTGCGAGCAAACAGCCATCGGGGTCCCCACGAGATACTTGTACTCGTGGGGTTAAATAGCGCAGACTGCGACGATGTCCGCCCATAGAAGTTTTCACTCTGCTTTTTCAAAAAGTGGAAAAAAGTCCCTCGATGAGGGACTTTTTTGTTGTATTCGTTTTTATTAACTTATACTTATTATTGAATACCTTGAGCGATCATAGCGTCGGCGACTTTCTCGAAGCCTGCGATATTTGCGCCCATAGCGAAGTTATCCTTATGGCCGTACTTCTCGGCAGCGGCAGCCATGTTCTTGTAGATGTTGACCATCATAGCATGGAGCTTGCTGTCGACTTCTTCGGCGGTCCAGCTGAGGCGCATGCTGTTTTGGCTCATTTCAAGAGCGGAGGTACCTACGCCGCCTGCGTTAGCTGCTTTTGCGGGTGCGAAGAGCATATCCTTGGTGGAAAGGAAGATAGCAACTGCCTCGTTGTAGGACGGCATATTTGCAGCTTCGATGACGCAACGGCAGCCGTTCTTAACAAGCTCTTGAGCGTGTTGAACGTTGATGTCGTTTTGAGTAGCTGCGGGGATAGCGATGTCGGTGGGAACGCTCCAAACGCGGAGTTCGTCCATCGACTTGGTTTCGAAGTACTTAGCGCCCTTGTGGGTGTTGCAATACTCGGAGATACGAGCGCGCTTTTCTTCTTTGAGGACACGAACAGCCTCTACGTCGATGCCGTTCTCGTCGAGGATCCAGCCGTTGCTGTCGGACATGGTGATGACCTTGGCACCGAGCGAGGTAGCTTTCTCGGCGCAGTAGATTGCGACGTTACCGCTACCGGTGATGGTAACTCTCTTACCCTTGAACGACTTGCCGTGGTCGTTGAGCATAGCCTCGCCGAGGTATACAACGCCGTAGCCGGTAGCCGGGGTCCTGATAAGCGAACCACCGTAGGTAAGACCCTTACCGGTGAGCACGCCCTCGTAAAGTTTGGTTATTCTTTTATATGTGCCGTACAAGAAGCCGATCTCTCTTCCGCCTACGCCGATGTCGCCTGCGGGAACGTCGATGTCGGCACCGATATGCCTATAAAGTTCGGTCATGAAGCTTTGGCAGAAACGGAAAACTTCCGCATCGCTCTTGCCCTTGGGATCGAAGTCTGCGCCGCCCTTGCCGCCGCCGATGGGCAAACCGGTCAAGCTGTTTTTGAAGATCTGCTCGAAGCCGAGGAACTTGATGATGCTGAGGTTAACGGAGGGATGGAAACGAAGTCCTCCCTTGTAAGGTCCGATTGCATTGTTGAATTGTACACGGAAGCCCCTGTTTACATGTGCAACGCCCTTGTCATCGGTCCAGGGAACCCTGAACATGATTTGACGATCCGGCTCGACAAGACGTTCGAGCAAAGCGTTTTGCCTGTACTTAGCTTCGTTTGCCTCAATTACCTGAGAAAGAGTTTCGAGAACTTCTTTGACGGCCTGTGTGAATTCCGGTTGTCCGGGATTCTTGGCTTCGGTAGCTGCAAGAACTTCTGAAATGTATGACATATTCTTTATCCTCCATAAAGAAAAATAATTTATTTACGCTCTTATTATAATATTAAGTTTTGGCAAAGTCAAACAAAAATCAAGCATTTTGAGCCATAAAAAATATTTTTTTATACTATTTTTTCTTTTACTTAAAAGCAAGTCCTTTTTTACTCGGTTCCGCCCAAGCCCTTATATATATGAAAACGGGAAAGGACGAATAAAGTCCTCTCCCGTCACTCATTTATCGATCGAGCGTTATTTTGTCAAAGCTTCCTCGACGGCGACCGCGCAAGCGACCGAAGCCCCGACCATCGGGTTATTGCCCATGCCGATAAGCCCCATCATCTCGACGTGAGCCGGCACCGACGACGAGCCCGCGAACTGAGCGTCGGAATGCATTCTGCCCATCGTGTCGGTCATGCCGTACGAAGCGGGACCTGCCGCCATGTTGTCGGGGTGGAGCGTCCTGCCCGTACCGCCGCCCGACGCCACCGAGAAGTACTTCTTGCCCGTGTCGTAGCAAAGCTTTTTGTACGTGCCCGCAACGGGGTGCTGGAACCTCGTGGGATTGGTGGAATTGCCCGTGATCGACAC
Organism: uncultured Clostridia bacterium; assembly: GCA_947632125.1. Classification (GTDB taxonomy): domain Bacteria; phylum Bacillota; class Clostridia; order Christensenellales; family Pumilibacteraceae; genus CAG-552. The sequence continues at coordinate 2,538 of CANRNV010000069.1, forward strand.
GTCCACGTCCTCGAACTGCATTATGGCGACGCCCTCACGCACGTCGTCCGCACCGTAGCAACGCACCTTGGCGCGCTCGCCGTCCGAATAGGGTATCTCCCTAACGATATTCAGCTTGCCGGAAAAGTAGTCGTACTCGGTTTGCACGTACGTGAAGCCGTTTATTCGGCTGATGATCATTGCGGCGTCCTTGCCGAGCCCGTTCAGAATGACTTTAAGCGGACTTTTTCGCACCTTGTTAGCCGTTTTGGCTATGCCGATCGCGCCCTCGGCTGCCGCAAAGCTTTCGTGTCCCGCCAAGAAGCAGAAGCAATGCGTCTTTTCGTCGAGCAACATCGACGCAAGATTGCCGTGTCCCAGCCCGACTTTGCGCTGCTCGGCTACCGAACCGGGCACGCAGAACGCCTGCAAGCCCTCGCCTATTGCGACGGCGGCGTCGGCTGCACGGCGGCAGTTCTTCTTTATGGCGATGGCGCAACCCACGGTGTACGCCCAGCTTGCGTTTTCAAACGCTATGGGCTGGGTGCCCTTTACGATCGCGTCGACGTCGATCCCCTTGTCAAGGCAAATCTTCCTCGCCTCTTCGAGGTCCTTTATCCCATTGGCTTTAAGCGCGGCGGTGATGCCCTCTATTCTTTTATCGTATCCTTCGAAAGTTATCATTGTTGCCTCCTTACTCCTTGCGCGGGTCGATGTATCTTGCCGCATTGTCGAACCGTCCGTAATGCCCCGTCGCCTCTTTGAGCGCTTGGTTCGCGTCCATGCCCGCCTTGATCTTGTCCATCATTACGCCGAGACGAACGAACTCGTAACCCACTACGAGATTGTCCTTGTCGAGCGCGAGCTTCGTGATGTATCCCTCGGCGATCTCGAGATACCTTACGCCTTTGAGCTCGGTGCTGTAGATCGTGCCCGTCTGCGAACGGTGTCCCTTGCCCAGATCCTCGAGCCCCGCGCCTATTTCGAGCCCGTCATCCGAAAACGCCGATTGGCTCCTGCCGTAGACGATTTGAAGAAACAGCTCCCTCATCGCCGTATTGATGGCGTCGCACACGAGGTCGGTGTTGAGCGCCTCGAGTATGGTCTTGCCCGGCAAGATCTCGCCCGCCATTGCCGCCGAATGGGTCATGCCCGAGCAGCCGATGACCTCGACAAGCGCCTCTTTTATTATTCCGCTCTTGACATTGAGCGTCAGCTTGCAGGCGCCCTGCTGCGGTGCGCACCAACCTATGCCGTGCGTAAGTCCGCTTATGTCGCAAATTTCCTTTGCCTTGACCCACTTGCCCTCTTCGGGTATGGGCGCGGGTCCGTGATCGGGACCCTTGGCAACACATACCATATTTTCGACTTCCTTGGAAAATCGCATAATTGCCTCCATAATTTTATTGATATCTATTTTACCACTTCCGACCGTTTTTCACAACAAAATAACGGCGGTATCCGAAAAATTTTTGTATTTTTATTTTGCACGGATTGGAGCAACGACAGCTTGGGCGACCGAACTGCAAAGGATTGGGCGACCGAACGGCGACAGTTTGAGCGACGGTAACACGGACGGACACGGGCGACGGAAAAAGCGGCGGATTGGACAAAGGCAGGTCTGCGACCGAACAGTCGAAAGCGTCCGACGGGGAACGATCTCGGAGAGCGTCCGACAGGCGACGACGGGAGCGAGGCTGAAAAAGTTGCAAAACCATAAGTTTTTAGGATATGGGGCTTAAAAAAATCGAGCGCAGAAAGCAATGTCCGCTTCTTGCGCTCGAATTTGTGTTTTGTTTTTTTCGATAAAGATCAGTCGCAACAGGTCATAATGTACAAGATCTCTTTGTCGGTTTCGTGCATGCCGTCTTTGCCGAGCAGTCCCACGTTGCGTATCGTCTTTTCGATCTCCTGCGACACGATGCCGTCGCCGCCGTTGAATTGCTGACCCATGGCGCACATCTCGTAGCCCAAGATGCCCGCGTCGACCGCAACCGCTATCTTCGCCGCGCACGAAGCCTTTGCTCCGTCGCACACTATGCCCGACGCTATGGCAAGCGCGTTGACGACCGTCTGCTCGATGACGGCGACGCTCGCCCCGTGCAGATACGCTATGCCCGCGCCCGCTGCGGCGCCCGCGCTGACCGCCCCGCAATATGCGGAGAGCGTCCCAAGCCCCGTCTTTATGTAAATTGCCGTCAGGTTGGAAAGTACCAACGCCCTGTACAGGCTCTCCTTTGTGGACCCGAGTTCCTTTGCGTACTCGACAACGGGCATCGAAACGGTGATCCCTTGGTTGCCGCTGCCCGAATTGATGACCACCGGCATCGTGCAACCGTTCATACGCGCGTCCGAGCCTGCCGCCGCTTTCGCCCTCGCACGCACGTGAATGTCGTTGCCGTATGTGGAAAGCAACACCTTGCCTATGTTCGAGCCGTAGTCGTTTTTAAGCCCCTCGTCCGAAAGCGCGCCGTTGTACTCGATTTGCATATCGAGGAGCGCTTTTACGTCGTCTATGCCTACCGTCCTCGCAAAGTCGCAGATATCGTTCATGCAAAGAAGCGAATAGTCCTCGCTCTTTTTGCCCGCCTCCGCCGCTTTGTCGAAAAGCGTCTTGCCGTCCTTTTCGATGTGCACCACGTCCGTATGCTTGCCTGCAATGCGCACTTTCGCCTCGCTCCCGCCGCCGTAAACCGTGACGATCATATCGAGCACGTTGTCGCTTTCGAGAGCGGCTACCGAAATTTCGGTCGACTTCAAATATCCGTCAAGTTCCCTCTCTTGCTTCGGCGTTACCCCGCTGAGCACTTGCAATGCCCCGTCCGCGTCGCCCGCAAGAATACCTATGGCTACCGCCGCCGCAATGCCCTTCTTGCCGCCCGTGTGCGGAACGATCACGCTTTTCACGTTCTTTATTATGTTGCCGCTCGCCTCGACCTTGACCCGATCGGGCATGGCGTTTAGCGTCGCGCGCGCTTTTGCCGCACAGTACGCAAGAGCAATGGGCTCGGTACACCCGAGAGCCGGCACCAACTCCATTTTAAGAATATTCAAATACGCCGCGTATTTTTCCTTGGAAACCATACTTCCTCCGTATGTAAATATTTTATCATACCGCTCCGCCTTTGTCAATTGCTCTGCCCCGATTTATTGTATCACTTTTTTGCATTTTATTGTATTGCTTTTTTCAAAAAAGTAACAATAATAGCCCCTCTTACAATTCGCAGTAGTCGTTTTCGGATTCCTCGTCGATATAAA
>CANRNV010000070.1 GCA_947632125.1 uncultured Clostridia bacterium
CTGAGGGGATTCGCCTTATGATAACACGCCCAAGCGAAACGGAGTTAGGGGAGAAACATTACGCACAACCCGCCCTCAAAAGTTTTTATTCTGCTTTTTTCAAAAAGCAGACGCCCATAAAAATTTTTGTTCCACTTTTTATAAAAAGCGGAGAAGCTTTTTTCAAAAAGCAGAAGCGCATACTATAATATTTGACTTTTGCGGGCGATTATGTTAAACTATAAAAAATTATGGAGGTTCATATAAAAAAGATCTTTTTACCGATCGTGCTATGCGTACTTATGGTACTAAGTTCGCTCTTGTTGGCTTGTGCGCCCGAACATGAGCATAAGTTCGACGAAGTAGCAGAAGTGGCGGCTACCTGTGTAAAAGACGGTACTCGCGCGCACAAAGAGTGTTTGACCTGCGGCGAATGGTTCGACGAAGAGGGCAACCAAATCGACGAAGCCGACTGCGTAATTCCCGCTACAGGTGTGCATAACTACGAAAACGGAAAGTGCACCATGTGCGATACACCCGATCCCAATTGGAAAGGCGACGACACGCCGGACCAACCGGACAACCCGGACAATCCCGACAATCCCGATACTCCGGACACTCCGGACACTCCGGACAACCCGGACACTCCGGATACCCCGGACACTCCGGACAACCCGGACACTCCGGACAACCCGGACAATCCCGACGAGCCGATAGTGCTTCCCGAAAACCTTAACGGGACCTACTACGATGAAGATAAGACCAATTACATCGATATACTCGGCGATACGGTTAAGTTAAGCGGCTTTGATGACATAAGCGGCGAGTACGCAATTTCGGGCTTTGACGACATGAGCGGCGAGCTCACTATTAAGGCTGACGGCGAAAGCGCAGTCGAAAAGGTCGTTACGTTTAAGGACAACACAATTACCTACGGAAACACCGTTCTTGCCAAGGGGCGTCCCGTTAAGTTCGACGGGGAATTTTACGTCGCAAACGGCAAATATGTCATAGGTGACACGACCGTAACTTTTGTCGATCTTGACGGCGAGGAAAAGGTGTATACCATTACCAAAGAGAAAGAGGTGAAAAACTCCGGTGCTAAGAGATACGGTTGGAGTATGGATCTGCAAGGTGAGCGGGGCAGTTATGCGTGCTTATGGTACGATTATATCAAGGACGGATGCTCTAACTATACATCTGTCGCCGATATTTTTACCTGTCGCAAGCCCGAGTACTCCAAGTCGGGTATTCCCGAGGAAGTTGACGGCGAGTTTGTCCACATGTATTACAGTTACATGGAAACAACCGGCGGCAGAGTATTGATTTTGGGTAAACTCGTTATCGAGGTGGACATTACGGAGGGCACGGTTATTACCAGCTCCGGCGTAAACAATGATAAGGTCAGGTACTTTATTTCCGAGTACGACGAGGACAATAAGGAGCTTGTTTGCCTCGGCAACACGGGCAAGGAAGTGTCGTTTGGCTTCGACGAACAAACGCCCGATCGAATCGGCGAAAGTGTCAGCAGCGGCTCCAAAATCGAAACGAGGCTCTACACAAGGGCGTTGGATATTTCCTTGCTCCCCAAGGCGTTGCAGACAAGCGGCGCTTTCTTCCGTGAGGACGGAACCTGGGAGTTCGATATGGAAAAATGCATTGTAACCGTCACTTCGTCAATGAACGCCAAGTCCTATTACGGCTTTATGAAGTATAATGACGGCGAGCTCACGCTTGAAAGGCTCGGAACGCTCGCTTCGTTCGGTTTGCCGACCAAAGCGCTCTATTATGACGAGGCAAAGGACGCGCTGCTCGCCCAAAAGGACGACGCTAACGTTTACGCTGCCCGCATGTGCGAGGCGGCGACTACCGATATCAATTTGCTTAGGGGCACGTTCAAAAAGAGCAAGGCGTCGCTTATCTTTGACGGAACCGCGCACGTCGTGCTAAAAGAGGGCGGGATCTATAAGCAGTATGTTGTTAAGGTGTTTGATAGGGCTGCGGGCAGGATAACTTTGTTCGCGGGCAGTTCGGACGATATCGTTTGCAGCTACGACGCGGCGACAAGCTCGATCACTATGGGCGGCAATGTGTATGTAATCGACAATTTGCCCGTAGGACTCGACGGGACCTATAAGGTCGAGGGGAAGAACTATCAAATCGATATCTATATGGGCAGCCTCGTCCTTACCGGAACTGCCAATGACGACATTTTCTCGATCGCCTACGACACCAATTATGAGGGCACGATGTACGATCAGATCTATTGCACGCCCGATGACAATCTTCACCGTAATGCGTTCAGTCTTAAAATCGAAATGGACGGCGCGCAATTGATATCCGGCAACGAAAACGTCGACGGCACGTATGTAAAACAAGAGTAGTTGTTTTTATGCAACTTTTTTGTAAAAAAGTTGCTCAAAAAACTTTTGAGGGCGCAAACACGGAAAATGCTTTCCGCGTTTGCGCTCAAAAGTTTTTTGTGTACCTGTTTTTCCGCTTTGTAATAGCGTTATTACTATAATAGCGTATCAAGCGGCGAATCCCCTCAGTCACAGCACGCTGGCGCGTAGCGCCTGAGGGGATTCGCCTTATGATAACACGCCCAAGCGAAACGGAGTTAGGGGAGAAACATTACGCACAACCCGCCCTCAAAAGTTTTTGCTCTGCTTTTTATAAAAAGTGGAATATGTTAAAATTGTGAACTATCACATTTCTCGTACGTCCTCGCTGATTTTCAAAACACTCTAAAATTGCCCAAAAAGGCTTAAAAAACCCCTTGTTTTGGATAAAAACAGGGGATTTTTCGGTTATTTTAATTGTGATAAAGGTAACGAAAAAAAGTACATAGAATAAGTTATTCTATGTACTTTTCTGTTGCCAATAATACCACTTTTTGTGGGGTTAGTCAAGCGAAAAATACGGCTTTAATAAAAATTATGCCGCATTTATATGATATTTATCCCTATTTACACTTTTCCTATAAATTTATCTCCGCTTTTTTAAGTAATAGGTACATAGAATAACTTATTCTATGTACCTAAATTACCCCAAAAGAGGGTATAGATAAGGGAGGAAAAAATGAAGGAAAAAAGCAAAAGGAGTTCTTTTGTAGGCTTTACGCTGGTGGAACTCGTAATCGTGATCGCAGTCATAGCGATCCTTGCGGCTGTACTTATCCCCACGTTTGTCGGCGTTATCGACAGCGCCAACAACAGTGCGGACTTACAGCTTACGACCAATATGAACACGGTTCTGTCGACCAATCTCGACGAGGACGTAGCGGCGACAGCCGAGAACATTCGCAAGCTGCTTAGTGACAACGGCTTGGACAAACTCGCCACCAAGAACAAGGACATGGTCATTGTTTACAACAAGGAGAGCAAGAAGTTCGAGAGGATGAACTTACAAAAGACCCTCAAAAGCACGGACGGAACGATCATCACCGTAAGCGCAGAGGGCACCGACGGACGCCTCGAAGAATATCCGTACTCGGCGGAGGAGATCTTTAAGGACAGAATAATCGTAAGCACACAGGGCAACAAGCTTGCCGAAGCCATTTACGCATTGCACAATATAAATTCGGAAACAAAATTTGTAAACGTGCTTAATGACATTGAGTCGGCGTTGGGCGATGTTAAGCAAAATGGGCGAAATCACGATATAATGCAAAAGATCGCAGACGTCGTCAACTCCACCGTATATGTGGATGAAAAGGGCAATTTGCATCAATTCGTCATAGAGGAACGATCGGACGGAAACGGCTGGCATACGGTCGGAACGCCGGCAAACAATGTGATGAGGATCATCTTCCACGAAGAGTGCACCACATTTGATTTAAGCAAGTTGGAGGGCGACAAGTATGCGAGCATGGCGGTCGTACTTCCCGACACGCTAACGACCCTTACTTATGGCGACCCCGATTCGGGCGTCGATGTAAATATAAGCCGCAACATTCTGTTTTCGGGCAACATAGAGCTTATTACGAACTTAATAGAAGAGCAGAAAGAGCTCAATTCGGATATCAAATTATTGGCGGATCAAATCACCGACAAACCGCTTAGCGAACTCAAAGAGGGCGTTGCGATGCTCGGCGCACAGGTCACCCAAAGGGAATTTTATGTGGACAATGAGGTCGCCGTCAAGGAGGGAAAGGATTTTAGATACAAGACCCTTCAACAGGCGATTGCCGAAGCGCAAAAGTCGGCATCCTATTCGGGCAAGAACCGATCGGTAGTTTTTACAAATACGGATTTTACCGTCAATGCCTCCGAGGCTCTTTACGGTGACGATAAGGATTATACGTCTTTCAATACGGGCAATATAACCGTTCCCAAAGACATAACGATAAAAATTCCTTACTATAAGGATTCCGACACAAACAAATACTCCACCGGTCGTGCGTTCGGTCATACAAAAAAGTATATCGAAGAGACGGGCGATATCTACGGACGTCTTTTCGAGGGTCAATCTTCCGTTGTGGACGATGATCTTGTAGAGACGGACAATTATCAATACAAAACCACGAACTATCGACAGTTCAATGTTACGCTTGGTGACGGCGTAAACCTTACGATAGAGGACGGCGGCAAGCTCGAAATAGGCGGCGTAACTTCGCAAGACGCTACGGACAGCTATCAAGGTCACACTTCGGGTTACTACGGTCAATTGAACTTGGGAAAAAGCGGCAAGATCACCGTGCAAAAGGGCGGCGTGATCGACACCTACGGCTATATCAAAGGCGGCTCTATCGAAGCGCAGGAAGGAGCGGATATTTACGAGCCGTTTATCGTCACCGACTTTGCGGGCGGCAACAACTCGCTTAATTTGTACATGATGGGTCAATCGCCGTTCCTTCGCTACGCCATGATCAACATTCAAAGCAGGCTTACCGTAAACTACGGCGCAAAGCTTTGGGCACACTGCAATCTGTATGCGAGCGAGCTGTTTAACACCACCGACCAAGTCGTAATAGGCTACGAGGGTAAGGACGGCGAAAAGGACATAAAAACTTACGGACTTATTACCTTGGAGGACAAAGACGGCGCAAGTTCGGTAGTATGCACCTACGAGAGCGGAAAGACTTTGTTCGTGAGCGGTAGCGGCGTCAACAACCTTGACGGCGATATAGGCAAAACCACCGTCACCATATCGGGCAAGGCGAGGACGGAGTCGCTCACGCTTATGAGCATTGCGGACACCGCAAGCGTTATCTTCCCCGTGCCGTTCAACTTTGACTTTATTATTGCAAACGGAGCAGAGTTTGACGTTAATCACAACTATGCAATATTGCCCGGCGCGACGGTAACGGTCAACGGCGCTTTGTCGGTGCTCAAAGACTCGTCGCTTATAATTATGGACCATCTCGACCAATCCAAGGCGTCTATGAGCAACAAGGTCTATCCCGTAGCGGACGAGAACAACAACTATTTGAAAGGTAGCAGCGATTTTGCATCGTACGGTACTTTGAATATAGGCAGTACCGGAGGGCTATAATTTTTGAGGATGATGAAATCGTACTTTTCTAAATGAAAAGAGACGGTCAAAGGCGGTTTCGAGGGACGATGACCTTGTGGGCGAGTCGAACTCGATAACCAACCAAAAGAAATACTTGGAAGATTTCGCTTACAGGAACGGCCTGACGAATATCCGTCATTTTACTGACGATGGGTATTCCGGGGTAAATTTCAACAGACCGGGCGTTCAAGCCTTGATTGCCGCCGTTGAAGCGGGAGAAATCGAGACGATTTGTGT
>CANRNV010000071.1 GCA_947632125.1 uncultured Clostridia bacterium
GTCGATGCGACAGGCGCAGCCGAGCCGACTTGTTTCAAGACAAGCACACGCAAGTATCTCACAAATGTAAAACAGTCAATTGTTGGGTACAATAAAAGCAAAAAGGAGTTTTTTTGTAATGAAGTACCATCAATGGCTGGAAATCTGGCTGAACAACTATGTAAAAACGTCGTGCAAGGCGCGCACCTGCAACATCTACACACAAGCGGTAGCGCGCATTATACCGCGTTTGGGCGAATACGAATTGTCCGAATTGACATTATCCGTGTTGCAACAATTTGTAACCGACCTGCTCGCTCCAAGCATAGGCAAACCGCTGTCCGCAAGCACGGTAAACGTAACTATCTCCGTGTTGCAAAACTCTCTCAAAACGGCGCACCTGTTAGGTCACGTTGCCACATACGAGGCAAACAAGATTTGTCGCCCAAGGTCGACAGAGAAAAAGGTTGAGTGTTTTTCCGTCTTGGAACAAAAGCAAATTGAGGCGCACATCAAAAAAAACAAAAAGCTCAAACTCTACGGCGTAATTATCTGCCTGTACACAGGCTTACGATTGGGCGAATTGCTCGCCTTGGAGTGGAACAACGTAAATATGGACGCTTGCACGCTCACGGTGGAAAAGACCTGTTACTATCTCAACGGCAAACGAATAGAGGACGCGCCCAAAACGGCAAACTCTCTACGTATTATACCATTTCCGAAACAGTTGCTACCATTGCTCAAAACAATGTACAAGGCACGCAAAAGTAAGTATGTAATAGAAGCCGATGGTAAGCCGTTACTTCCCCGTTCTTACCAACGCAGTTTCGAGTTGTTACTGAACAAACTCAAAATTCCGCATAAAGGGTTTCATTCCCTGCGCCACACATTTGCCACCCGCGCTCTGGAATGCGGAATGGACGTCAAAACGCTTGCGGAGTTGCTCGGGCACACAAACCCGACCGTAACGCTCAAACGGTACGCTCACAGCATGTTGGAATACAAAATTCAAATGATGAACAAACTCGGCAAAATGTTTGCATAAATAGATTCTATGAAAAATATTAAAATGTGAATGTGACAAAATATAGAAGTCGGCTTCTATGTCAAATAGGAATTTTCGCGTGCGAAGATAGCGAAAATTTCGTCTGCAATCGCGGACCTGCGCCGAGATTGCAGCCAATCTTGGGGGTGCTGGGGCAAGACCCCCGGCGAAAGTCTGAACAATAAACAACCATGTAGGTTGTTCCGCAGTAGTCCGACCAAATCTGCGCTTGCGCCCCGTCAGGGGTCGGTTGCGCAGTCAACCGTACAGATTTGCGTTTGGTCGAAAAAAAATTGACAGAATCTGTCGAACAGCTCCGTCAAAAATGTACATCTAATAGTATATTAGGCGAACAAATTACATACTAATTATACACTGTGACCGCCCAAAAGTAAATACCTAAACCCAAATTTTTTATTTTTTTGTCGATTTTAGTTAAAATAATTAACTTTTACGCCCATTTCGGCTCATTTTGTACACCTAATATACTATTAGATGAACAAAATCCATTGCGGATTGTTCATCTTATTGCGCGCAAATGATCTTCTAACTAATGGTGAACATCTTACTTCGGTTTGGTACGGCAAACAAGTTTTGCCGTGCCGAACTCTCCTCTGTCGAGGCAACCGATTATCTAAAAACCGAGTGGGGCAATCGGTATAATTTTGCCCTAAAAATTTTAAAAGGAGAAACACTATGACAAAAACCAAAAAATTGATAGCGTTGTTGTTTGTTGTGGCAATGTTGTTCACGTTTGTATCCGTCATCGCGGCGTGCAAACCGCAGGACGAATGTGAAAAGAACGGTCACAAACTCACGGCAGTAGCCCAAAAGGATGCCACATTGCAAGAGGCAGGCTACGAGGCATATTGGAAATGCGATGTTTGTGGCAAGCTGTTCTCGGATAAAGACGGCAAAAACGAAATTTCCAAGCCCGTCGAGATCCCCAAGCTGACGCCCCAACCTGAAACTCACACCTGCAAGCACGTTTGCCCCACCTGCGGCAAATGCACCGACGCGACTTGCCAAGATCCCGTTTGCGCGGACAAATGTCCCGGACACGGAACACCCAAACAACCTCTTGCGTCCGGCAACTACAACATTGTGTTGCGCGACGAAACGAACAATCTTGTTTGGTATGTAACGGGTGCTATTGGTAGCAAGGGCGGATTGATTGTCAGCCATTCGGATGCAACTGTTGCTGTTTTGACCGTCATTTATGAAAATGATAAATATACGTTGAAGATAGGTAGTCAATATCTTGAGGCATATCTCAACGGTACATATAAAAATATGCGTCTTGTAAACACTCCGAGCAATGACGCAATCGAATGGAAATGGAGTACAGAGTACGACACGTTCTGCGCAACATATTCCGACGAAACACGTTATCTCGGCGGTAACTATTACAACGGACAGGTAGACAACTTGTATGACGGCGCGGTAACTCTTGCCACAGCGTATTACTTCCAGAACAACCCCGTTGTAATTCACTATGAAAAGGTCGAGGCGGCGACAGTTGAGTCTGTCGAACTTGACAGAGCGGGCGAAGTTCCTATGCTTCCTATTACAGGCAACACAATCAGCCTTGTTGCAAGCGTAAAGCCCAACAATGCTCCGCAAGACGTTGAATGGACGAGTTCCGACCAAGAAGTTGCTACCGTTGAAAGCGGCATTGTAACTTTTGCAGGTAAAAAAGGAACGACTATTATTACCGCAACCGCAAAAGGAACTGACAAGAAAGTTTCCGTCACCATAAACACCAACATAAAGGGCGACACTATTGAAAACGCGCTCACCGTTGATGAAGCAATTGATTTGATGGACAGAGTGTATAACTCTATGGCGGCAGTTATGGACAATGTAAGCGACACATTTACCTACGGTGGCGGAGATAACTACAACTTTTATATAAAAGGCACTGTTATGGAAGGGTCGAAAACCCGCCTGAGTGGAACAGCGTGGGAGTTAAATCTTGCCGGAAGCAATAACAAAAAATTGTGGGTAGGCAGTGTCTCAACGATTAGTAGTATAACCAAGAACGAGAACGGGTGGCTGGACGGTTGCGAAGTGGTAGTCTACGCCCCGTTAAACAAACAATCGAGTGCTTATGTAGCGCAAACTCCTTGTGAAATGAAATCTTGCGAATTCCCTGCTTTGACGGATATCGTCATTACCGAAGCAGAGGAAGGCGTCGAACTGAAAGCCAAGTACACCGTTCAACTTCACGCGACTCCCGTCCCCGCAAACGCTCCGTTTGAAGGCTTGGAATGGGATTCTTCTGACGACACCAAGGCGACTGTGGACGAGAATGGTCTTGTAACAGGCGTTGCCGCCGGCGACGTGAAGATCACCGCAAAGGTGGGTGAAGTTACATCTTCTAATCCTTGTACAATAACTGTTACAGAACAGAAAGTTGACAGCGGTATCGCTGAATATATCTGGATCGACACGGCAAAGATGGACAACAAATTGCTCAGTTCGCTATATATAAAACCTGTATCGGGAGATATAATCAGCACAATCAACCAATGGTCGCCGGACCAAACGGAAATCACGGCATTCACCGTTACGGGGTTGATGTCCGTTATAACTCCTGCTGCGGGAATGGGTTTGGGTTACAGTTCAGCGACAGCCGATGCGTCCATTGCAATTACAACACAACACCAAATCAAAAAAATAACTTTCAAGATCGTTCCGTATTCGACAGCAACGACGGTACAATTTGCCGTAAATGGTGTTCAATTCAAAAAGGATAAAGGTGATGATACTTGGAATGGTAAACTTGACTGTGCCTTTGATGCGGAAATTCAATTAGAGACGGAAAGTAGCGATCTTTCATTCAACATTACTAACCTTGGTAATTTCGACAACTTTGCTATTGTAGGTATCAAATTGGAATACCAAGCGGAAAACAGTGTTATTCTTAATTGGATCGACACAGCAAAGATGGACAACAAATTGCTCAGTTCGCTATATCAAAAGCCTGTATCGGGAGATATAATCAGCACAATCAACCAATGGTCGCCGGACCAAACTGAAATCACGGCATTCACCGTTACGGGATTGAAGTCCGTTATAACTCCTGCTGCGGGAATGGGTTTGGGTTACAGTTCAGCGACAGAAGGCGCGTCTATTGCAATTACAACACAACACCAAATCAAAAAAATAACTTTCAAGATCGTTCCGTATTCGACAGCAACGACGGTACAATTTGCCGTAAATGGTGTTCAATTCAAAAAGGATAAAGGTGATGATACTTGGAATGGTAAACTTGACTGTGCCTTTGATGCGGAAATTCAATTAGAGACGGAAAGTAGCGATCTTTCATTCAACATTACTAACCTTGGTAATTTTGATAATTTTGCTATTGTTGGTATGACGTTGGTATATTAGGAGCATAGCCCCCTGCTCTAAAATACCGACTGTTATATAAATAAAATCTGAGTCGAAAGGCTCAAAAAAAATTAGGAGGTAGTAACATGAAAAAGAAGTTTGTTTTGGTAGTACTGTTAATTGTTGCCGTAATGACTTCAATATAATACTGCCGACAAAAAATAGGTTTTTCGCATAGCTGTACGTGCATTTTCGGCTACGCCAAAACATTGGGACGGAGAGCAATCTTCGTCCCTTTATTTGTCATCAGAGCCACCGACCAAACGCAAGTCTGTACGGTTGACTGCGCAACCGACCCCTGACGGGGCGCAAGCGCAGACTTGGTCGGACTACTAAGGAAGCCGAGGACACCTCGGCTTGCATTATTTGTACTTTCGGCGGGGAGTCGCATATTCTAAGGTATACGGGCGCACGGGTACATTTATATACTTGTGCGCCCTCTCGTGGCAGCTACCAACACCACACCGTGGCGATTGGTTTAACGCGCCACGCCCGCCATCCCCCGCAAGGGCTGCAAGCGCCGCGCAGGTCGTCGCTTGCAACGGAATTTTCGCTCTGTTCGCTACTGTGTGCGACACGCGCATCTCCGCTTGCTCAAATTCCGATTTGATATGGGAGTAGGCTTCTGTATTTCATTTACTTCGCACTCAAACATTCTTATAGGACTTTTTGTTTGGGAGTGCATTTTTGGGTAAATCTATGCCGAAAAAAAACAGTCGGATAAAACGCAAAATGAAGTGTATTACGGCAAGCAGCAAATATCGATTTTGTGAATTGAGTTCGGCTTACGTTGCATGATAATATCGACGAAAGTATTGCGCGTTTTCCGTTGGAATTTCGCAGCGGTAGTGTGCTTGGTAGTGTGCTAAATCGGTGAGAAGTAGACTGCAAACAAAAACGCGTAGTTTCACTCGGTTCGGTGTAAGTCGTGATCAAAAGTGTTTCATTTCGTAAAATGACGGTTAAAAAGCGGCTTTTTTGCGGCGGCTATTCTAAAAAAAATCTCGATTCTTCAAGCGATCCGCAAGCATTTGTTGTCAAAGAATGACAAATTTTTGACGTTTTATATATTACTATGCGTGTAATAGTATATGAAATTTTAGATTTTACAGTATTTTTTTGCGGTTTAACAAATAGATAATAGATTTTACACTGTGCAAAGAGCTGTCTGACGCTTTTTCTCCCCTTCGCGGCAGTGCGAGGGCTGCGGGGCTGCGATAAATTGTCGAAATAAGTAATAAAAACGCCGCTAACGTCATAACAAATGGTATGAAGTTATTTCGC
>CANRNV010000072.1 GCA_947632125.1 uncultured Clostridia bacterium
CAAATTCTTTTCTTTCTTTTTCCTTATCCATTTTTGCCCTCCAACAAATCTGCGTTGTCCCACTTGTTGCCGATAACCTCGCATTTGCCTTTTCTGCTGTTTGCCAAAAAATACACAGTACGAAGTATTGGGACATACACTCGCCAATCAAGCATTTCGCTATCGTAAAATATTTCGCCTATAAGTTCGCCGTCCAATTTGTCTGTAAACTTTACCACATCGCCCTCAAAAATCTTTGTTCCGTTCTTGTCCGTCAAACCTGTGTACTGCCCGACTGTCTCATAATCAACTTCAAATAGGTACATTTCATCTTCTCCCCACTCGGGCAGAATAAAATAACGATTTTCGAAGTATCGCTGTGTCAGCAAATCGCCATACACCCATTCTCCGTTGTCTATACGCTTGCCCCTAAATAATATCTCTCTCATTCTTCTTCTCCTAAATTATATTTTAACATAAACTCGTCAAGTTCTTTTTGACAATCTTTGCAAAGGTCAAAACACCAAAAGCCATCGCGGTTTTCGGGCGCGTCGGGTTCTGCAATCGCTTTTACCAATAATGTCGTCCCAAATTCTTTGCTGCAACCAAACTTGTACCACTTCCTGCGAACGGATCGAACACAATATCACTCTCGTTAGTAGCGTGTTGTATATGCCGTTGCACAAAAGATAAAGGCTTACAAGTAGGGTGTTCAAATCTGTCCTTGTCTGTTTTGTTTGCACCCGACATATACCACTTACTTTTTAGTTCGTACCCGTCATTTAACCTAACGCCAGCCTCTCTAAAATATAAGCAATATTCAATATCGGGCAACCAAGCATTATTTGTCTGCGGAATAGGGTTAGTCTTATTCCAAGTCAGTAACTCAAACGAACAGCCCTTATTCTCTATAAAGTATTTCATAACGCTTAACATCTGTAATCTACTGCACCAAATAAAAACGTTTATTCTCTTTAATACTCTGCAAAAATCGTCAAATATTGCAAAGTCAATGCCGTCAGATATGGGGCGCAGTTGTTCCCTTTTACGCCCTGCGCGATTGCCTAACTCGCTATGTCCAACTCCACCTTGCACATACAAGTATGGAATATCAGTGTAAATACAATCAATACTCTTATCGGGTATGTCCTTTATCGCCTCGTAGCAGTCCACGCAGTAGATGTTGTCAAGCTCATATTTCGTTTTCATATATTATTTAATATTGCTATTAGCTTTTCAACTAAATTGTCACGTTTCAGCCGTCTACGCTCGTTGTAGAGCCTTTGGCGGTATTTGTTGTAGTCGTTCCGCAAATACTTTGATTTCGTCTGTCTCAAAGCCATTACTACGCGGTCTATTTCGGCTTGCATATATTCTGCCGTCATTTGTCGTCACCTAAATCAAATATGCACATCTGCTGTTGCCGTTTAACCTTTTGCATACAAGCAAAAAAGTAATGTCCCGCATAGTCTTTTTGAAAATCAAGGCAACTTTGCGGAACAGGCTGCCCCGTCTTACCACCGCCACAATATTCCGCATTTGTACAAACATAAACGTAGCCGTATTGTTTCATTTCTCTGTTTCCTTTTTGGAGTTCAGCTCCGTCACGGCAATGTTAAACTCAAACGGCTTATCGTATTTGCCCCAATAGCGCATCCATTCACGGACGGCTTGTCTTGCAAAGATCTCGTTCTTTTTGCTGCGGAATTTCGTTGGTTCTTGTTTCTGTTCTTTCATTCTGCCCCTTATTAAAGTTGGATCTCAATGCCCGCCTCTTCCAAAATATCATCGACGCTGCAATCGTAAAGATTATCGCCGACAACGTTTCCGTCTTTGTCAATAAATTGGCAAGCCGCGACTTCCATTGTCGTTATTTCCGTCTTTTCGTACAACAGCCGCGCAAAAGCAACGATGTCCGTTTGATACAGCTTGTCCAATTCGTTCTTTGTCGCCAGGTCGATCGTCCGAACGGTTTCAAGTTCAGTAATTGTTTGTTTCGCTTTGTTCTTGTTTTTTTTCATTTGTTTATCTCCTTTTGTTTTTTTCTTGGTATTCGTTTTTTTTCGCCGTATCCTCAATCGTAACCGTACTTGGTCGATCATTTATCCGATCCCACTTGTTTCATTTTGCCTTACTCCCCAAAAAACCGTAATGATACCACATTTCGGGGTATTTTTTGCACTCTTCCTCATAGATTTTATCAAGATAATTCATACACTTGATATACCTTTGCAGTTCATTATCTTCTTCCGTAATGCCACTTTCTTTGATTATCTCATCTCTGCATTTACCCAAAAAGTACGAAAAAAGTTTTTCCAATTTGTCAAGTTCTATTTCATCAACTTCAATTTTCATTGTCTGCCCCCAAAACACTATTAAACCGTTTTACGGTTATCAAATTGTCTTTTCTCGCCTCAAACTGCGCACAAATACTCCCCGACCACTTTATCATAAAAGTATAGTCCATTATGTAATTCGGGTCTTTAACGGGCAGATAGGCTTGTGCGTACCAATAATGTACCTCGTATGTTACTCCGTCAATTTCTACTGTGGCATAAATCTGTCTGCCGTCAGGCGTGTAAAAATCTTCTATGTTCATTTTTGCGTTCATATCGGACGCAAAGCCACTGCGAAAATGATCTTCAAGATTTTTGCTCCAGCTGTTTTCAAATACTGTCATTTTTATTCTCCTTTGTAAATCCGTATAAACACTTCGCCGTCGCGTTTCTCAAACTGCACTGTGTCTCCAAAGTCAACCCCGATCTGCTTTGCAAGTTTCCTCGGTAAATGTACTCTGCCTTGTCCGTCTACTTTGCCGTCTATGCTCCAAATTCGTGGTGTGCGCACGTCCCAAGCACCTACACTCATCTTGCCAATCATCTTCTGCCGCCTCACTCCTCGTATCCGTACTTTGTCGGTATCTTGTAGCTTTTGCGTATTTTGTCCGTGTACTGATACACCGCCATTCCAACGCAATCGTCGATAATGTCGCAAACTCTCTGCACCGTGTCTTTCTCAACCGTGAATTTTGTGTCTTTGATTGCCTTTTCCACTGCCTTGTCACGCTCAACATCTGCATTGGCAAGCCTTTTGTTCAAATCTTTGATTTTCCGCTCTTGCTCAAAATACCGCTCAATCAACGCTTGCGCCTCTTTTTCCGCAAAATCAAGTTTTGCCTCTAATATTTGTTCTCTACTCATCGTGCGCCTCCGCTTGTTTCAAAAAATAGTTATTCCAACAAATATCGCAACGGACATCATCTGCCGAACACTGAACGTCTGCACATTTACAATCGGGGTCGGGGCAACAATATTCGTCGTCTTTTTCCCTTATTCTGTAACACGCCAATTTCAACGCCCTTTTGTATTTTTCCAACTCCGTCATAATTCACCTCAATTTCTTTCCGCAGTACGGGCAGTAATGTAGTGGGACTGAATTATAAGTAAA
Source organism: uncultured Clostridia bacterium (assembly GCA_947632125.1). Classification (GTDB taxonomy): domain Bacteria; phylum Bacillota; class Clostridia; order Christensenellales; family Pumilibacteraceae; genus CAG-552. Next base: position 3,427 of record CANRNV010000072.1, read on the forward strand.
ACTTCCTACTTCTTCCTCTATATCTTTGTCGTAGTGAGTAACTTGTAACGCCGCATAATAGCGAGGCGAAAAATTCCCTCTATATCTTTCATCCCAACTGCTGTCTATCTTTTTTGCTCTATCGTACATTCTGCAAAACGCACATTCTCTATTATCCATTGTTTGTCTCCTCGTGTTCGGCTCGGAGCCACTTCAAGTGCCCATCTTCACAATAATATTCTCCGATACAAGATCCATCAAATATACATTCACTGCAATCATACAATTTTTCTGCCAACTCTTCGTCGCTCAAACTTTCGAGCCATTCTCTGTTAGTCATTGCTTAACCTCGCTTTTTATCATTTTCGACTTACATAATTTAACAAATGAATTTATGCCACGGATTCTGTTGTATCCTTGAATTTTGCCCGTCCCTGCATAAAAGGTATATATCTTTCCGTTTATGTAAACATTTATCTGCGTAGTCGATACATTGCAAATCTTAAACGGGATTAAGTTGTTCGACAAAACCTGTTCGGCATACTTCAATCGGTCGGGATTTTTTGCCACTCTTTCTTTGTGCTTTTCTTTCGCCCAAGAATGATAGCCGCAATCAAAGCTATCGCCTTTATCACAAATAGCCTTACTTGTAAGCTGTTTTTTATCCGTCATTCCTGTGCCTCCGCTGTTTTCTCCGATAAACTTCCAAAAAGCCCTTATAATAACTACTCTTATTTGTTCCGTACCAATAATTTGTCGTAGCCGTTGTCGCTTTCCGCACATATCCGAGCCTTGCCAACTTTACGCAAAGAATTTCTTCACATAAAATTGTCTCCCTCTCATCGTCGCAAAATAGCAAGTCTGTTGTAATGTCGGCGATCTGTTCCAGTAGCTGTATCCGCTTTTCTTCCGTCATTGCTTTTTCTCCTTTTCCGCAAACGCTTTCATTCCCTCATAGCAGGTTTGCAAGTCGCCAACCTCGATGTTGGAGCAACAATGGATGCAAGTGGAGCAAGTGTCGTCCACTTCCTGCAACCTGCGCACAAGTTCTATTCCAAATTCTTTGTTTGTCATTCTCGTACCTCTTTATCGTCGCACGGCTCACTGTCGTAACCTTGCTTTTCTACGCACTCATCGCCGTAGTAATAGCAGTTTTTGTTTCTGCACTCACTTATCCACCTGTCGCAAACCTTTTCCCACTTAATATATTTGCACTTCGCCTTGTAGTCGTAACTCATTCTTCAATCTCCTCCACATAGCACCAACTTTGCGGTGCGCGGGTTATGTGTTTCGATAAACACTTTTCGCACCAATGTGGCGTTATCTCGTCCTTTGCACAAATATAACCACCTTTTAATTGCGCTCTGTTGACAAAATCTGGCTTTACACAAATTCTTTCTCTATATTGACAATTTTTCACGGCATTTTCGTCAACAACTCTAAACTTCCCCAACTCTTTCGGCGTGTCGTAGATTTTGAGATTGGAAATGTTCCAGCCGTAGAATTTAACTGAGCCTGAAATATAATTAGACATCTTGTCAAGCGTCAGGCAAGCATCTGATAATAATTTTCCCACATCAAATTGTTTGCCATTTTTATCGCGCCACGCACAAAAATTATTTTTGTATTCGTCTATTCTGTCGCACACAAACTCGCCGATAACCTTGCTTGTTCTCAAAGGCGAAAAACGCACACCGTTTTCTTCGATAAAACCCTTTTCGTCCTCGTAAAAAACATAGTCCCCTAACCCATCTTTCCTTGTCTTTTTTGTGCAATAGATGTAACACTTAAACGGCGTTTCCAACGTCGGCTTGCGCTTGGTAATAATTACTCTCTTTTTTCCTTTTGAGATACGCTCGCAATCAAGCGGCTGTATTGGTATTAAAATTGCTTTCATATCGCTTCACCCACCGCCTTTTCTATCAACCTGATGTAGCACTCGCAGTTGTCTTTTTCCACAACCGACCTTGTCTTTTCCATATACTGCTTGATTATCTTTTTCAGCAGTTTTGCGTCCTTTTCTGTGCCAATTATTCTTATGTCTACTCTCATTGCTTACCCCCTTTTAGTTGTTGCGCTTTTTGCAATAACTCAAAAACACGTCTGCATCGGTTTCGTTATCGAATATTCTTGTCACTATTTCGCCTGTACCTAATATACTTCTGTACACAACCTGATACGCCAATGCTTGTTCGTTTATGGCAATCATCGGTATCTTGCACGGCAACTCAATCATATCGCGCGGCTCGATGTC
>CANRNV010000073.1 GCA_947632125.1 uncultured Clostridia bacterium
TATACGACCATTCGGACGAAAAGTTATGTTGATGTTCGCTCGGCTTTTCGGGTTCTACGCTTCCACCCTTTTTGTACCCGCACTCGGTACATATATCGTTCTCATCGTAGGTATGGACGGCGTTGTCCTTGGTTTCTTCGCATCCGTCGCATTTATGGAAGTGTTCGGTTTCGTTATACGACCATTCGGACGAAAAGTTATGTAGATGTTCGTTCGGCTCGTTCGGCTCTATTGGATCGTTACAAGCGGTCAATGCGAGCGCCAATATCGCTATGAGCGATAAAATTACCACTGACAATTTCTTTTTCATTTTGTTCTCCTTTTTTATTTGTGTTATGTATTTATTTCGACTATATTTTACTACTTAAAAAAACAAAAAGCAAGTAAAATAGTATGATTAAATCCATAAAAGTGTCAATTAATGCACCATTTTATCTTCTTTTGATGACTTTTCGGGGACAACAAAAAAGCAAATTGCCGAAGCAATTTGCTTTTTCTTTTTGTAAAAGAGAATTTGAATTATAATTTATGTTGCGGTTTATACGAGGTGTGCAAGATCTCATGAGCCTTATGGCTGCCGGGCTTGCCGAAATACTCGTTGTAAAGCGTCTTTATAACCGGGTTCTCGTGGCAGAATCGGATTTCCGACTTCTTATCCTTATTGTAGATAGCGTTTGCACGAAGCGCTCTTACATCTACGTCGCTGTTAAGGATCGAGGACGGAACGATGGGCTGACCGCCGCCGTTTACGCAACCGCCGGGGCAAGCCATGATTTCGATAAAGTGATACTTGCAACTGCCGGTTTTGATCTGCTCCATAAGTTTGCGAGCATTGGAAAGCGAATGAGCAACCGCAACCCTTACCGTCAAGCCATTGTCGAGTTTGACGCTTGCTTCCTTTATACCGTCAAGACCGCGCACCTTCTTGAAGTCGAGCTTTTCGAGGTTCTTGCCGTTGATGGTAGAAGCAACGGTACGAAGAGCCGCTTCCATAACGCCGCCGGTTGCACCAAAGAGGTAGCCTGCGGACGAGCCCTTACCGATCGGGTCGTCAAATTCGCTGTTTTCGAGGTTGGTAAGATCGATCGACTGACGTTTAAGAAGCCTTGCAAATTCCCTTGTGGTGATGGTGATATCGACGTCGGGATAGCCGCTTGCGCTTTGATGATCCCTTATGACCTCGGTCTTCTTTGCCGTGCAAGGCATAATGGTGACAACGACGATCTTAGCCGGGTCGATACCGAACTTCTCGGCATAATACGTCTTCATTACGGCGCCGAACATCTGTTGCGGCGACTTGCACGACGAAAGGTGATCGATGAGTTCGGGATAGAACGTTTCGATGAAATTGATCCAGCCGGGGCTGCACGAGGTGATCATGGGAAGCTTTGCATTCTTGTCGTTAAGACGCTCGATAAGTTCGTTGCCCTCTTCCATAATGGTGAGGTCGGCGGTCATATTTACGTCGAACACCTTATCGAAGCCAAGACGACGAAGGGCGGTAACCATTTTGCCCTCAACATCGGTTCCGATGGGATAGCCGAACTCTTCACCGATGCCCACTCTTACAGCGGGAGCCGTTCCGACGATGACGTACTTATCGGGATCGAGTATAGCTTTCATCACCTTGTCGGTGTCGTCCTTTTCGTAAAGAGCGCCTACCGGGCACGCTTTGATACACTGTCCGCAAGCTACGCAGCCCGTTTCGTCAAGCTTATGTCCGAAAACGCTGCCGATCTCGGTCTTAAAGCCACGGTTGTTTGCGCCGATTGCGCTTACCGACTGCACCTTGTTGCAGACTGCTACGCAACGACGGCAAAGTATGCACTTGTTGTTGTCCCTGATAAGATAGGGATTGCTGTCATCGAGCGGATAGTGATTTTTTACACCCTCGAAGCGATAGGAATCGCAGCCGTATTCAAGAGCGAGCTTTTGCAACTCGCAATTGGTCGAACGAACGCACGAAAGGCACTTTTGATCGTGATTGCTGAGGATAAGTTCCAAAGTGGTCTTGCGGGAAGCAAGTACCTTGGGAGAATTGGTAATGACTTCCATTCCCTCTCTTACGGTCGCAAAGCAAGACGTTACAAGGTTTTTAGCGCCTACGACCTCGACTACGCACATACGGCACGAGCCTTCGTTGGTCACATCTTTAAGATAGCAAAGGGTGGGAATGTTGACGCCTACCTTTCTGGCTGCATCCAATATTCTTGTACCGGCGTCTACCGTAACGGGTATGCCGTTTACTTTCAAATTTACTTGTTTCATGTTCTTCTCTCCTATTTCTTGCTGATTGCGCCGAATTTGCAGGTAGACATACAAGCGCCGCACTTAACGCACTTTTCGGGATCGATTTGCATAGAGGGCAGCTTATGTCCCGGAGCAACGTAGTCTGTCTTGGAAATAGCGCTTGCGGGACATTGCCTTGCGCACATTCCGCATCCGATGCACTTCTCTTTGTCGATAACGTAATTAAGGAGCGCCTTGCACACGCCTGCCGGGCACTTCTTGTCCCTGACGTGAGCGATATATTCGTCACGGAAGTATTTAAGGGTGGAAAGCACGGGGTTGGGCGCGGTTTGTCCCAAGCCGCAAAGCGAATTTGCCTTGATGTACTTGCAAAGCTCTTCCATCTTGTCGAGGTCTTCCATCGTGCCTTTGCCTTGGGTGATCTTATCGAGCATCTCGTAAAGACGCTTGTTGCCGATACGGCACGGTGTGCACTTGCCGCACGACTCATCGACCGTAAATTCGAGGAAGAACTTGGCGATGTCGACCATGCAGTTGTCCTCGTCCATAACGATAAGTCCGCCGCTGCCCATCATGGCGCCGATTGCGATAAGGTTATCGTAGTCGATCGGGGTGTCTATGAGCGAAGCGGGAATGCATCCGCCGCTGGGTCCGCCCGTCTGAGCCGCCTTGAACTTCTTGCCGTTGGGAATGCCGCCGCCGATCTCCTCGATGATCGTCCTGAGGGTCGTGCCCATGGGGATCTCGACAAGTCCGGTGTTCATGATCTTGCCGCCGAGTGCGAATACCTTGGTACCAGCGCTCTTCTCGGTGCCCATGCTCTTGAACCACTCGGGTCCGTTGAGAATGATTTGCGGGATATTGGCGTACGTTTCAACGTTGTTGAGCACGGTGGGCTTGCCCCAAAGTCCGTGTTCGGCAAGGTGAGGAGGCTTTTGAGTGGGCTCGCCTCTGTGACCCTCGATGCTGTGAATGAGCGCCGTTGCTTCACCGCAGACGAATGCGCCTGCGCCAAGACGGATCTCCATATCGAAAGCGTGTCCGAGTCCCATGGCATTTTTACCCAAAATGCCGTAAGCCCTCGCCTGATCGATGGCGATTTGCAATCTTTGTACGGCGATGGGATACTCGGCTCTTACATATACATAGCCTTGCGTTGCGCCTACCGCATAGCCGGCTATCATCATAGCCTCGATTACCGAGTGCGGGTCGCCTTCGAGAACGGATCTATCCATGAATGCGCCCGGGTCGCCCTCGTCGGCGTTGCAGACGATATATTTTTGATCGTCCTTGGCGTTGTAGGAGGAAAGCCACTTTTTGCCCGTCGGGAAGCCTGCGCCGCCACGACCGCGAAGTCCGCTGTCCGTTACAAGCTGAATAACGCTTTCGGGTGTCATCTCTTTGACGCACTTTTCGTAAGCTTTGTAGCCGTCGAATGCGATATATTCGTCGATGTTCTCAGGATTTATTCTGCCGCAATTTCTTAAAACTATACGCTTTTGACTGCGATAGAACGGAGTTTGGTTGATGGGCATGACCTCGCCGCTTTCGGTCCTCTCGGAGCCGAGCAGCCTTGTTACCTGCCTACCCTTTACTATGTGTTCGGAAACTATCTCCTCGACGTCCTCCACCTTAACGTGTTGATAGAACGCGCCATCGGGATAGACCGCAACTATGGGACCTCTTGCGCACAAGCCGAAGCAGCCGGTCATAATAAGCTTTACTTCATCTCTTACACCGTGCTCGGTGAGTTTACGTTCGAATTCCTCTAAAACTTTTCTGCTGTTGCCGGAGGTACAACCCGTACCGCCGCAAACCATTATATGAGCTCTCTCTAACATCAATCTTCTCCTCGATTATTTAATATTGGCGATTATTTGACTCGCCTTGTCGGGATCTACCTTGGTATGCCTAACGGTCTTTTTGCCCGGAACGGTAACCTCGACTATCGGTTCATCATCGACCTTAGCCTTGCTACCCGATTGGAGCACCTTCACGTTTACGAGCCTGCGTTTTTCGATCTCGTTCATGAAAGTCCTTACTACTTCTCTTGCGGCGGCAACTCCATCGTCGTCGAAGCAAACGGCAATTTTTGTGTCGTTTTCGCCAACGGCGCAGCTATACCCCTTTTCTACTTCGAGCTTGTCGCGAATTGCTTGCAATTCCGCTGTGCTTTTCATTAAAAGTTCCTCCATTCAATTAATATTTTAATCGCCGTATTTTGCGAAAATTTTGTCCAAGTCTGCGGGAACAAGGTTGCCGTGTACCTCGCCGTTTATCGTCATAACGGGCGCCAATCCGCAGCATCCGATGCAACGTGTGGCTTCCAAGGTATACTTCATATCCTCGGAGGTATGACCGGGCTCTATGTGCAAGCGTTCCTTTACCTTATCGAGGATGACGCCGGACCCCTTAACGTAGCAAGCGGTTCCGAGGCAAATACCTACCTTGTATTTACCCATGGGCTCGATATTGAACTGCGCATAGAACGTGGCAATTCCGTATACCTCCTCGACAGGCGCATTGCAAGCGGCAGCGATGCGTTGCATGACCTCGATGGGGAGGTAACCGTAGATATCCTGAGCCTTCTGCATAGCCTTCATCAATGAGCCGGGAACGTTTTTAAGTTCTTTGAAAACGTTTTCAAGCTGCTTTTTTTGCTGAGGCGTTTCTCTAAATTGGTTACTCATTTCTTTCTCCTTTTACAAAAATTTGCTTATATAATTTTAAGCGCCAAGTAACTGCGCATTAAAACCGTAGGTAAAAGAGGGTCGTCCATATGCCCGTTCTGTATAATTATAACATACTAAAATATTATTTGCAAATACTTAACGCCCAAAAAATACAAAAAAATCTATTAACTTATGTAAATAAGGAAATTTTTGTACGATAAAGCTATGTCGATAAGGCAATATCTGAGATTTATTTGCGCCCCGACGGTAAGAGCGGAACTCAGCTTGTCCATCATTTCTTTGGCTTTGTCGCCGAAAGTTCCGCCGTAATCGCTACTTAACCGCTCCTTGGTTTGCTCCACCTCGTACAGCGCAGCCTCAACGGCAACCGACGCCGCCTCGGAGGAGATCAAGCCCTTATTCAGGTCGTCGGCGACGGGACTGAGCGACGAAAAGATCCGCTCGGGCAAAGTGCATATGTCTATCATGTCGCTCTCCCCGTAAAAGGTAAAGCTGCCCGTCCCCTCCAC
>CANRNV010000074.1 GCA_947632125.1 uncultured Clostridia bacterium
ACCGCGGGCGTCCCCCTCGGCACGGGCGCCGGCACCAACCTGATAAAGGTAGGCAAGATACAGGACGAAATATAACCAAACCTAACGCAAAGGACAGCGCCGCCTAAGGGTGTGCGCCATATGGAATAACAAAAATATTTTTTTCGGAATACAAACTTTGAGCGAGTAACAAAAACGGCGAGGAACTTTCCTCGCCGTTTTTGGATGATTTTTTATAGCACTTCGCTCAGATACTTTTTGATTGCTCCGTCGCTTGCACTTGCCTTTGCGCCGTGAATGGAAAGTCCCGCATTGATCTCCGCACTTCCCAAAAGCCGTTTCAAATCTCTTACGCTCGATCCCATACCGCTACCCTCGTTGGTGCAGACGGGAAAAATCTTTTTGCCCGAAAAATCGTAGTCCTCCAAAAAGGTGCATACGCACATAGGCATCGTTCCCCACCAATTCGGATAGCAAAGGAATACTTTGTCGTACCGCGCAATGTCTATATCGAGAGGGCGATATTTCGGTCTTGCGTTTTTGTTGAGTTCGGTTTTGGCTTCTTCGATGCATTTATAATAACTGTTGCTATACTCTCTTACGGGAACGATCTCAAAGAGGTCGCCGCCCGCATACGCTTGGATCTTTTCGGCTACGATAGCCGTGTTGCCTTTTTCGAGCGTTTTTATCGCTCCGTTTACATAGTTCTCTCCTTTATGGGAGAAGTACACGATCAAATTCATAAATATCACCTCTTATTTGTTTGGATTGTTGACGGCGATCCATTTGCCGTTTTGCTTTTCATAGTAATGCGTACCGCTCATACGGTATGTCCCTCTTGCGCCATAGGCGTTGGCGTTCAGAACGGAAGTATAGGAAATACTTGCGGAAGTTCCGTTTACGGTAACGGCGGGGCTGTCTATTCCGATAGTAAAATACTGCAATGCGCCGCTTTTTACGTCGGCAAAATATTCGTCCCGCGTCTGCTATTTTCCGCTCATGTGCGTGAACGTAATATTCTCGGAAGTAAGCTCGCGCATGGTATCCGTGTTCGCTTCGGTCATCGCTTGACAATATTTCGCTTGCAGATAGAGAATTTCGAGCTGTGCCCCGATCATACCGTCAAGGTCTGCATTGATAAGCTCCACGTTTGTAAACTCGGAAAAGTCGTATTTTGCCATAGAAGTCCTCGTAAAATTCAAATTCAATCTCCCGATAAAGCTCTCAACTTGCGAACGGGCGGTATCTCGGTCGTTCTGCGCAGTTGTTCCGGCTATCGCCAGCCCGCCCCAAACGGTTGCCGAAGGAATTTCGGATTTGATCGTACTTTCGCTTCTGCCCAAGCTGCTCCCGCCATGTGTACAGAACGGAATGACGGTCTTGCCCGAAAAATCATAGCTCTCATTCTCCATAAAGGTAAGCATAATATTGGGACAGTTGCCGTTCCAGATCGGGTAGCCGAGGAAGATCACGTCGTAACTATCAAAATTCGGGACGGCGCTTTGAATCGCAGGGCGGCGTTATCTCTTGCTTCCTGCTCTGCAACGGTCAACATTTCGGAATACTTGACGGGATACGGAACGACGGGAACGATCTCAAACAGCGTTCCGCCTGTTACCTCTGCAATCATTTCCGCAATAATTGCCGTATTTCCCTTTTCGACATATCCCGCATATCCGCCGTTCGACAAATCGCCGACCATATAATTCTCGCCCGCGCGGGAGAAATACGCAATGAGGACGTTGCTTGCTTCGCCGCTTCCCGTATGATCGCCGCCGTTCTCCGTTACGGTTTCGTCGCCCGTTGAATTATTCGGGTTATGATTGCCGCCGCAGGCGGAAAGCCCAATACACAGACACAGGAAAAAAGCCGTAAGAAATGCAAAAGATATTTTTTTCATTGTTTTTTACCTCAATCGTGAATTTTGAAAGAGGAAAGCCGCTTCCCGTTTTCCGCATCTTCGGGATCGTGCGTTCCTTTTCCCGTGTCGAGCGCACGGATCGCAGTCATTTCTTCCTCGGAGAGCGTAAAATCAAACAGTTCGAGATTGCTCTTGATGTGTGCTTCGCTCGTGGCTTTCGGGATAGCGACGATTCCCTCTTGTAAGTGCCAACGCAAAATGATCTGTGCCGCGCTCTTTTGGTGCTTCTCGGCAATCGTTTTCAAAGTGTCGTTCTCCAAAAGCCGTTTGTCGCCGTGTCCCAGAGGATACCATGCTTCGAGGAGAATACCGTATTTTTCCATATATTTCCGAAGTTCTTTCTGCTGAAAGAGAGGGTTACACTCCATTTGGTTGACGGCGGGCAAAATTTCCATGTGCGGCAGAAGATTTTTGAGAAGCGAAACGGTATGGTTGGAAATGCCGATAGACCGTATCTTTCCCGCCCTGACGGCTTCTTCCAACGCTCTCCACGCGCCTGCGGTGTCGCCGTAGGGCTGATGAAGAAGATACAAGTCCATATAGTCAAGACCGAGATTTTTGAGGGAAGCGTCAATTCCTTTCTTTGCCGCCTCGTAGCCGTAGTCCTGTATCCACAATTTGCTCGTTACAAAAATTTCGTCGCGCGGGATACCGCTGTTTTTGATCGCTCTGCCAACGTCTGTTTCGTTCCTGTATGCGGCGGCGGTGTCGATCAGACGATAACCCGCTTTGAGAGCGGAGGTAACAGCTCTTTCCGTGGGACCGTTGTTCTCTACGAGAAATACGCCGAATCCGACTGCGGGAATATCGCGCCCGTTGTTCATTGTAAAAGTGTTCATTTTTGACCTCCTTATTTTACCGTAAGGTTAAATCTTCCGCTATTCATGGCGGCAATCACGCCGCCGTCGATAAGAATATCGACGCCCGTAATGAAACTTGCCTTGTCCGAGAGGAGAAACGCGCCGACTTCGGCAATCTCTTCCGACGTTCCCGCCCTTTTTGCGGGGGAGCAATCGAGCATATATTGATAGCCCTCGCCGTTTGCTTGAAATTCGTCATACGCAAGCGGCGTTACGATAATGCCCGGAGAGATAGAGTTGATCCTCGCGCCCCTGTCGCCCCAAGTCGTTGCGGCGGCGGTGCGAACGCGCAGATGATTTGCCCGCTTTGAAATGATATATGCCGCCCCCGAATTTACCGCCTTTTGCTTGATAAATGCAAGCTCTCCGAGCTTTTCCGTGGGCGTTAAAGCAAGCTGTTGTTCTTCCTCGGCAGTCATTCCCGACGGCATATATCCCGTTTGAGAGGAAATGACAAGTCCTGCGCCGCCCTTTGCAATGACTGTGCTGAAAATGTCGAGGGCATAAGCCGTAGCAACAAGGTCGAGCGCAATGATAAATTCTGGCTTTGCCTGATTGGGCGAAGCTCCCGCCGTGTCGATGAAATACTTTACTTCACCGAGCGAAGCCGCCTTTGCCGCAAACGCCTTTACCGATTCTGTGTCGAGCGCGTCCACCTTAAAAGTGTCAACGTCGTAGCCGTTATAGGAAAATTCCTTTGAAACCCGTTCAAGCACGGCTTCATTGATGTCGCCAAGCAGAATTTTTTTGCCCGCTGCGATGCGTTTTACGATAGCCGTTCCCATACTCCCCGCGCCCAAAAGCACGATAACATCTTTCTTTTCATTCCTGTCTAAAATCATTTTTTCGATCTCCTTGATTTATTATCTCCATTATAGCACACTCTCACTTGATTTTTTTATCGAAAAGTGCTATAATTGATTTGAAAATTTTATAGGAGCAATCATGAACACCAAACAGATCGACTGCGTGATAGAGCTTTGCAACACGCTGAACTTCTCACAGGCGGCGGAAAATCTCTTTATTTCGCAACCGTCGCTTTCGTATCAAATCAAAGAACTCGAAGCCGAAATCGGGTTTCGGATCTTCGAGCGTTCGGAAAAGGGCGCAACGCTTACCCCTGCGGGAGAGCAATTTTGCTTGAATCTAAGGCGGATCAAAGACGATATTCTTGCGGCTATCGAGCAAGGGCAAAACGTCGGCTCGAAATACAGCGAATCGCTGAACGTCTGTCTGCCGCTTCGCGCCTGTCTGTATTACTTGCCCGAAATCATGCAAAGGTTCGAGCGGGAAATGCCGCATATCGCGCTCAATATCAATTATATCTATGGGGACAGGCGCATCGACGAACTACTGAAAGGCGAACAGGACATCGTTTTCGCAAAGGACAGCGATCTTGTGCGCTATTCCGCCGTGGCGTTCGAGCAGATCTTTGTCAGCAGATTTTATGTCATTACGCGAAGCGACGACGTTTTGACGAAAAAGGAGCTTCTTACCGCCGACGATCTCAAAGAGCGCACGTTTATGGTAGGCGGAGGGTCGCCCCTCGAAATGCAGAAAGTGCAAAAGCGAATTATCGAAACGACGGACGTTAACGTGATAAACTGCCGCGACCACGAAACCGCGCTAACCAACGTCGCCGCCCGTCGTGGAATACTCATATCCCCCGGTTTTACAAACGACCACACGGGCGAATTCGCTTGGATACCGTTCGACTGCGAGGAACACCTGAATTGCGGCTTCGGCTACCGCACGGACGATAAGCGCGAAAGCACTAAACGTTTTATCGAAATTACGAAAGCGTTCTATAAAAATTCTTTCAATATCCCGCTGTAAAAAATAAGATTGCCGATCAAAAGTCGGCGTTCGCGTTTCTAACATACACAGAGAGTCGATTAAATTCGGCTCTCTTTTTTTGTGAAATTTTACGTAAATTTTACGACAAGTGAAAACTTTTGGGCTTCTTACTTGGCTACCACTTGTATGGAAAAACAAAAGGCGGATTTCCCGCTTGTTGACAGTCGAAAGCGTGTTGTGGCAATTTCTTTGTCCTGCCCCCCCAAAAAAAGCAAAAATCCGCTCGCTTTGCAACACTTAAAAGCGGTCTGATGAACCGCCAAACCGCTTATTTATACAATCTTTATGGATACTCGCCAAGGCCCTGTCCTTTTTTGTTGTCATTTGTTGTCATCAATACAAGGAAAACTCGCCGCAAGCGATCCCGCGCGCGAAATCAGCGTTGCTTGCGCTTGATCAAATCGAGAATTTCATAGTCGGCGGGACAAAATTCAAAATC
>CANRNV010000075.1 GCA_947632125.1 uncultured Clostridia bacterium
CCCTTTATCACGTCGAAGCTTTCTATGCCCGTCACGCCCAAAACGTTGGGGCAGATCCCGCTTATTTGCGTCCCCTCGTAGTCGTGAAAGCGGGTCACCACCAAGCGGTCGAATACGCGACTGCCAAGCGAATCGGCGGTGAGTTTGGGATTGCCGAGCCCCACCACAAGGACGTTGCTCACCTCGCCGCTCATCTCTTTCATCGCCTCGCCTATCGCCCGCGCAAGACGACGATACATATCCCGATCGCCGCTTACCACCGCGTCGGACTCGAGCGTTACGTACTTGCCCGCCGCCTTTTTGTATCGAGCGGCAAGCGCTTCGTCGAGTTCTACGTCGGTGCGCTCGATCTTGCCCCTTTTGACGCGCACACCCTTGCATAGTTCCATAGCCATATCCGTTCTTAAAGCCATAATCACCTCAAAAAAAATTATTTATTCATATTTTGTGCCGAAAATTCGTTATTATTACTTGATTTTATATTTCAAATGTGCTAAAATAACTCAGTTAGCAACTATACAATCATTTTTAGGAGAAAAATAATGCCAAACATTAAATCTGCAAAAAAGCGCGTGCTTGTAAACGAAAAGAAAAATGAGCGCAATACCATGCTCATGAGCGAACTCCGCACCGCTATAAAGAAATTCAATTCCGCCATCGACTCCAACAACCTCGAAGTGGCAGAGCAGCTTTTGCCCGAAACCATGTCGATCATCGACAAGGCAGCCACAAAGGGCATAATCACCAAAAGCAGCGCCGACAATCGTAAGGCAAGGCTCAGCAAAAAGCTCTCGGATATCAAGAGCGGCAAAAAAGAGGTGGTTATCAAAAAGGATAACAAGACCATCGCAGCCGAAAAGAGAGCAGCCAAGCTCGCCAAGGAAGAGGCTGCCAAAGCCGAAGCTAAGCGCATAGCCGACGAAAAGAAAGCTGCCGCCGAAGCCGAACTCGCCGCTGCCAAAAAGACCACCAAAAAGACAGCCAAAAAGGATGCCGCAAAGGATGCCGCAAAGGAAGAAAAGCCCAAAAGGTCCAAAGCCAAAAAGAGCGAGGAATAATTTTCCGCTGTAAATGCGTATAGAAGATTCCATAAATAATTCGGTCGACTTGGAGGAACGCAGTCCCAATTCGACAAAACTCTTTACAAGGATGTCTATCATTGCGTCGATTACGTCTTTGTTTGTATTTTTTGTTGGCGTTATCGCCTATCAAATCGACGAGTTGATCGGATTAAATGTTTTCTCTTCCATCTTTATCCCGATGCTCATACTCTTTACCTTTTCGTTTTACCTTGCGGTTTGCGAAAGGCTCAGGGCTAAGTATTTGAGCGCGAGGCTCGCGGTGCTCTTGTCGATACTGTCGCTTATTGCAACTCTCGCCTTTATGGCGCTTGAACTTATTAAGTATGGCAGGATCTACATTGCCCCCTTCTCCCTCGCCCCTGTTTTGAAATAATCGATAAAAATTTACCCGCCGGTTCACCGCAAAAAGATGAACCGGCGGTCGCTTTTGTCGCTTTTTTGTAAAAAAGCGACGCAAAAAACTTTATCCCGATTGGCTTACGGGTATTTCAAACCGTATGGTTCTGCTTGTGCTTTTTGAGAAAGCTTCTTCTTTGTCGCCTTTTGAAACCGACGCAAAAACCCCGCATATATTAAAATTTACAAGTTGCCGATTTAATCGCTAACTTCTTCGAAAACAGGGTCGTCGAAAAAAGAGAGGTTTAACCTCTCTTTTTTATACTTACATTAAACTTACATTTCCACAACCGCAAATCCCATATGCAATTCCGGCTGAGGACATTTTTACATTTTTAGAATGGACATGTTCTCCTTTGTACTTAATTGCAAAATAGCCATAAATCGTAGCGCTATTTATAACGATTGCTGCATTTTTTGTGTCATTAGGTCCCCAACCGAAGTGAGCCGAAAATTTTCCATCACTATATCCGTAAGCCACAACAACATCCTTTTGATTTTTGTTTTTCTTTTATAGTTAACGCCGAAATAATTATCAACGAAATTATACTTACAATAAAATTAAAACAATAAGTGTTTTTAATACTTGACAGCTCATAAGGTCCATAGTCTTCCCTGTAATATTTAAAAATTTTAATGAAGCAAGGAAAACCGTACTCTGCGTCCCATTTCCAATTGGGCATTGTAGTGTGATAGGCATAGATGCCTACTTGATATAATGTGCTTATCCAAGAAAGCAAAAGAACCACCAATATTATATAATCAAACCAATGAAATTCACGCCGTTTAATAATAATAAAAACAAGTACGCACAATAAAGCAAAAACGACTACCTGCAATTCAAATCCGTAAATATCCAATGGTCGCACTAACAGTTTTGATACAATCATTTCTATCAAAGAAACGATCAATGCACAACAACAAACAATTAAAGAAAAAATAAATTTATTTTTCGGAACGCTTTTCTCTCTTATTATATTTGCCACATCCGCAATGGACGCACTGTAAGCATCCTCTTCCGCAATGCCGTTTTCAATTTGCATATCATACTCGTCGCAACACGCAGAAACTATTTCTTTCTCCAATTGCTTGTCGAATACCTTATAGCCTTTCATTAATTCGTGAACATATTTTTTGATCTTGTTATGCATTGAAATTACCTCCGCATATCATATTTTTCAATGTTTCCAACGAATTCAAATAGGCTTTATAATTTTCCGAATAATATTTTCTGCCTAATTCGGTTAACGAGTAATATTTTCTATCGGCTCCCAATTCGCTTTCGCCCATATATGCGCGGATCTTCCCTTCGGCTGCCATTTTTTTCATTATTATAAGCAGCGACGGGTTTGTTATTTGAATAATTCCGTTGTTTTGTGCCGTAATGGTTTTGACGAGATTGTAAATATAGTCGTCCTTGTTGTATAATAACGCGCACACTATTATTTCGGTATAGCCTTTTATAAATTCACTTGATTTTATCATATTTACCTATGCTCATAGTATTTAGTTTAACTTTATAGCCATTGTAACATAAAAACAAATGAACTGTCAATAAAAAATCAAATAAATTTTGCAAAAGTAAAAGCTTTTTGCGTGGCTTTTATTAAGTACGGCTTAAAATTTACAAATTGACCGATTTAATCGCTAACTTCTTCGAAAACAGGGTCGTCGAAAAAATCTCTCAGCGACATTTGGAGAGTATCGGCAATTTGATAGACTGTGTCGAGTTTTACGGTTTTGACCCTTGTCAAATCCGGATGGATGATCTTCCAAACGGTAGACCTCGGCATTCCCGCTCGCTTTGCCAATTCGTAAACGGTGATCCCCTGCTCGTCTATTAAATTTTCCACTCTCGACCCTATCGCTTCTATCAGCTTCATAACTCACCCCGTTTCCAACGGTAACCATTATAAAACTTTATAATATATTTTTAGTTTTCCCGTGTAAACGCTTGACAGAGTGCGTTTCCCCTTGTAAACTAAGTATATGGAAAAATTATCGAAAGTTGCATTTTTTGGACACAGTAACTATAATTATATTCAGTTTAGGGAAAAATTGGAAGAAATAATTGCAGACTTAATAGAAAATCACGGCGCATCAATATTTTATAACGGTAGTCGTGGAAATTTTGATTTCATATGTGCTTCTATTGTTAATCAATTCAAAGAGAAATATCCGAAGATAATCAATTTGAAAGTACTATCATATTATCCTCACGAAAAATTAAATTATTATAGTGACTTTGACGATACAATATATTTACTCGATAAACCTGTTTTGCCTAAGTTTGCAATTTATTATACTAATCGAAAAATGGTAGACATATCCGATTATATCGTCACGGGTGTACGTCGAGATTATGGAGGCGCTTGGTCGGCAGAAAAATATGCAATCAAAAAAAAGAAAGTCGTAATAAATTTATTTGAAAATCTTATAAATTAGATACGATCGTAATTATTTGAATTGTAAAAAATGCACAAGAAAATTTTTACGCAAAGAGTGCCGCTTGAAACCAAGCGGCACTCTTTGCAGTCGTAGTTTTTTGAGTAGCTTTTTATTAAAGCTGCCATTGTTGCCTCTTAAAGCGAGGCGAAGAATTTGATCGTCCTTACCATCTGGCAGGTATAGGACATTTCGTTGTCGTACCAAGAAACGACCTTGACGAGGGTTTTGTCGCCGAGCGGGGTAACCTTGGTCTGGGTCGCGTCGAAGAGCGAGCCGTAGGTCATGCCGATAACATCGGACGAAACTATCTGCTCGTCGGTATAGCCGTACGAGGGCGAAGCCGAAGCTTTCATCTTGTTGTTTACGTCCTCGGCGGTCACCTTGCCGTCTACGACCGCAACAAGTTCGGTGAGCGAGCCTGTTGCCACGGGCACTCTTTGAGCCGAGCCGTCGAGTTTGCCGTTGAGT
Source organism: uncultured Clostridia bacterium (assembly GCA_947632125.1). Taxonomy (GTDB): domain Bacteria; phylum Bacillota; class Clostridia; order Christensenellales; family Pumilibacteraceae; genus CAG-552. Next base: position 4,395 of record CANRNV010000075.1, read on the forward strand.
TCGGGAATGACAAGTCCGATCGCCTTAGCTGCGCCCGTCGTGTTGGGCACGATATTGATTGCGGCGGCGCGAGCGCGGCGGTAGTCGCCCTTTTTGTGGGGAGCGTCAAGCGTGCTTTGGTCGCCGGTGTAGGCGTGAATCGTGGTCATAAAGCCTTTTTCGATGGGGCAAAGATCGTTGAGCGCCTTAGCCATGGGAGCGAGGCAGTTGGTGGTGCAAGACGCAGCCGAGATGATCTTATCGTTTTTGGTCAGCGTTTTTTCGTTGACGCCGAATACGATAGTGGGCATATCGCCTTTTGCGGGCGCCGAGATAACGACTTTCTTTGCTCCCGCATTGATATGTTCCATCGCCTTATCCATGGAAGTATACGCGCCCGTACATTCGAGGACGACGTCTATGTCCATTTCGCCCCACGGGAGCTTGGTTGCATCGGCTTCTGCGATGAACTTGATCTTCTTGCCGTCTACCACGAGATAGTCGCCGTCTACGCTCACCTTGTCGCAAAGAGCGTATCTGCCCTGCGTCGAATCGTATTTGAGCAAATGAGCGAGCATTCCGGGATTAAACGTGCGATTGTTGATGGCAACTACCTCGTAGCCATCTGCGG
>CANRNV010000076.1 GCA_947632125.1 uncultured Clostridia bacterium
CACGTAAATGTCTCGGTTGGGCATCCCCTGAAGAAATCTTTTTTAATATTTCGTTGCACTTGACTTGACAATCCAAGGTAAAAAAGTAACCAAAAAACTTTTGAGGGCGAGTTGAGCGTGTGAGATGTATAATTTCTCCGCTTCGCTTGGGCGTTTTGGGGGGGGTAAAAAAGTAACCGAAAAACTTTTATGGGCGAGTTGGACGTTTGTGGTAGAAATAGTCTCCGCTTCGCTTGGGCATTTTTGGGGTTTTGGAAAAAAAGTAACCAAAAAACTTTTGAGGGCGAATTGAGCGTGTGCGACTTTAATATCTCCGTTTCGCCTGGGCGTTTTTTGGGTTTTCGGAACTTTTCCGTTTCGCTTGGGCGTTTTTGCGGTTTTGTAAAAAAGTAACCAAAAAACTTTTGAGGGCGAATTGAGCGTGTGTGACTTTAATTTCTCCGTTTCGCTTGGGCGTTTTTTGGGCTTTTCGGAACTTTTCCGCTTCGCTTGGGCGTTTTTTTGCATTGTTGATTTTTGAAAGCAGTGAAAAAACGTTCTTTGCGAGAAGTCCGAAAAGAATTTTCGGGCTTCTCGCCCAAAGAAGTTTTTGCGCCGCTTTTTTCAAAAAGCGGCAACAAACAAAAAAAGAAAAAGGTTATATTACGCTGCATTTACTCATACTATGAGCAAATGAGTAAAAGAAGATTTTTATTCGGGGCGGGGATGTTGGCGGCATTATCGATAGCGGCAAAGCTTATCGGAGTGTTTTATCGATTGCCGCTTACCAACATACTCGGAGCCGAGGGCATGGGCTTGTACCAGATGATATTTCCCGTGTACTCGCTTTTGCTCGCCTTTATAGCGGGCGGAATACCGTCGTCGGTGGCAAAGTGCGTAAGCGAACTTGCCACTTGCGGAATGGGCGACGAGGCGAAACGTGCCCTAAAATACGGCATGATCTTGCCCATAAGCCTCGGAGTATTGGCGGCGACACTGCTTGTGATTTTTCGTAATCGAATTTCGGCGATCCAAGGCAACGAGGCGGCGGGTATGGCATATATAGCCATTGCCCCCGCCATAATCTTTTACGGCGTCATTGCAAGCGTAAGGGGCTACTTTCAGGGAATGAACAACCTGCTCCCGGGCGGCATAAGCCAGCTTATCGAGCAGGTGGCAAAGGTGATCTTCGGACTGTCGCTCGCCGCCGCATTAAGCGGTATGGGTGTAAGTTACGCCGTTTTCGGCGCGCTTATCGGCGTGACACTCAGCGAGGTCGCCGCCGCCCTTTACCTATGGATCCGCTACGTCAAAAGGTCGGTCGGTAAGACCGCCCTCGAAAGACCGATCGGTGGTATCGGTTCGCTCGAACTGTGCACCGAGGCGGGCGAGGACGTCGTCGTAAGAGCCGCACCCACCGCCTCCGAACTGATGAGGCGGATATACTCCGTCGCCTTGCCGGTAACGCTCGGATCGCTCGTAATGCCGCTCAGCCAAGCGGTGGACAGCTTTTTGGTCATCAACCTGCTGTCGGACGGCGGGCTCGACGCATCGGCAGCCACCTCGCTGTTCGGACTGTTCGCGGGTCCGGTGAGCTCGCTAATCGGGTTGCCGAGCGTGATAACCGCCGCACTTGCCGCCGCTCTGCTACCCGAAATAGCGGCGCGTAAAAGCCGCAACCTCGACATTTCGGACGCGCTTTCGAGCAAGATGAGCGCGGCTCTCGTCGTCATCGTGCCCGTCGTCGCCGTCTTTGCCATCGCGCCCGAGCCGATCTTGCGCATATTGTACAGCGGGGGACTTGACGACGTCGAACTCGGTCAAGCCGCCGTCATGCTTAGGATCGAAAGCGTAAACGTGCTTTTGCTCGGCGTCATACAAATTTCCACCGCCGCAATGCAGGGCATAAACAAGGCGTACGTGCCCGCGATCTGCTTGGTGGCGGGCGCCGTCATGAAGGTGACGTCGGTAATGGCACTGCTGCCCGTCGTCGGCATAACGGGCGCGGCGATAAGCACGGTGATCTGCTACGCCGTCACGTGCGCTATCGACATTGTGTGCTTGCGCCATGCGGCGGGTCCCGTCATAAGGGCGAAAAGGGGAATAAACATTCTTTTCAGCGTAGCGGCATTTACAATAGCCATGCTGCTTTACTTTCCGCTGAGCGGCTTTGTCGGCGAAATGGCTGCGCTTCCCATCGCCTTTATTTTGGCGAGCGGCGCATATTTTCTTGTAATAGCAAAAACAAAATGTATTTTATTGAGCGAAATACTGTCCTAAACGTTGATTTTCTTGCTTTAATGTAGTATAATTGAGTTACAGCTTAATTAATAAAGAGGATAATCAATATGTTGGATGTCAGGTTTATAGCGGAAAATGCCGACTTGGTAAAAGAGGCTATGTCGCATCGAAGCGGCGTTTACGACGTGGACAAGGTCGTGTCTTTGTACTATAAGCGCAAGGAATTGCTCGTCGAGGTCGAAAGCCGCAAGGCATTGAGGAACAAGGTCAGCGAAGAGATCGCCTCGATAAAACGCAACAAGGGCAACTGTGAGGAACTTATCGCGCAAATGAAAGAGCTCGGTGAGGAGATAAAATCGCTCGACGCCGCTCTTGCCGAAATCGAACCCGCTCTTAAAGAGGCGACGCTTTCCATACCCAACATCCCGCACGAGAGCGTGCCCATCGGCAAGGACGAAAACGACAACGTTGAGGTAAGAAGATGGGGCGAGCCGAGGACGGGCGAGTTAAAGCCCCATTGGGACATAGGCTCATCGCTCGGAATCCTCGATCCGACGACGGCGGCTAAGATCTCGGGCGCAAGGTTTACTGTCTACAAGGGGCTCGGCGCTCGGCTCGAGAGGGCGATCGTCAACTTTATGCTCGACTGCCACACCCAAAACGGCTACACCGAAATTTTCCCGCCCTTTATGGTAAACAGGGACAGTATGTACGGCACGGGTCAACTCCCCAAGTTCGAGGAGGACGCCTTTTCGGTAAAGAACAACGGCTACTTCCTTATTCCCACCGCCGAAGTGCCGGTAACCAATATGCATCGCGGCGAGGTGCTCGACGGCAAGATGCTCCCGCTTAAATATTGCGCGTACACCGCTTGTTTTAGGGCCGAGGCGGGCAGCGCGGGTCGCGACACGAGGGGACTTATTCGTCAGCACCAATTCAACAAGGTCGAACTTGTCAAATTCGTACGACCCGAAAACAGCCTCGACGAACTCGAAGCGCTCACCCGTGACGCCGAAAGTATTCTTCGTAAACTCGGGCTAAGTTACAGAGTGGTCTGCCTTTGCACGGGTGACACGGGCTTTTCGTCGGGCAAGACGTACGACATCGAGGTTTGGATGCCCAGCTACAACCGCTATGTCGAGATCTCGTCGTGCTCGGACTTTTTCGACTATCAGGCAAGGCGCATGAATATCAAGTTCAAGGACGAAAAGGGCACGAGATTTGTTCATACCCTTAACGGAAGCGGACTTGCAGCGGGCAGAACGACCGCCGCCATTTTGGAAACATATCAAAACTCGGACGGATCGGTCACGGTTCCGCCCGCCCTCGTGCCTTATATGGGAACGGAGATAATAAAATGATTTTGAGCGCAATCGTCAAAGCAATAAAAGCGGTGGTGGACGCCATAGCGAAAATCTTTGCATGGCTGCTTCTTGCACTCGGACTTTGGATCCCGCTCGTATACAGTATCCTCTACGTCATCATCGTGGTGTTTTTTACCGACGTGCCGCTTTCCAATACGGGCACGGTCTATTTCTTCGGACTGTTCGCCGCTTTCGTCTTGGCGCTTTGGTTCAGTATCGAGCGCAACAATCGCCAAGCCCCGAAAAAGAAAAAGGAGAAAAACGCGGGCTACAACGTGACGGCAGTAAAAAGAAAGCCCTCCGACCCGGAAATTTCTTCTACCGATGAGCCGGAGCAGGACCCGCCACCCATCGACGATCGACCGCCTCAACCCGAAGAGCCGGTTCGATACAGCCAACCCGAGGAGCCTGTTCGATATAACCAACCCGAGGAGCCTGTTCGATATAACCAACCCGAAGAACCGGTTCGATATAACCAACCCGAAGAACCGGTTCGATACAGCCAACCCGAGGAGCCTATACAGTATAGGCAACCCGAGGAGAACACACAGCCGACATTCGACAATTCATACGACCGAAATCGCGCGATCGAGCCGCCGCGATTCGACACGTTCGACCGCAATTCGCAACCGACATTCGACAATTCATACGACCGAAATCGCGCGACCGAGCCGCCGCGATTCGACACGTTCGACCGCAATTCGCAACCGACGTTCGACAACACATACGACCGAAATCGCGCGACCGAGCCGCCGCGATTCGACACGTTCGACCGCAACTCGCAGCCGACGTTCGACAACACATACGACCGAAATCGCGCGACCGAGCCGCCGCGATTCGACACGTTCGACCGCAATTCGCAACCGACGTTCGACAACACATACGACCGAAATCGCGCGACCGAGCCGCCGCGATTCGACACGTTCGACCGCAACTCGCAGCCGACGTTCGACAACACATACGACCGAAATCGCGCGACCGAGCCGCCGCGATTCGACACGTTCGACCGCAATTCGCAACCGACGTTCGACAAC
>CANRNV010000077.1 GCA_947632125.1 uncultured Clostridia bacterium
CGACAAGACAATGTGCTTGCCGCCCTTATTATGTCAATTTGCTATGCGTTGCTCCGCCACACGCTGTTGAAACGTGGCGCGGTCACGCACTTGCTCACTTCATATATCTTCCTCTTTCCAGACAGTGGGTTTGCCGTCCACCCAACGCCAATAATTACCAACATCGCTGCTTGGCTTGTCGGCACTGTAATAATATAGGTCGGCATCTTCCAAGCGGTAATTGTTGCTGCCGATTTCAACTTGTTTCCACTGTTCCTCGTTTCCGCCATAATAGATGGTTTGCAAGTTGTAGCAACCAGAGAAAGCATCCCAGCCTATGCTTGTGACGCTGTTCGGAATGGTGATTGTTGTCAAACTGCTACAATCGCGGAAAGCATAATTGCCTATGCTTCGCAATCGACTATCGCCCGCAAATATTATTGTTTGCAAGCTACTGCACCCTAAAAATGCCGAGCTGCCTATTTTTATGATGCTGCTTGGAATTGTTATTGATATCAAGTTGCTGCAATCCTCGAAAGCATAATCGCCTATGCCTATAACGCTGCCGTCGGCGGGAATTACGGAACTCTTGCACCCTGCAATCAATGTTCTAGTAGCTGTCTTTATAATACAATTTCCATCACTGTGATACACAGAATTGCCTTGCTTAACTATTATACTTTGCAAGTTGCTGCAACCGGAGACAACACCTTTGCCTATACTTGTGACGCTACTCGGAATGGTAATCGATGTCAAGCTAGTACAATAACTAAAAGCGTCATCGCCTATACTTGTGACGGGATATTGGTTACCCTTGTACTCCACGCTTGACGGGATTATAATATCCCCCGAATACATATTGCGTGCAACCGTTGCAACATTATCTTTAAACGCATAACGAATGTTATCCACAACGGTATAAATGTATCCGTCGGAAGCCACATCATTACTCAAACAATTCCATACAACAGGACAAGAAGAATTCCAGGAGTAATACCACAAATACGGTTTTGCTGCTGCCTCACAATAAATTGTCAAACTGCTGCAACCGAAGAAAGCACCATGGCCTATGCTTGTGACGCTGCTCGGAATGGTGATTGTTGTCAAACTGCTGCAATCGGCGAAAGCGTACTCGCCTATATTTGTGACACTGCCCGGGATGGTAATGGACGTTAAGTCGTTGCAACCGTAGAAAGCAGACGAGCCTATACGTGTGACGCTGCCGTCAGTGGAAATTACCGAAGTCTTACACCCCACAATCAGGGTCTTGGAGATTGTCTCAATGATACAATTACCATCACTATGATACACAGAGTTGCCTTGCTCAACGATAATACTTAGCAAATTGTTGCGACCCAAGAAGGTCCACTCTCCTATACTTGTGACGCTGCTCGGAATGGTGATAGCTGTCAAACAGACGCAATCACGAAAAGCACCCCGGCCTATTCTTTGCAATTGACTGTCGTCCGCAAATATTACCGTTTGTAAGTTTTCGCAATGGGAGAAAGCACCCTCATCTATGTTTGTGACGCTACTCGGAATGGTAATCGACGTCAAGCTAGTACAATAACTAAAAGCGTCATCGCCTATACTTTGCAATTGGCTGTTTTTATCAAATGTCACTGTCTGCAAATTAACGCACCAATCGAAAGACTCGCTGCCTATGCTTGTAACACTACTTGGAATGGTGATTGATGTCAGTCCGGATGCATCAAAAGCCGAATAACCGATGCTGGTAACGCTACCGTCTGTGGGAATTACGGAACTATTGCACCCTACGATCAATGTCCTGGATGCAGTCTCAATAATACAATTACCATCACTATGATACACAAGGTTACCATCCTCAACCATCATATAATCCATGCTGTTGCAACCGGTAAAAGCAAATTCGCCGATGCTCGTGACGCTACTTGGAATGGTGATCGATGTCAAACTAATGCAACCCATGAAAGTTTCGCTATCAATTATTTGCAATTGACTGTTATCCTCAAACGTTACCGTTTGTAAGTTGTAGCATTCGGCGAAAGCACCTATACCGAGGCTTGTGACACTGTTTGGAACTATGATGGACTTCATATTACAACCTGCGAATGCATATTCACCTATATATTGAACATTATTCGGAATGACAATTGATGTCAAGCTGCAACCAAAAGCCCGCGCTCCTATGCTGATGACGCTATTGGGAATTGAAATGTTTATTAATTTATCACAACTTTCAAACGCACTTTCACCTATGATTCGCAATTGACTGTTTTTATCAAATATCACTGTCTGCAAATTAACGCACCAATCGAAAGAATATCTACCTAGGCTTGTAACTCTGTTTGGAATAGTGACGGTTGTCAAGTTACGACAATAGGCGAAAGCATAATCGCCTATACTTGTGACGCTGCTCGGAATCGTTATATCCGTCAAACTGCTGCAACCGTAGAAAGCGTAATTGCCTATGCTTTGCAATTGACTGTCGTCCTTGAATATCACACTTTGCAAATTGCTGCAACCGGAGAAGGCGCTACGGCCCATACTCGTGACGCCGCTTGGAATAATGATAGTTGTCAAGTTGCTACAATAATGAAACGCAACATTGTTTATAAATCGTGTTGTTTCCTTTATACTGTAAGTTGTTTTTGTCGTATCTTGTACGCCCATCAACACTAAATACAAATCTCGTTCATTACCCAAGTAGTTTAGATCATCTGCCGTATTATATTGTAAACTGTCGCATCCGTAAAAAGCGCTATCACCGATGTTTGTGACACTGCTCGGAATGGTGATAGATGCCAAGTTACTGCAATCACTGAAAGCATAATCGCCTATGCTTTGCAATTGACTGTCATCTCCAAATATCACACTTTGCAAGCTGCTGCAATCGCAGAAAGCATAATCGCCTATGCTTTGCAATTGACTGTCATCTCCAAATATCACACTTTGCAACTTGCTACAATCATCGAAAGCATACCAACCTATGCTTGTGACACTATTCGGAATGATGATTGATGTCAAGTTGTCACTGTTGGAGAAAGCATCTGAATATATTATTTTAGTTGTGTTCTCAATATTGTAGGAACTTGCAGACTTGTCAACGACACCAGCTAACATCATATATTTATTTCCTTCATTGCCGAGATAATTGACTCCATTGGAAGTATTGTACTGCAAGCTATTACAACCGTGGAAAACCCCTGCACCGATACTTGTAACTCCGCTCGGGATGTTTATCGATGTTAAAATGCTACAATTGTGGAAAGCATACTCGCCTATGCTTTGTAACTGACTGTCGTCCGACAATATTACCGATTGCAAACTGCTGCAACCGTAGAAAGCTTCATAGCCTATGCTTTTGACGCTACTCGGAATAGTTATAGATGTCAAACTAAAACAATTAGAGAAAGCTATTGAACATATTATTTCTGTACTGTTCTGTATATTGTATGAACTCGACGATTTATCAACGACACTAACTAACACCATATATTTGTTTTCGTCATTGCCAAGATATTTAAGTCCATCATAAACATTGTACTGTAACTCATCGCAACCCAAAAAAGCAACATCGCCAATATTTTTGACGTTGCTTGGGATAATTATCGATGTCAGGCTATTGCATTTGTAAAATGCTCCCGCGCCTATGCTTGTGACACTGCTTGGGATCGTTATCTCCGTCAAATTGCTGCAACCCTCAAACGCACTTTCGCCTATAATCTGCAATTGGCTGTCAGCCTCAAATGTTACCGTATGTAAATTTCTACAACAGAAAAATGCTCCTGCTCCTATGCTTGTGACGGGCAAACCTTGGTAATACGACAATATAACCACGGCGTTTGTCATAGCAGACGTACCGTCTGATATATAGTAACTCTGTCCGTCGGGAGATATCGTGTATACTACACCTTGTGTATATTTGTCATAACCGCAAATTTCACATTTGCCTCCATTACCGTATTGGTGCCGAGCGACGTCCGCTTTGACGATGTGACCGCAGGTTGCCGCATGCCAATGATTTGTATCGTCATATGTCCATTCCTGGGAGAAATTGTGGGTATGATTCACATCGCCCCCGGGGTCGCCCTGATCACCACTGCCGCCACCGAAATCACCGCTGCCTCCGCCGCTGTTCCCTCCTGGGGTGGGCTTGGTTCCGCCGTCGCAGGCGGCAAGCACAAAGGCAAACGTCAATATTGCAACCAACAATACCAAAAGTAAACGTTTTGTTTTCATAGAGTTCTCCTTGTATAGTAAATTCGGCAACAAAAAAAAGTGCCGTCCCTATCGAAACGGCACTTGTAGATGCGTGTCCCGATAGTTACCACACTACTGTTTTCTAACCGTTGCACGATGAGAAAAGAC
>CANRNV010000078.1 GCA_947632125.1 uncultured Clostridia bacterium
GGCTACACGGGCGGCGTCAACCTTGCCGACGAATACATCAACCGCATCGTAAAACACGGGCATTGGAAGGACGTCGGGGTGCGGCTCGAAGGCGAAGCGGTGAACGAGCTGACACGGCTGTTCCTCATTGACTACAATCAGAACGTCAAAAAACCGACGGACAATTTTTTTGACTATTACAGGACTTCCGTTTCCCAAGCCGAGGGCTATTGTATTCCGTTCGGCGACGGCCCCAAGCCCATTTACGACAGGCAGGTTTCCAAGACGGCGATCATGAATTTATTAAGCGGCGCTAAACGGTATGTCTATATTACGACGCCGTATCTCATTATCGACAATGAGCTTGCCTCGGCAATCGAAAATACCGCGCTCCGCGGCGTGGACGTTCGGATCATCACGCCGCACATTCCCGATAAAAAGCTTGTCTTTTTGATGACGAGAAGTTACTATCCGCGCCTTATGGCGGCAGGAGTCAAAATTTTCGAGTACGAGAAGGGCTTTATTCACGCAAAAACTTATTCGGCAGACGGAGTGGCGGCAATTGTCGGCACGGTCAATCTCGACTATCGTTCGCTCGTCCACCACTTTGAAAACGGCGTGTGGATGTACAAAAGCGAAGTAATCTGCAATATGGAAAAAGATTTTCTCGATACGCAAGAAAAATCGATCGAATATCACAGCGAAATGCGCAAACAAACGATATGGCGGCGGTTTGTGGGTGCGCTCGTAAAGATCTTCGCCCCGCTCCTATAATTTTTTTTTGAAACCGACACTTTTCGGAATTATGTTGTGGTGTTTTGGCATCGTATCATATATAATATAAGCGAAAAAAAGGAGAACTTATGCAAAAGAAATCTCTTCGTTCATTTTCGGACTACCTGCCGGCAATAGTGACGGCGCTTTTGGCGGTCGTCACACTCATTCTCTATGAGGCGATCATCGAGGAGCATGAAGTAAGTGACTATTTCGGCATTTGCTTCATTCCCATTGTTCCGTTTGTATTGATTTTTATCAACCGCAAATTCAAATTGGACATTCCGCGCTATCTTATTATTTTGATTTGTCTGCATTTTGTCCTTGCGGTTTACGGGGGTACCGCTATGGGAATGTACAAACTGCTTTCGTGGTGGGATCTCCTCGTCCACGGATACTTTGGCTTTTTGGGGTGTGCGATTTTTTATTATCTCTATCTTCGCATAGAAAAGCAAAAGCCAAAACCTATCCATTATATTATGTTTGTGCTTTTGACAGTTTCGCTTGCTGCCATTTGGGAGGTAGGCGAGTTTGTCGCCGATCTTTTTCTTCACAGCGATATGCAAGGCGTGGAGGCGGCTTTGCAACAGGGAATTTCCCCGCTCACCGATACGATTACGGATATAATGATTGCGGTAGTCGGTGCCGTGCTATTTTATGCGGCGCTGTTCGTGATAAAGGTAATTTCGAAACACAAAACAACATCCGACGGGAAGAATCGTTCTTAAAATTTACTGAAACCAACACTTTTCGGGATTTATGTTGTGGTGTTTATCCCTAAAAAGTTTTATAATACAAGCGAAAAAACTTGCCGGCAAGGGTTTTAGAGCGCCGTAGATGAGCAGAAAGGGTTTGCGACAGCAAACAAGGCGCAAGCCGAGCAAAAATTTATTTTTGCGGCTTTCAATGCTATAATAGAAATATCAAGCAAGGAGGCGGCTATGAACGCAATCGAAATACATGACCTTACCAAGAGTTTTCGCGGGATGTATGCGCTTGACGGGCTCTCTATGACGGTGCCGATAGGTTCGATCTACGGCTTTATCGGCGAGAACGGAAGCGGAAAATCGACGACCGAGAAGTGTATCTGCGGGCATCTCGTTCCCGATAAGGGCAAGATCACGCTGTTCGGAAAGCCTTATACCGACGCGGGCGTCCGCGCGAAAGTGGGTGCGCTTATCGAGAACACGGGTTGCTTCCCCTCGTCGAGCGTGTACGCTAACCTTATGATGCAGGCAATCAACTTGGGGCTGAAAGACCGAAGCGGCGAAATTGAACGTGTTCTTAAAATCGTCCGTATGGAAGACAACGCGCGGCTCACATTCAAGAAGTGTTCGCTCGGCATGAAACAGCGTATCGGAATTGCAATGGCGCTCCTCGGCGACCCCGCCCTGCTCATTCTCGACGAGCCAATCAACGGGCTCGACACCGACGGTATGCGCCTTATGCGGGAGATCCTCGTGGACATAACAAAAAACTACGGTTGTACCGTGCTTATCTCCTCGCACATCCTCGGCGAACTCGAAAAAATCGCGACCCATTACGGCATTATCCGTCAGGGCAAGATGATAAAAGAAATTGCCGCCTCGGAAATGGACGGTCGAAAAAGAAGTTACGTTTCCCTGAAAACGCGGGATACACAAGCCGCATACGACCTTTTGCGGCGCGGCGGATACAACGTCAAATCCGAGGAAGAACTTCGCGTCTATGACGTAGACGACACGACAAGGCTCTCGGCTTACCTTATGCAGAACGGCTTTGCTCCGAGCGAGCTTAAAAAGCATAAGATCGGGCTCGAGGAATACTATGTTTCCCTTATGAGCGACGAGGTGGTGTAACATGGAAAACACGAAAACATTTGAGTTCGAAAAACCGAGCTTCTTTCAAAGATTGAAAGGTATGCTCGGCGTGGACTTCTACCGTCTGTTCCATACGCCCATCTTTTATATCTTCATCGTGATCGCGGCTATCATTCCCGCGCTCGTATCGATGGGGGCTATGGGCGAGGGCGAAACGGCGGGAATGTTCGCCAGCGCTTGGCAGATCATCGCGGCGGACAGTCCGCTGTATGTTATTCACGATATAGGCGAATACGCCAATATGAACATGGTGTTTATCTTCGGCGGTATCATGGTGTCGATCTTCATCGGACACGACTATCGAAGCGGATACGTCAAGCAGCTGTTCACCACGCACGCCAAGAAGCAGGACTATATGATGAGCAAAACGCTCGTTTCCGCGTTCTCGATGGTGTGTATGTGCTTTACATACCTTATCGGCGGGACGATCGCGGGTGCGGCAACGGGACTTCCGTTTGAAGTGAATGCGGGCTCGCTCCTTTGCGCCATCCTCGGCAAAATGATAATGAGCCTCGGCTGGGCGAGCCTGTATACCTTTATCAATATCATCTTCCGCAGGAAGTTCGGCATTTCCATTGCCCTGTGCTTTGTGTTGGGGACGGGAATCCCCGTCATCGGTGCGGCGGCACTCGTCGGAAATACGGCGGCTCTCAATATCTTCCTCTACGGTTCGTCGGTGCAAGCGTGCCTCTCGTCAAACTTCTTGTCGGTTCTCGTGTGCCTGATGAACTCCGTCGTTTGGGCGATCGTCTATAACGTCGTCGGCTCGGTCATTTTGTACCGACGGGACGTGTATTAAGGGGGTAAACTTATGAACGCAATCGAAATAACAAATCTGACCAAAACTTTCGGAGAAAAGCGCGCGGTGGACGGACTCTCTATGACCGTGCCGCAAGGGGCGATCTACGGCTTTATCGGCGAAAACGGAAGCGGCAAATCGACGACGGAAAAGCTCATTTGCGGACTGCTTCCCCCGAGCGGCGGCGAGATAAAACTTTGGGGCAAAGACCATAAAGATCAAACCGTTCGTTCGCAAATCGGCGTTTTGATCGAAGCCCCCGGCTGCTTCCCCAATTACACCGTCTGGAACAATATGAAACTGCAAGCCGCCAACCTCGGAATCAAGAACGAGGACGAAGAAATACGGCGCGTTCTGCACCTCGTTCGCATGGACGGCGCGGCAAGCAATAAATTCAAGAACTGCTCGCTCGGTATGAAACAGCGCATCGGCATTGCCTTTGCACTTCTCGGAAACCCCGCGCTTCTCGTTCTCGACGAGCCGATCAACGGGCTGGACGCCGACGGTATGCGCATTATGCGGGAAATTCTGACCGACCTTTCCAAACGCGGCACGACCGTTCTCATTTCCTCGCATATCTTGGGCGAACTTGAAAAGATCGCCACACACTACGGTATTATCCGAGGCGGCAAAATGCTTCGTGAAATGACTGCCGAACAGCTCAATGCCGACTGCCCGACCTATGTCGCCCTCAAAACGGACGAAATCGAAAAGACGCGGGACATTTTACAGCGGGCGTTCGGACGGGCGGATATGGACGAGCAGACGGGCGAGATCCGCGTCTATGGAG
>CANRNV010000079.1 GCA_947632125.1 uncultured Clostridia bacterium
GCGCGAAGTGCATATAGAGTTCGGCGTCAAGCCCGTCTTGCCCGCCGCCCGCGCCGAACATGGAGATAAATATGCGCGGGAACGCCTCGAACAATATCGTAAACACGAGGCAGATCCCCGCCGTCCATAAAATGATGAGTTTAAGCAGTTGTTTCACTCTGTCGTATTGTTTTGCGCCGTAGTTGTAGCCGACAATGGGCTGTGCGCCCGCAGCGATCCCTATGGCAACGTTGAGAACAATTTGGAACAGCTTCATAATTACAACGAATGCCGCAAGAGGAATGTCCGCGCCGAATTTGCTCTCCATGCCGTAGCGCACAAACAGGACGTTATTTACGACGGTTGTCGCGACGATACACAGTTGCGTGAGAAAGCTCGACATGCCGAGCGCCATGATTTTGGGCAGGATTTCGAAGTCGGGAACAAAGCTTTCGAGTTTGACTTTGAAAGTTTTACTGCGCGAAAGATAGCACACGCAGATGACGAAGCTGACGAACTGTCCGATAATGGTCGCATAGGCTGCCCCTTGTATTCCGAGGTCGAGTGCGTAGATCGCTATCGGGTCGCCGATGATATTGAGCACCGCGCCCACGATCATGGCGAACATGGCATATCCGGGTGCGCCGTCCGCTCGAATGATCGCGGCAAGGCAGTTTTGCACGAGCGCAAGCGGCATCATCGCATATATGATAAAGCCGTAGTCATGCGCAAGGGCAATGTTCGCCTCCGTTCCGCCGAGCAGCATCAAGAGGTCGTTGCCCCCGAGGTAGGCGGCGAGAATTACGACACAGCCCGACAAAAAGGATGCGAGCATGGCGTTTCCTACGCAGCGATGGATCTTTTCGCTCTTCCCCTCTCCCAAGGAAACGGAGAGCCATGCCGCAGCGCCATCTCCGAAGAACAGGGAAAGCCCCCATCCGATGACCGTGATGGGGAAAATGACGCCGGTCGCCGCATTGCCCAAATATCCCACCTTGCTGTTGCCCACGAAAATCTGGTCGACAATGTTGTAAAGGCAGGAAATGATGAGAGAAAGAATACACGGGATCGTAAACTTCGCAAAAAGCTTGCCGATCTTTTCTTTGCCGAGGAAGCTGTTTTCCATAAAAACCTCCGAAAAAGAGCAAAACGGCGACGAGTTTCCCGTGCCGTTAACAAAAAACGACACATATGACTGCTTCCGTACCGTAATCAGATTTACGCGCAGAAGCGCCACATGTGTCGTTAAGCTCTATTGATTTATATGGTTATTATATCAAAAAACAGCCGAGGTTGTCAAGCGAAAAAGCAAGCCTTACCGTCGCCTTTTTATTGGTGATTTTTTTTGAAGTAGCGAATACACAACGAGCTTCCGTTCCCCTTTGGCGGTTCGCCGAGAACATAGTCATCGCCGCGCATAAGGTCGCGCATCACATCACAGCATATCGGCTTACTTTTTACCTATTCTCTTCCGGCGCAAAAATACTTTATTTCCACCGCCGACGAGTAGCCTTTGGGGGGCTTGTATAAAATGCAGTCCCCCTCGCGCATACATTGATACATCGCCTCGCAGACAAGCCTGTGTCGACCGGTGCGTTTTGCAAGGTTCAATTCGTTATGGATCTTCGACGCTCGCAAGACGATATACTCCTTTCCCTCCGACGCCGCAAGCCTTATCTGCTCGTTGATATAGTCCTTGACGATCGAAGTGGTGGTTTTCTTCTCGGTCGGTTTGATACCCGACGTGTAGGAGCGCGTAACCTGCACCTTGTCGGAGCGCATAACCTGTACCTTGTCGGACTGTGAAAGTAACGCCACTTTTTCTTCCAACGCCTGAATACGGGACAACATCTCTACAATGATAGTATCGTAATTCATAAAAATTCTCCTTTCCTTAAATTTGTAGTTTTATTATACCACTATCTAATAGTATTGTCAATAGTTTTACTATATATTTTGTAGTTTTTTATAGTTTATTTTGTATATTACTCTATTTGTCTATGTCAACTCACCTAAAAAGCACAAGTCGCGGGAAACCATAAGCAAAAAGCCGACCCTACAATCGAGTCGACTTTTTGAAATGGAGAAAAGAGAAGAGTTATATAATCGGCTAAAACCGACTTATACGTTTTTATTTTCTTCGGAATTGTCCGAATCTTTTTTGCACTTATCGCAACCGCTGCAGCAGCCGCAATCGCAGCCGCACGAGCTTTTTCCTTTCTTTTTGTTGACAAAGTGCAGTATTATCGGCAGAGCCACTATGACTACGGCAAGCGCAGCTATAAGATATTCGTACCACATACGCCTATTCCCTTCTTTGAGCCGACTTCTTTATTCGCTTCGACACGATGATGCCGCACAGTACGATAGCTGCGACAAGCGCGATCGTGACGATAAGTCCGCCCCACCAAGCCACTTCGTACAGTTTAAGCAACCAAAAGATCACCATGGAAATGACGTACGAGGAGCCCAGCCACCAAGCGAGCGTGATCCAAAAGCCTTTTTTGGTGCTCTCGCTCTTGGCGGTAGCGACGGCAGCCATGCACGGCACCGTAAACAGATTGTAAGCCGCAAAACCGAATATTCCCGCTATCGAAAGCCCGATAGTAGCGTCGGTGATGTCGAGCAAGTTGCAAGTTGCGACGACGTCCTCTTTGGCGATAAGTCCCGTTATCGTTGCGACGGCGTATTTCCAGCCGTCTTCGCCGATCGTCCAGCCGAGCGGATAGAATAAGTATTTAAGCACAAGTCCGATATCGGCGATTATGCTGTTTTCGATTTGGACCATGCCGTTCCAGAACGCCCAGTCGAAGTGGGATAGGAACCACAGCACGACGGTCGAAGCGGCAATTATCGTCGACGCCTTTATAACGTAGTGCTTTAATTTTTCCCACAGGTGAGCAAAAAGGTTCTTTGCTTGCGGCATATGATATGCGGGCAGTTCCATAATAAAGGGCGGAACTTCGTTGTTTTTACTGAACAGCTTCATAAGCAGCGCCGAAATTATGGCGACGACCACACCGAGCAGATATATAAGGAACACGAAGATGCTTCCCAAAAATCCGCCGAGCACGACGACCGCCGCGAGCATCGCCCATATCGGGGCTTTCGCTCCGCACGAGAAGCAAGTCGCAAGCCGTATCGTTCGGTCGCGCTCCCGCTCGTCCTCGAGTGTTCGTGCCGCCATCATCGACGGAACGGAGCAACCAAAGCCCATAAGCATGGGGATAAACGCCTTGCCGGACAGTCCGAAACGACGGAACGCCCTGTCCATAATAAATGCAACTCTTGCCATGTAACCGCTGTCCTCCATTATTGAGATAAAGAAGAACAACAGCAGAATTTGCGGAATGAACGAGGCGACTGCGCCCACACCCCCGATAATTCCGTCGACTACGAGTGAGGTATACCAGGTGTCCGCAGGCATAAACGAGGCGAAAAGCGAGCCCAACCCGTCGGTCAAAAAGCCCATCCAGCTTTGCAGGAACACGCCGGGCGACGGAACGCCGAGCGAAAGTTCCTCGCCCGCCGCCTGCGCTTCTTCGAGCAGACTTTCGTAACCCATGCCGGTAAAGAAGTTGACGGCGGTGGGATTGGTGCCTATATTCAGCCCCATGGCGTTCATAAAGAACAGGTCCTCGCTGAACACAAAGTGGAACACGGCAAACATTATCACAAGGAAGATGGGGATCGCCCATATTCTGTGTGTCATGACCTTGTCGATCTTGTCCGATTTGGTCATGCTCTTTTTGTTGGCTCTGACCACGACGTTTTTGAACTGCTTGGATATGTAATCGTAACGACGGTCGGCAACCACCGCTTCGTAGTCGCCCTCGAAGCCGTCGTCGGGCAGTTTGGCTTTTAGATCGACGGCGATCCTGTCAGCATCGGGATGAGCCTTGACTTCGAGTTCGTCACCCTCTATCAGTTTGACGGCGTGGAACAGCTTACTGTCGAGCTCAACCGGAAGAGCGTCCTTGACCGAAGCGATAATTCCGCCGACTGCGCTGTTTTCGAGAACGGTCGTACCGCTACGCTGTTTTTGAGCGGTTTTAT
>CANRNV010000080.1 GCA_947632125.1 uncultured Clostridia bacterium
TCTTTGACAATATATTGTAAATTGAGCGAAAAACCGATGAGATGGAGTGCCGATTGGAACCCCGACAACCGACCCGTTGTCTGGAATTATACAAAATAAAAATACCAACTAAATATCAGGAGATGACGAAATGTTATTTGCAGAAGAATTCCGACTTAAATATCGAATTGCGTTGCATGCGGCGCGAGAAGGCAACAAAGAAGCAACACTTGCTGGTTTACAGGACTTATACCAACTGTTTGCCACACAATATTTACTAAATAACGGCGACCCTATCGTGGTAAAGGCAAAATTGTCTTATTGGCAGGGCGTATTTGGCAAGTATATTGAAATAATTCGCACAAGCGGATTACAAGACAGACGCGTGCAAAAGTTTTTCGGTCTTATCGACGACACCGACGTCCCGTCATTCGGAGATATTTTGAGCGGTAAAGGGGCCGGTGTGTTGCCTTCGCAAGCAGCCGACGACACACCGTCACGCGGCGTGGATATTGCCGGTATTGTGGACGAGGATCGAATCGAGCAACCGTCGGTTCCCTTGCAAACTCAGCCCGTCGTGCCCAACGAGCCAACGCCCGATTTGCCGCAGCCGTCTGCTACGCAAGTTGATGCGCCCCCAATCGTCACGGAGGAGACTCCTGCGGAAACAATAGCGTCCTCTGCTTACACTCCCGACAGCTTGGAGCATTTTGTGGGGCAAAGTCATATTGTAAGGCAATTGCTTAAAGAAATTGCCATTGCAAAGGCAGAGGGTAAGCGTCATCTGGACAATATTATGTTGTGCGGCAATCCTGGCCTGGGCAAAACCACATTGATGAAATTGATCGCTCAAAAATTGGGCGTCAGGTTTGAATGGATGGATTGTTCGCAATATCGCAACAGTCGGCAGTCGATGAAAGCGCTTCAAAATTTTTTGATACGAATTGCGAGAGACAATGAGCCGGTGGTTATCGGTTTTGACGAGATCCACTGTTTGCCGGAAGAGCTGCAAGAGAGTTTGCTGACGTTGTTGGAAAGCAGGGTGTATGTATCGCCGCCGGATATAAACGGCAATGTAAAACGGATACCGATAGAAGAGTTTACTTTTATCGCCGCCACGACTGACGACGACAAGGTAAAAAACACAATCAAAGACCGCTGCTTGCGACTTAAATTCCAACTTGTGGACTACACCGCCGAAGAACTTGCGCAGATCTATCGGATCAAAATTTCGGCGAAAGGACTTACTATTACCGAAGAGGCAATACAAGCCTGTATCCCCCGCAGTCGCGGATCTATACGTTATGTCAATTCATTTGTTGAGGGATTGAACCGAGAACTCTATGACGACAACGGCAACAGACTCTCCAACCACATTGACATAGCAACAGCCCTGCGTTTCTTCAAAGAGCGCGGAATTGACGATATGGGGTTAGAAAATAAAGATATTGAGATACTCAAAGTGTTGCAAGAAGCAAATTCCCCCATGGGAGCGGATACTCTCTCCGCCCGCGTGGGACTCGACTCCAAGAAGTATTTGTCGGAATTTGAGCCGTATCTCATCAAGATAGGATTCATCGATGTTTCCGGCAGAGGCAGGTATTTAACGGAAAAAGCAGCAGCTTATTTGCAATCAAAATGATCAATGCGCCAAAGGAGTACAATATGACAAAACATGAGCTTCTACAAGCATTTGACAATGCCATCAACGCTATGGACTCTCGCGTTGTGAGTAGAATATAGCAATATAATATTGGGCGAAAACAGAGAGGTACTATGAAAGTCATCGAAGTCATTGATTTTTTGGAAAGTAAAAGATTGCAAACAAACGACACACAGCTACAAAATCGGATTGTTAGTTTGATAGGAGATTTGAATAAATATTTCGGCACAGACGATGAAATAAATGACGAAATTGTCAGTATGATCGATCGTTATCAAACGAATCTAAGTCCCTTGGATTATAATAGCGTCATAGAATTGAACGAAATGTTTATCTTTATGAAGCACCGTCGACAGTGTAGTAAATTTTTAAATGATAACCATGGTGTAATCGACGGCGAAAAAGCACAGTGGGTAACAACAATTATACAAGGGATCGTGGGACTTGTTTCTGTGGTTTTTGCTGTTTTAATTGCTTTTAAGATCATTCCGTTAAAAAGTTTTGGCGCCCTTGGTGCAAATAGTGATACATTCTACTATATAGTCGGCACTGTTGGTCAGCAAGTTGTCGCATTGGCGGTGGCAATTGTGATCGGAGTTATTAACAGAAAGCGTCGTGACAAGATGTATATCGGTAAAGATTTTTCTTTTGAAGAGTTGCTTGTCACGAAATACGGCAATAAAAAGGGACTTTGGCTCCTGTCTCCGAGTGTTGCCGAAATTTCCAAAAACATTTTTGTATTTGGAAATGAAAATAAATTGATCAAAAAATACAAACCGCGCGCCAAAACAAAAGACGGCGATATATATCAAACATTTAAATGATTTGCAAAAAAAGCGACAAATTTAGAAAAGCACGGGGAGAAAAACTGAATGTCGGGGAATTTATCAGTACAGGGTTCGGGAAATAAACTAATCGGCACATTTAAGCCTATTGCAAAAACTTTAACGGGTAATATTACTCAAAACTTTGAAGTGCAATGCAGCGATGAGCAGTTTGCACAGATAACGAGCAAAATTACAGACGGTATTGTGAAACAGTTAAATATCAATAGCGAGACCCTGCGTGAAATCGTGTACGATACCGTTGAAAACCACTGTGTCGAAGTTTTGTGCAAAATAGATGAACGTGACCGTTCGTTTTCGGATATAAAGGCACGTTTAGATAAAAATATCGAAAGTTTACATAAAATAAACGAACAAGTTGCTGCAATAAAATCAAAGTACGATCAATTTGTCAAAAATGTCGAAGGAGACACCCGGGAAAATTTAGACAAATTTAGAAGTCAACTCAACAGCTATGCTTGTGATACATACGGAGCTTTTATCGAAAACATAGAGAAAATCGGCGTACGTTTTAATTATGAATTGGAATTTTCTGCCGGCTGGAATTGTATCAGAAAAGGCGAATTTAAAAATGCAATCAATTTCTTTGAAAAAACACAAAATTTTGAATGGTCTGCCGCCGACTCTTGTTTGGGGATAGCCCTTGCACAATGCAGCATACAGCTTATTTGGGATTATGTCAAATGCTGCTATCAGCCCATATTACACCATATTCATATCAAATTGGCAGATAACGAGTACTACAAAATAGCCTTGCAGCGCGGCACAACCGAGCAGAAAGCGCGGTATGATGAGTTCTGCCGACAAGTCGATGTGATTCAAAAGGAATTTGAACGTCTTTATGAACAGGAAACGACAATTTACGATTGTTTTATCTGTGCAAAAATAACGCAGGAAAACGGTGAATACACACAAGATTGTAAAACAGCCAAAGAGATTTACGATGAATTAGTCGGGAAGGGAATCAACCCGTTCTTTTCAGAAAGGACTTTACAAAATTTTGCCGGGCACATTGATGAGGCTCATATTCTATATGCCTTGCACAATGTAAAGTGTATGTTTGTTGTATGCTCCGATAAGCAATATCTCGAAACTCCTTGGGTGAAGAATGAACACACCAGATACAGGGCGTTAATGAAGCAGGGAGTTAAAGAGGACAACAGTATCGTCATTGTTAGTTGCGGAGAACATACAATCAACGGTTTTTCGGATGAAAATTTTACAAGACAAGCTATTAAAACCCATGAAAAAGATTGGTTAAATCGTGTATGTGACTTTGTCTGGCAATTTTGTCCGGAAAAGAAAATAATTGGCAAAACAGCTGATAAAGATAGCAACAAACGGCAAGAACCGGCAACAAATCCTCGCCCCGAAGATGGCAAAGAGACGTCAAGCTCTTCGACATTGCCG
>CANRNV010000081.1 GCA_947632125.1 uncultured Clostridia bacterium
TCAAGAAATCGTTTCTGAACCTGCTATCGTCGGAAAGACGGTAGCCGAGATCATCGAAGAGGTGAAGAAATTGATAATTGAACTCAAAATAAAGGGATCCGTCCGGGAACACAGGGACGGGCTTCTCAAATTCACAAGCCCTGTGTTCGGGTGCGTCTATGGGCGCACCGAGGAGGAATTTAGACAGAAGATAACAGAGAAAATTACACAGCTGGCGAAACATCCGCAAAAGGCAAAACAAAGATCAACGAAACCCAAGGCCCCTCTCCTTTCGGAGTATTTTGTGGCAGAATATTTCCCGTTCAAGAAGCACCAAAATCTTGACGATAAATACCTCAAAGACATTGAGAGGCAGTTCCGTTTCATCATGGAAAAGAAGTTCGACAAGCGGCTCACGGAATACACCCCGAAGATGATCGAGGACTTCCTGTATTCTGTACCGCAGACGAGGAAGCGACAGTTGCTTCAAGGCGTATTCAACAACATGTTCAAGCGCGCCGTCGCGCTCCAACTCGTCAAGTCGAACCCGTGCGATGCCGTCGAAAAGATGAAACACAAGCAGGATCAAGGAAAGGCGTTTTCGTTCGACGAGCAAGAAGAGTTTTTCTCTCTGCTCTTTCAAAATGGGAAACTCACCTACGAAAAAAAGTGCTATCTCATTTTCGTTTACTTGACGGGAACAAGACGGGACGAAGCATTAGACATTCGCGTTGAGGATGTTGACTTTAAGAACAAAGTTTTGCATATTTGCGGTACGAAAACGGACGGTTCAGACAGACGAATACCGCTCACTCCACTCGTTGAGAAGATACTTTTATCATTGAAACCCCTGCACGGCACCTACTTCCATTTTTCTGGCAACGCAGCAGATCACTATTTTAGAATAGCGTGGGAACAAGAGAAGGGTCATAAGCTACATGACTTGCGCCACACCTTTGGAACTATTCAAAAGTGCGTAGAAAATGTAGACATGAAAACCGTCTCGCTATGGATGGGACATTCAACGATTGATACGACAGCCAATATCTATACTCATCCAGAGCAGTTGGATAATGGTATTTTTCTACGAGGTGACATGAGCGAACAAGAAAAAACCGCCGTTTATCGTGAGAAATACGGCGGTATTTTAATGCTTATTGATGAGTTTATCGGCAGCGGGAAGTAGGTTTTTTACCACGGGATTTACCCAAGAAAAGCCCTGATAGAGGCCAAACAATATACTACATCTTGTGTGCGCGTTCGTTTTATGTTTGCATATTTTGTGGTTAAACCATATATCGCAGATTCGAAATCGTGTTATGCAGGAATGTATACGGGGGTTCGAATCCCTCTTTCTGCGCCAACATTTAGTGGTTAGGTGGGATAATCACCGCAATATATCCCACCTAACGGCTAAAAACTTCTAAAAAAGCACAATACTTGCTCGAAATGATTTTTTGAGTGTACCAAAACTGTACCAAACCCATTGCGCAAAGCCGCTTCACTTCATCGAGGCGGTTTTTTGTTTGGCAAGGAGCCGCTTGAAACGAAATTTTTCGAGGGCAGTCGGCTTGGCTCTGTCGAGCTCGAGGAGACCAAGCCGTTCAAGGCTCATGCCGAGTTGCTTGCAGACCTCGCCCGGCGTAAGGCTTTTCTCCTGTCGGTACCGACGGAGCTTCAAGGCGAACTCCGAGAGCTGGATATTCGATGTGTATTCCCAAACAGGCATTTCAGTTCCTCTCCTTCAAGATGATCCTCGCACGACCAGTCGGGTCCGTCGGCTCACGCCGAATTTCAATCTCTATCCCGAAACGCTCTCTTATGCTTTTGGTGGCATAGTCGTCGCCCTTGGATATTGCGTATTTGATAACCCTCTTAGACGTGCCGCAGAGGTCCGCAAGCCTGCGCATTGACGCAAACATCGGTTCATAGCTTTTGCAGCTGTCGATGAAGTCGCTGCCGGGATATAAGTTTGAATGGCGGACGGTATGTTGTGTATGCTTGTCGCAAGTGACTTGCCACCTGCAGCCAAAACAGCAAGACGACTTATCTTCCATTGCCTTCCTCGTGGAGCTTCAAGCGGGACTTGGACCCGCAGCCTATCGCTTACAAGGCGATTGCTCTGCCCATTGAGCTATTGAAGCAGGTAGAGAGGGTTTTATAGTTGTATGTCTTGCGAGTACGCCCCTCTCTCGGCAACTGCCAAAACAAACCTTGCAAAGTCTATTTTGGTTTCTGCTTAACTCGGTCATCCAACCTCGTGCACAAGGCTATCCGACCTACTTCGCACGCAGCGGCGTGGCAGGGGAGAAAGGAATCGGACCTCTGAATGGCGGTTTTGGAGACCGCTGCCTTTCCGCTTGGCTACTCCCCTATGTTTCCTCAATTTCCCGATATTCGATGCGGGGAAAGAGCTCATCGGATTCCGTCTTCTCACCGCAAGACGGACATTTGTACAAATACGAGTGATCGTTGACGTGTTTCTACGTGCCGTCGTTGCCGAGTGCAAGTCCACCGTAGAGTGGAATCGGATCGCTGAGCCGTGCACCGCATTTCCCGCAGTGGGCGTAAACGCGGACGGCACGGAGCGGGACCTCTACTGCTTTGATATCCATTGCCGATCTCCTCCGAGAGCTTACGCGGACTTCTTCTTTGTCGCCTTTGTTTCGGCAGCCTTTTCCTTTTCTTCACGGGCCTTGATGTTCTCGGCGAACTTGGCTTGGCACACTCTGACGGCAGCATCGTAAGGAAGGAGGATGTCGTTCGCCATGTACGGATAAG
Organism: uncultured Clostridia bacterium; assembly: GCA_947632125.1. GTDB lineage: Bacteria > Bacillota > Clostridia > Christensenellales > Pumilibacteraceae > CAG-552. Next base: position 2,761 of record CANRNV010000081.1, read on the forward strand.
AGCTTTGGATGGCGCGGATGATGTTTTCGTGGCGGCGTTGATCGAGCAGCTGGAAGGATTCGGCGCCTTTGAGCTCTTCCTGCTTTGCCTCGGCGATGCTTGCCACTTCTTCGATAGCCTCGATGTGTTCTTGCGCGATCGCAGGGATCCCGCTTTCAAGTGCCTTAATGATGAATTGCTTCTGCTCCTGTGTCATTGTCTTGTTCTCCTTATATTTAATTTTTTGGATTCGAAGTGATCCCACTATCGCAGGGAGCTCGTCGGGTTGATGTATATTGACCGAGGGCGACGCGCCACCCAAGCCGAAGAATAGTGCTCCGACTTCCGACTTCGCTTGATGATTTCAGTCATCGTTACGCGGCGCGCCCGCGCCCTTAGGTTAAGCATCGTCGGTGGTGAAGAACGCGGGATTCGAACCCGCCGGCGCAACGATTTTCCTCTGCCGCGCTTTGTTCCTTATTGTTCTCCGTGGAGCGGGGCTTAACGCACCTCGCGTGTCGATCGCGGATTTATGCAGGTAAGTAGCCCGACGGGAGAACGGGCTCTGCTTTGGACGGTTTACTCCGCCCTTCTCGTCTATCCTTCCGGCACGCTTCACCGACGGAAAGGTATCGTGCGTTCACCGCGTCTACTCTTCGCTCCCGAATTGCGGGATGATTTCCTCGCGGAGAATTTTAATGGAAGTGCATCGGCGCGACTGCCACGCGGTCTTGTGCCGCGCTGGTGGTGTACCCTCGCGTTCTCCGACTGCGCTTCCGAGATAAATTATAACATAAATAAAAACGGCTTGCAGGGGCGTTCCCCCAAAAGTCGCCGTTTTCAAAAAAAATTTTTCAGTCGTTATTCTTGATGTCGTTGTAGTCAATGCCGAGGGCGACTTTGAGGATCGCCGCGATGAGTTCATCTCTTTTCATCGA
>CANRNV010000082.1 GCA_947632125.1 uncultured Clostridia bacterium
GAACGTTTACACACACGTCAATCCGGAGTTCGAGGCGGAAATGGTGGAAAAATTTGACGCACATTTTGACGCACATTTTTGCTGAAAATTAGAAAAACGCCCGCAAAACGGCGGCAAAAATGGGACAAAACACAACGAAAAAGGGGCAAAAACGCCTAAAATTAAGCATTTTTGCCCCTAATGGTTGCGGGGGCGGGATTTGAACCTGTAGCATATTGCAAAAAATTGGGCAAAAAAGGCTCAAAAAATGGCTAAAAACCGCATTATTAAAAAAAATCGCAAAACTGCTGACGCACATTTTGACGCACACGAAAAGTCTTGAAATCGTTAACACCGTTGTTTGACCCTGGTGCTTGGCGCTGCTGTACGGCCACGTTGCACAACGTGATTGACTAATGCGCGTTGCGAGTCTCCGGCTGGATAAGTGGAAAACAGTGTTTACCACTTACCCACCGGAGATGGATAAGTGGAAAACTGCACCCGGCTTGTCTCAAAACCCCGCAAGATCCTGGCAGTTTACCACTAATCCACAACGCCGACTACTATTCGTTGAGAAGGTGGCTGAAATAGGCTCTGAGACAGAATGAGAGGCTGCCCTTGAAGGCTCGTTCAGAGCAGAAGTGTCCCAATAAATTTGGGACACGAAAAACGCCGCCCTCTCGGGACGCCCGTCGCTTTCGTGGCTGTCCGATATAATGTCACCCCTGCCTTGCCGGGAACATCGGACAGCACCCACACAAGACACCGACCAATTACCTTTTTTATAGCGCTGCACCCGCGCTGTTGAAGTCCTCTTTGACGCCACGCTCTCCCGACGGACTTACCATTAGTCGACACGTTTTTTTGTACAGCGGACGTGCAAAGGCGTGGATCTAACCGCAACTATTTAGTTTTAACTCTTACTGTAATTTACGCTGCATTTCCGTTCTAATTAGGCGAATGAGCGTCGCCGATAACAAGCGTTGTCGGCTCAGAAAGTCGCAATACTGCGCGACGGCCTTTTCGGTTTTCGGAATATTTATTTTGACCTGAATATACTCCTTTTGCACTTTTTACAAGCACAATACCCCCTAATCTTTACAGCCCCACGAAAGAGCCATTGCTTTGGCGATCCCCTCGAACGTCTTGCTCCTGTTTTTCTGGCGATACTTCCCAAACGAGTTTTTGAACGGCGGATAATTCGCAAACGTCCATATCGGCTCGACAACATTTGTCGGACAAAGGAAGGGCAGCCCTTTCAGCCAAAAATATGTGAGTTTGGAGACAGGATCTCCGCAGTAATACGGTTGGAAAGCCTGTGTAGGCTCGGGCAAGCCAAAACGTTTCATCGGCACGGGATTTTCAATTGCTATGCAATCGCAATCGGCATTCCATATCTTCAAAAAAAAGTTTGCCGCCTCGTAACCGCGTTGCAGCCGCTCCTCGTCGAGTTCACTATTCTTGTAAAGGTTGCAAGCCCCCGCGCGAGTCAAAAACGTACAAGGCGGAAAGGCAATAATCATATCCCAACGGCTCACAGAGTGCTGTACGCCATTGCACGTGCGAAATTTACAATTGCCATTTAACAGCGGCAAGACGTCCGCCCAAATGTGCCACTCGGGGTGGCCGCCACTGCAAAACTCAATGTCGCAACTATACGCCTCGTGTCCCGCCTCTCGGAACGCCGTGCAAACTCGCTGAGACTCCTCGCACGCGATCAAAACTTTCATCGCGCCTACTTCTTGACCCTGATCGTTGACGACGTCGTTTGACGGCGCTCTGTTGCCAGGCTCGTTGACTTCGATTATTGACCCCGGTGCTTGGCGCTGCTTGTTAGTCATCTTGGCTCACCTCGCAATGCTCAACGATCCAATTTTCGCCGTACATCTTCACACAATCGCCCTCGCGGCGAGGGTGAAACGCGCGGAAAGACAACGCAACGCCTTTGTAGTTCCCCGCGCCCGGGCGGCAATGAATTATGTACTTGAACCCGTCAACAACGGTCTCTATATCTTTTTGCCAAGACTCGGCAACTTCAATGTCGACTTCGGTCTGAATGCCGGCGCGCCCGAAGAGCGCGGAAAAATCCCGCACAATATTGCGAAGATCCTTTTGCTCGTCTGTTTCCGTCGTTATTTTTTGCATATAATCTCCCCCTGGTCTTTGACCACGTTGTCTCGCCGCTCTTATTCGGCGCGGCTTTGGTACTAACTTTTTTTCGCGCGTCGCGCCGCAAGCGGCGCGAATTTGGACGAAACCAAATTTAACAGTGCATAATGACTGATCGCTCAATCAGACCCTTTCAAAAGGTCGGACACGGGTTTACGGCAGTCGTTATGAGGCAAATTCGCTCGCGTTGGAATTGAACGAAAGCAAACGTCGCCGCAAAGACTAATTTTCGCCGGATAGATCCGTCGAAAATTATTTCTTCTTTTCGGCGTCTAATTTTGCTTTCTTTTTTTTCAATTCCAACGCTTTATTCTCCAATTTGGCTGCCTCGACTGCCTTTTTTTGTTCCTTTAACGCCCTTTCCTCTTCTTGTAAATAGTGCGTACGCAACATCAACTTGCCAATTTCACTATCAGCCGTGATAAAATCACCCTCCAAAACGGTTTCCGCCGCGGTAAGATCCTTTGCCAAGTACAGGTCGGAAAACGCGGTATCGTCGTAATTACACGGCATTTTATTTGTGCAAACGATAGAGATCGTTTCGGGCGGCTTATACTGTTGAAACTCCATTGTTTTGAAAAACAACTGATCCCAAATTCGAAAGCCGAGACAACTCGCAAAGCGTTGCAAATTGTATATCACAAGCCCAAGTTTCTGAGCGTTTTTACATTTAGGCAAACGGCTTTTCAAAAACTCTATCAGATCCAACAGCAGAGACGGCAGCAACACGTTGCGCTGCCCCAAACAAAGGCAAGTACCGCCGAGAACTGACCGAACGTTGATGAGTATACCGTCCTTTTTTTGCTCGCACAAAACGGCTTTATAGCCGAAGTGCCGCAAAAAACGGAACATCAATACAACGTCGGCGGGGCGGTCAACCCATTCGTCTTGGGGGATCATTGCACCGGCTTCGTCACAAAGGAAAAATCCCATTGGCAGCCACTTGCGTTGCTCCAAATGCTCACGGGTCACAAAGTTGGATTTGCGGCCGTCCGGCAAGCGTATTTCAACGTTTGAAGAAAGGAACGGGATCAACTCCGGGTGATCTTTCCAAAAAAGCACAGATTTCTCGATCTGGTCAAAATTTTTGAGTTTCCACGGCATTTTCATTTTGAAACGATTGTAATTCGCCCGCAAGTAGTAATATTCCGTCTCAACCTCTTTTTGCAGTTTCTCCGCCTCGAAACACGCTTGCAGCACAGAACTTGACGTTTTGCCCTCGCCCGCGCCGCCAAATCTTTCCGAGGCGGTAGAGGGCAGGCAGATGTCGTCGGCAAGATTGCACAGCACACGTTTTGAGTAGTAGACGAGCCGCGCAAAGTTCGGAACGGCAACGCAAGCGCAGGCAACGACAAAAAGGTTGAACAAATTGGCGTAAACAGAGTTTACGACCGTTTGCAGGCTGTGCCAATTTGTTACAAGGGCTATGTATACAACGCAGCACAAGAAGGGTATTGCGAAGTATAAATAGTCCAACGCGATGTACTTTTTAATAGTCTTTATCA
>CANRNV010000083.1 GCA_947632125.1 uncultured Clostridia bacterium
CGAAGTCGAACTCGTCCAACGGCTCAGCGGTGCCGCCGTTCGCATATAAGTCAGCGCTTATCGGCGCCCACCGCCCGCATTGTTTTCTCTTGGGACATTTCATTGAACTGCAAATCATTTAACTTTCCCTCCTGTATTTTTGAAATTTCTTCTTCGATTTCTGAAGTACTTCACTTTCGTATTTCAGTTTTAAGTTGTCGGTAAGTTTCCCGCGAACGCGCAAGCCGCTAAAAATGACTGTTTTCGGCACAAAAAATACGGTGGCAAGACGATTTCGGGGCGAAATGCGGCTGATTTTAAGTTGCCGGTAAGTTGCACCCAAGCCGAGCGACACCCGCTACCGCGTCGAAACCGTGACGATTTGTCACGCTTCAGTTGGCATCATTTTGTCACCAACTGAAATGGTAACAAAGTGTTACCGGTTTGGCGAATGCAACTTTCAAGGCGCGAAATAGCATTTTTGCGGGAAAAGATTGTAAGTACAGCTGTAATCTTCTACTCGCTTGCCTTTTCTTTCACTTCCTTCGCGTACTGATTCAGTTTCTCTAATGCCGCTGTATGGGCTCTCCATTCTTCCGACATGCGCTTCACACTCTCTGCCGCATCCGCGAAAGCCTCGCAGAATTTTTTGAGTTGATATTCCACGCTCTCCCAAATGCACTTGAAGTCGCGCCCGTCGAAGCGGTAGATAGCTATTATGTCTGTGTTGTAATAGAAATCAAGTCTATCGGAAAATACACCATCCCACTTTACGTCAGAAACGAAGTGACAGTTTTCCCATTCCGCACCCGGGATGTCCGCGATTTTCTCTACCACGCGCACAATGTCGCCTTTCAGAATTTGCGGTCTGTCGGTAGATTTCTCTTCTGCCGCGCCGTCGGTTTGCTTCGCTTCCGCGCCGCTCGGCATTTTAATATAAATCATGCCGCATTCCATAGTGTCAGTTTCGGGTTCACCGCAAACGGGGAGATAGCTGTTGATTGCCTCGTCCACGTCATAATATCGTGATGCTTCGACACCTGCGCGAAAATTATGGTAGCTTTTGAGGAAGGGAATTTGATTAAACGCATCTAACTCGAAATTGCAGTAGATTCTCGCCCCGCCTACGAGCTTGTATGCAATGTATACTTTCTCTTCGTCGTCGGAGTAGGGTTCTTCGGAGAAAAAACTCCATTGTCCCCCGCCGATTATCCACTTTCCGTAGATGATTTTCCCCATATCCCGCGCTCGGCAGAGTATGGGCTGAATGTATTCGTGCTTATCGTCGTATTCGGGATAAACGACTTTCAATCGCTTGATGTTCTTGTATTCAAAAGGTCCGCTCTGCATATTCTTCAATTCCTCCCGTTGAACTTGTAGCAACATTATAACACGGTTTTCGGAGCTTTGCTTGGGCCTGCCCCAAAAGTTCATCGAAAAAATAAAAAAATCGGGAGCTTGAAACTCCCGGCTACTCTGCTATAAAGTTTTTTCCTAATTCAGTCCTTTTAATCTCCCAACAAATGGGAAGTGTCGATTTGTTGCAGGACCCGAAGTTGCGACCGCGCCATATTGTTGAGTTGAACGAGCCGCTCGGCCTGCGGGACACCCTGCTCGATGAGGATCGCGTTATAGCTTTCCATATTGGCAATCACGAGGAGCTGCTCGATCGTTGCATAGTCGCGGATGTTGCCCTTGAGCGTTGGATTTTCCTTTCGCCACTGTGCGGCAGTCTTTCCGAATAGGGCAACGTTCAAAAGGTCGGCTTCATCGGCATAAACGTATTTGAGTTGTTCCTCTGTCAAGGTCGGGACGATATTCTCCTTGATCGTATCAGTGTGAATGCGATAGTTGACCTTGGCGAGTTCCCGCTTCACCGACCATTCAAGAACCTTTTGCTCCTCAACTTTAAGCCGTTGAAACTCTTTGATGAGGTACAATTTGAACTCCGCAGACACCCAGCTCGCAAATTCAAACGCAATATCCTGATGCGCATAGATGCCGCTGTTGTATTTGCCGGCGGAGACCGTCAAACCGATGCCGTTCAGTTTTTGGGTCCATTGGGAAGGCGTGATCATAAAGGCATTCGTGCCGGCATCCTTTGTAACCGTATCGAATTCGACACGGTTAAAATTCGGGTTGTTCAACGTCTCCCATAGACAAAAAAGGTTCCGAATTCGTGCCATTTGAAATTGGAAAGTGGCAAATCGTATATGTGAACAAGGGGGAGATGAGATGGGCAATACGGAATATACGATTCTTTTCGGGAAATCCCCACGAAAAAAGTACCCCACCCCATTCTACCGTCAAACTGTTTCCATAATATAGTATTATGTAAACGCTTTGCGCCCTTTTCCCGTCTCCCTCTCTGCGATGGCGGAGGGGCAAGCAAGCGCAAGCGGGGCGGGGGTTTGCCCGTTGTTCCCTCGGGGCGGCTATGTCTCCATGAACACGCCGCCGCCGTGATGCCTTTTCCCTTTCCTTTCTGTCCCTGCTTGCTCTCTCGGCTCTTGGGGCTTGTCCTTCCTCGCTTTTTTTGGCTTGTGCTTGGCTCTCTTCCGCTTGTCTCTTCTCTCTGAACGGCTCGCCGCTGGTCGCTTTGCTTTTGCTTTGTCGTCTCTGTCTTTGTCTCCTTCGGCCTTGCTCTGCTCTTTGGGGTTGCTGTCTTATTATCTGTTATAACTTACTTATATATATTATTTAATTTTATATATATTAACAAGTTGGTTATATATACATTTGCAAATTTTCGTTATTTTCAAAAAAGAAAAAAGAATAAACAGAAAAAAGAAAAGGGGCGCGGGCTTTGGCTTCCTCTCTCTCCCTCTCTCTCGGGGGTGGCGGGGTGGTGCTTGGCTCGCGTCTCTTTGTCTCTCCGCTTGCTTGGTCTTGTCTTTGCGGTGCCGCTCTTGGCTCTCTCTTCGTCGTTCTGCGGCGGTGGTGCGGGCGTCCGTGCTCCGATGGTGCGGGGCTGGGGCTTGGCTCCTCGGGTGCTCCCTCTCCCGCTTGCGCTTCCCTCGCTGCCGTTGTCCTCTCGCCGCTTGCCGGTGATCGTCTCGGGCGGGCGGTGCGCTTGGGGGAGGGCTTCGCCTCGGGGCTTTGCTCCTGCTCTCGCTTGGGTCTCCGCTCTGGCGGCTCGGGGTTCGGGCGCGGATCGTCTCACCGTCGGAGGGGCGGCGGCTTCCGCTTGTCCCCGGCGGGCTCTCTCGCTTTGGCTCGGTCGGAGGGCTTGCGCTCCACGATGGCGGCGGGGCTTCCGTCGTCCTCTCCCTCGGGGGCGGCTCTCCTCGGGCTGCATGGATCCACGGCGGGCGCGGTGTCCCGCTCTCCCGTCTCCGCTGCTCCGTCTTTGGTCGTCCCGATGAGCTGGGCGCGGGCGGTTGGACGTTCGTTTTTGCCGCGTTGCTCGGGCGGGGCGTTTCGCTCCTCGGGCTTACCCCTACCCCCTGCCGCGATGCCGTCGAGCTTGGCTTCCTGCGTTACGCTTGGAGGCGTTCGGCGCGTCCCTCGGGCTTC
>CANRNV010000084.1 GCA_947632125.1 uncultured Clostridia bacterium
AACGTCTCGAGGTGCATATTGCCTATCCCCGTGACCATAGCGTAACTCGGAGCGAACAACTTCTTCAAATAGGCTATGTCGCCCACGTATCTCGCACCCATCTCGGCAATGAAAATTTCCTCGCCCTTGTAGTCCTCGTTTATGCACTTGCTTAGCCCCATGGGTGTATTATACGAGCCGGGCGAGGCGAAAACCTTGTACTTTACGCCGAGAAAGCGTGCCAAGATGTTCTTTGCCGTCGTCTTGCCGAAGCTGCCCGTTATCCCGATGACGATGGGACGGCTCTCATTGAGCTTTCTTTGCGCCCTTACGATAAACTTTCGCCCGATAAGCTTCTCGACGGGCAAAAGTACGATGTGCGATAGGAGCAGTGTGAACGGACAAAGCAGCGGCGAGGCTCCGATAAGAGCGTACAGCAGCGCATCTCCGCCAAGCCAAACGAGCAAAAACGACAGTCCGTAATTGAGCAAAAAGTCGACCGAAAACAGTCTTACGACCCGCTTTGTGACTTTAAGCGGCGTCTTTTGCTTTTCCCTGTTTACGGCAACGCAAAAGTACAGACCGATAAGCACATACAGTATCAGCCCGAGATATGCGTACCACCCCGCCTCGGAAAAGCACGCGACGAAAACGAGCATGGAGGCAAAACCGAAAAACGCCAACGCAAAATAGCGTATGGCATAATCGAATTTCGTGCGTTTAAGCCAGCCGACAACGCCCCCGACGCGATAGGAGGAAAGCTGTAAAATTTGCACAAGCTTTTTGCTTACGAGCGTCGTCATTGTCGCTCCGACAAGGCTTACGATCGCAATAACCCAAATCAGCACTCCGCTTCCCCCCCTGTAAACTCGACCAAAATTCTGTTGAACTTGATTTGATTTTCGACATAGGCAAAGTGACCGCCGTCCAGGTAGAGCAAAACGCTGCCCTTGATCTTGCGCTTTAATTTGCGCGCCATATAGGGCGGAGTTTCCCTGTCCTTTCTGCCCCAAATGATGAGCACGGGGCAGGTTATGTTGCCGAGTTTATCGTCGAGATATGTGTTGACGACCCGCACGAACACGCTCTTCATGGGCGCCGTTAACGCCAAATAGTCGGGCGAGCCGAAGTTCGACACGTCCTTGCCCGCCTTTTTGGCGCGCTTGTACCTGCCTATAAGTATCGCCTTTTTCAGTGAGAACCTCGGTTTAAGCCCCGCGCTGTCGATGAGAACAATGCTTTTTACCCAATCGAAGTCGCTTAGACAGAGCGCAACTCTGCCGCCGAAGCTGTGCCCGACGAGCGTCGCCTTGCGTATTTTGAGCGCCTTGATAAGCGCGTCGACGCATCGGGCGTAGTCGTTGATACCCCAATTTTCGAGCGGCATATCGCTCCCGCCGAAGCCGGGGAAGTCAAGCGCGATAACGTCGCGGTTATATCCGCACAGATACTCGTACACGCCCGAAAACGAAACGTTGCTTCCGCCCCAGCCGTGCATGAGGACTATCGGCTCGCCGACACCCAAATGCCTCTTGTAAAAAATGCTCACGCCCTCGAAAGAGAAAAACATTGCACCTCTCCTATAAAGTTTTTACAAGCACCAACGCGCTTTGCCCACCGTAATAGTGCTTTCGCTCGTATGAAAAGTTGAAGCCGAGCTTTTGATACAGCTTTATAGCCGCATCGTTGGTTTGAGCCACTTCGAGATAGAGTTTGTGCGTCTTTTCCTTGGTGCAATACTCTATGACCTTATTAAGCAGGCTCTCGGCATAGCCCCTGCGCCTGAAATTCTCGCGCACTACCACGTTGTTGATATTGAACTCGTCAATGACGAACTGACCCGAAATGTACCCGACAAGTTCGCCGTCCTCGACCGCTTTAAGCGCAAGGCAGTTGGGATTTTTGAGCATTTCGGTAAGCACCGCCTCGGAATACGGGTGGTAAATGTATTTAAGTTCCATTTCGGCTATCTTCTTTACGTCGGACAGTCCCACTTCTTCTATTATCATATATCGTTCTCCCTGCGTTCGGGCTGAGGCTTGCGTATATAGATCGGGTCGGTCTTGCCCTTATGCTCTATCGCGTACCTCGCCGCCCTGATGAGCGCCTCGCAGTCGCCCTCGTATTTTTTTATACCCATATCGAAATCGGCAATACATTCGCCGCTTATTACGGCGTCCTTTTTGTAGATACACTCGTCGTCAAAAATCGTTTCGTCCCCGTCAAACTCGGCTTTGTAGCAAGCGTTGCCGCCGCCGTCGATGAAGGTCGTGACCCTCCCTACGCTACTATATGCGATAACTCTGCTGTATGTTACCCCGTAAACGTCTTTGCCCAAGGCGTAGCCAAATGCCCTTGCCGTATTTACACCTATGCGTATGCCCGTAAACGAGCCGGGACCTACGACGCACACAAAGTCGTCGAAGTCGCCTATCTTGATGCCCATATCGCATATCATCTTGTCGATACTCGGAAGCAGCTGCTCGGACGCCATTACCTTGTCGAGTTTGATGTAACTCCTCTTGTCGCCCGCAAAAGCCGCCGCCTCGATGATGGGTCCCGCCGTATTGATTATCAAAAAGCTCATAACTCTATGTGTTTGACCGACTTGTCGTCGCTTTTGCGATAGATTATCGCCTTGTTGCCTATCGCCGCCACCGGCTCGGCACGGAGCCTTTGTGCAAGCTCGTCCAAGATCTCTTCCGCCGAATAGTCGCAACCTTTAAGGACCGAAACCTTTATAAGTTCCCGCCTGTTGAGCGCGGCTTCTATCTCGCAAAGTTGAACCTCGCTTAGGTTCCCCTTGCCTATTTGAAATATGGCGTCGATGTCGGAGGCAAGAGCCCTCAGCTTTGCCCGTTGCTTACTCGTTAACAACTATCTTCCTCCTGTTTTCGTCTATGACGGTTATTGTGATTTCAATGGTTTTTTCGGGCAGCGCACTCTCGATATTGTGCGCCCATTCGATGACGCAAACGCCGTCTTTAAGCCCGAAATATTCGGTGAGTCCCCTCTCCTCGGCTTCGTCGCCCGAGGAAAGCCTGTAAGCGTCGTAGTGGAACAGCTTCTTCCTGCCCTCATAGCAGTTCAAAAGCGTAAAGGTGGGGCTTAGTATCTCGTCCGATATGCCCAAGCCCTTTGCGATCCCCTTGGTCAGGACGGTCTTGCCCGCCCCGAGGTCGCCGCTGAGCAAAATGACCTCGCCGCCGACGAGCATTTTGCCTATCCGCTTGCCGAGGTTTATCATTTCCTTTTCCGATTTTACTTCCACACTTTTAAGTATACACTTTTTGCCGCCGATAAGCAAGTAATTTTCTTGCGGCTCGAAAAGAATATCGAATAATTTACTCAGCCGCTTGTACAAAATAAATGTGATTATGCTCGAAATTATGCACCTTAAAAGGTTGAAAGGCAGGACTGAAAGCGGCAGGTAGTAAAGCATGAAGTTTTGTTTCGTTATGTTCGGAAACAGTCCCGTCATCTGATCGACGATAGC
>CANRNV010000085.1 GCA_947632125.1 uncultured Clostridia bacterium
GAAGAGAACGCAAAGAAGAGAATACCACTAATGTGAGATTTCTCCGCTGCACTCACTGCGTTCGTTCCGGTCGAAATGACACACGGAGCATTCCTCGCTTGCTTAATGGGTTTACCCCATTGCGTTTGTCACTTCCTTGCTCACTTGCCATGCGTTGCCCCATGTCATTCCGAGCGAAGTCGAGGAATCTCACATTACTACTTGAATACTCCTATGCATTCACTCCCTCGCCCCAAAAAAAAACCGCGAAGAAGAGAACGCAAAGAAGAAAATACTACTAATGTGAGATTTCTCCGCTACACTCACTGCGTTCGTTCCGGTCGAAATGACACGCGGAACACTTCCTTGCTTGCCAATGGGTTTACACCCATGCGTTTGTCACTTCCTTGCACACTTGCCATGCGTTACCCCGTGTCATTCCGAGCGACAGTCGAGGAATCTCACATTACTACTTGCACACTCGCTTGCATTCACTCCCTCGCTTAAAAAAAACGCGAAGAAGAGAACGCAAAGAAGAGAATACAACTAATGTGAGATTTCTCCGCTGCACTCACTGCGTTCGTTCCGGTCGAAATGACACACGGAGCATTCCTCGCTTGCCAATGGGTTTATCCCCATGCGTTTGTCACTTCCTTGCACACTCCCTTGCACTGCTTCCTCGCATTATACTCCAAAACTTTTCCCCGGTGAGCATATGCCCATGGATACTGCATTGAGAATATACATGTGCGTTATCGCGTTTATTCTGGGCGCGTGCCTGGGGAGTTTCCTCGAATGTGCCGCCGACCGTTACGTCAGTCGCCAATCCGTATTTCGCGGCAGGTCTCACTGCACGGCGTGCGGGCACGTCCTCGGGGTACTCGACCTGATTCCCATATTCGGCTGGATATTCCTGCGCGGAAAATGCCGCTACTGCGGCAAAAGAATCCCCGCGTCCTGTCTCGTAACCGAACTTATCGGCGGAGCGGCATACCTTGTAATCGTGCTGTGGTGCGGGCTTTCGTTCGAGGCGCTTATCGTCGCGTTTATGGCTCCCGCGCTTATGCTGATTGCGCTAATCGACCTGCGCACAATGGAAATCCCCAACGGGCTTACGCTCTACCTCATTGCGCTTTTTGCGCTGTCGATTGCCGCGCATTACGGCGAGGCACTGCACTACTTTCTCGACGGGCTGATAGGCGCGGCCGCGGTGGGCGGGGGACTGCTTATCGTCTCGCTCGTTATGGACAAGATTCTCGGCCGCGAGTCGCTGGGCGGCGGCGACGTAAAACTTCTTTTTGCCGTCGGACTCTTTTTGGGGCTGTGGCGCAGTCTGCTTATGCTTATTACCGCGTGTATCATCGGCATTGTGTTCGGGCTCGGTTACAAGCGTTTTGCCCGCCGCGATAATGTTGCACCTGCCGCCGCAACCGATAACGAAAAACCTGCTTCTTCCGATACTTCATCGTCCGCTTCATCGGAAACCGCAAACGACAAAAGCGTTGCGCCGCTTGAAAGCGAGGCGGCGGAAACCACAAACGGGGAATTTCCGTTCGGGCCGGCGATATGCATTGCAACTTTTATTTGCATGCTGTTCGGTTCGAGCGTAATAAATATGTACTTATCTTTATTCATGTAAGGAGAGAGCGCGAAAATATGAAAAAATACGTCGGATTCGACATCGGAAATCACGCCGTGCACGTCGCCGTTACCAAGGGCGACAAGACGCTTCGCAGCGTTTCCGAACGCCTGCCGGAGGGGCTGGTTCAAAACGGCCGCATTACCTCGACCGAATCCATGGTGGAATTTTTGAAAGGGCTGAGGAAAAATTACAAACTCCACGGCAAAAGGGCCGCGGTGGTGCTCCCGCCGGGCCTGTGCTACTGCCGCAGATTCTCCGTCGCCGCCATGACCAAAAAACAACTCGAATTCAACCTGCCGTACGACTTTCACGACTTTATTACCGACGACAAGAGCAACTACTTTTTCGATTACGCCATTGTCGACTCGGTTAAGGACGGCAAGGGCCACGTGACGGAGTTCGACATTATCGCCGCCGCCACCAAAAAGGACCTCGTTTCCGACTATATCCGCATGTTCGGTAAAGCCGGCTTCAAACTCACTACCATTGTGCCGCAGGAAATCGCCTACGTCAATCTTCTTCGCAAAAGCAAACTTGCGCCTCACCGCCACGGCGTACTCGACATCGGGCACAACGGCGTGCGCCTGTACCTGTTTTCGGGCGACCGTTACGAGGGCGTAAGGCTGGTGGATTACGGCTGCAACGCGCTTGCCCCCGTCATCGCCGAACGCTTCGGCGTGGAGGGCGACTTCGTTACTTCGCGCTACCTCGAAACCAACTTCGAGGGCGCAACCGAACTCGAGGAGTGCAAGCGCATATACGGCGCAATCGCCCTCGAAATGCGCAAGGCCGTCAACTTTTACCGCTTTAACGGCGGCGGCAGTCTGGAACATCTCCACTGCTGCGGCGGCGGAGCCAAAAACGTCGCGCTTATGGACACGCTCCGCGCCAATCTGCCCCTCAAAATTACCGATATAAGCGAATTTTTCCCGTCCGCAAAGGACGGCGTGGATTACACGATGATCGCCGCCGCCGCAGGCGCAACGCTCTGACGGGACAAAAGGAGGATACAATATGCCGGTTTCACGTAAAAAAGGCTCCGAAGAGGTTCGCCCCGCAGGGGGCGGCTCTGCCGTGGCTACCCGCCGCGTGCTGGGACTTAAAGAGAGTTCGCAACTTCCCTCGAAACGCACCCTCAACCTCTGCATGAAAGAAAAGGGCGGGCTTTCGATCGAAATGTTCCTGTTCATTCTTTCGCTGATACTTATCGCCATTATCCTCGTCGAGTTTTTGGGCGTCTACCGCCCCTATTCCCGCGTGGAAACGCTCGAACGCGACGTCGCCGCCGCGCAGTCGCAACTCGACGCCACCAACGCCAAGATGAGCGATTATGACAAGGTGCAGAAAGATTACAACGTTTATAATTTCGATGGGTTTGACCTTTCGTCCACAGCGAGGAAAGACGTACTTGAAATGCTGGATAGACGTATAATCAAAAACGCCGATTTCGAAAAAGCGCAGATAAGCGATATTATCATAAGCGACAACGGCGGCACCCCCACCCAAACCGTGGTAGAGTTTAAGCTCTATGTCGAAAGCGAAAATGACAAGTGGGTGACGGATCTTAGCCGCAGTCTGATGAAAAATGAACCCATGGTGGATTCGGTTTCGTTTACCAGAGTGTTGATTGGTGATGACGGAACAACGGTCAGATTTACGGTAACGCTTAAAGATGCGACCACAGTCGAATAAGGAGAACAAAGCATGAGTAACAACAATATAATGCGCC
>CANRNV010000086.1 GCA_947632125.1 uncultured Clostridia bacterium
ATCGACGTTTCTTTGACGAAGATTCGCCCACGACGCATCGTAATACGCGCAGAAGAGCTCTGCAAACGTGCTCTCAAAGTTATTGGCCACGCGTTGGGAATTTTTGTCGTAAAAGGAAACCGCCTTACCCCCCTCGTCGATTATCGTATCCATGATCCACGAGCCGCTGAACACATTGTTTTCTGTGGGCATGGGGAAGGGGTAACTGTGCCCTTTGTCGTATCGATCCTGGACCTCTCTCTGCCAGTAATGCGTCGCGGCGGCAGATGACCATTCCGCGTCCTCGAGTTTGGCCGCGAGGTCGGTCTCGTTGGCGCAGGGGACTCCGTTACTTTCTTCTTGGAGAGAGAACACGTCGCCCGTGCATGTAAAATGCGCCTCGATGTTTGTCGTGACGGGAACGGCGAAATACGTCTGGGCAATGAAATAGTTCTTGTTGTCTCCCTCGAAAGTGCCGTATGCGGTGGGCGGAAGAATCTGCCACTTGACGGAAGAGTAGCAATCGGTAACGTCAGGGGTGGTGCCGCCGATGTCCGCGATCAGTCCACCGCCGACGCGCACCTGCCTCAGTATGATACCCGAAGAAAAACTGTTTTCGATCGTCAATTTTCCGTCCTTGCTTGTGCCGTTTTCATTGTAATTCTTGTTGCCGCCCGTATCGGGAACTCCGTACTGCGCTACGTTGTCGAAAGCCCAGTCGCCCGGTTTTGCGACGCCGCCGACAAGCCCGCCCGCATAGTAGCCGCCGAGCTGGCACGCCGCAAAGCTGTTATCGATCTTGACATTGCCCATTGTAACACCGACAAGCCCGCCCGAGTAGAGACATTTGCTTGTTTGGTCGTACAATTCCGCACCGACATTGGTCGAAGCGGAGCAATTCACGAAAGTCGTGGATGTACTACTATACTTGTGCGAATACGAGCCGTGCGTATACGTTGTAATACCGTTCGAGCCGATCGCTATCCCCACGAGGCCGCCCGCAACGACGCCGCTTGTACGGAGGTAACCGAAGTCGTTCGTTGTCTTCTTGTTTGTGTGTTGATGGTAGCCGTCGAGAGTATTACTATCTGATTCCACCTGCAATTGTCTATCCTTGTCGATATAGACGTGGACGTCATTAAACGTGCAATTTACGGCCATGCCCACCAAAGTGCCCGATATGGCGTTCTGATATGTGGCATCTATCTTGGTAATGGTTCCGTTGTCCATCGTCAAAAAGCCATTCTTAAAGCCGTTGCGCTGTACCCAGCAGTCGATGATATCAAGATGCTCGACAGTCAAGTCGCTGGCATAAGGGAACAGCCCGCCCATTACATTCGCGCGGCCGCCGAACCCAACGCCGGCTATGGCAAAACGACCGCTACTACTCTTGCCGGATATGGTAAAGGGTTTTGTCTGGTTGATCGTATCAAATGTCATCGTGTCGGTGTTGGCATATATATTCCATGATCCCATAACCGTCTGGTCTTCTTTGGACTTGTCAAACAACGCATAGCGCACGTCCATCAACTTATCGTAGAACTGCTGCCCCGTGATATTCTGGCTGAGCTCTGCGTTGTCTATCGGATTTTCGGTTTGGAAGACGTATTTGAGATTTTTTAAGTCCCGTACCGAAGAAAGGGTCACCTTATTCGTCTCGTTCGAGAGGGCATGGAAGTAGGGCGAGACGCCCGTGGATACGACCTCGAAAGGAGTGTATTCCTCGTCTTTCTCGTAGAGGAACGCGCCCGACGTCTCCTTGGACTCACAGGTGTCATCGGAGAGAATGCTGATCACGACCCGAAGTTTCATCGACTCTGCCACGCCCACATAGTCCGTGACGGGCTTCCCTCCGAAAAGCAAGTCGCGCACGTAGTCGGGAACGTTGTCTTTGTTTTCGCGGTACCAGACGGTGAGATAGGGATTTTTCGCGGGGTCGAACCACGTTTCGAGGCTTTCGCGGGGATAGAGAAGTTTTTCCGCCGCAGAAACGTACTGCGGGGACGTCTGGCGGCGGAGGTATTTTGTTGCCGCGCCGTAGCCCGCCGCATTCGTCACCAGGCTGTCGATCGCAAAGCGCAGCGTGCCACCGTTTGCTTGTATACTCTCGAAAGTGAGAGGATAAATCCCGTCCTGTCCCACAATCGTCCCCGCTTTCATCGTGGTATATTCGCCGCTTGCGAAAAAGCCCTCGAAATAGATGCCGATTTCGTCGTATGTGCCGTCGCCTTGTATCGGTGGTACTTCGGCATATATCTCAAGCCCGATATGCTTACCCGCGAGTTTGGGCGAGGGGTTCTCCGACATCTTCAACTCGAGATAGACCTCGTCCTCGAATACGTACGTGCATTCGAAGTCGGGGACGCGCACCTTGCGTTCCGGCGCGGGCGCGCCCTCGCCGAGGTACGATCCGATCCTGTTGTCGGTCAAAAAACTTTCGTTCACCGTGGGGAACAGCCCGTCCACCGAAAACTCGCTCTCGCTGTAAAACACGTAGAGTATGTCCGCGGTTTCGGGGTCGTACACCACGGCAATCTTGCCCTTTTCCAGCAGTTCGAGGTCGGTAATCGCGCCCGAAAGCAGCATGTTGCCGCCCGTTGTGTGGTCCCCGAAATTGCAAACGTATCTTACGGGTTTTTGCTCTTCGCCTATGGTGATAGACGTCGCTGTCGACGCGTTATTGTCGTTGAGCATGGCGTATTCGGAGTCGGCCGCCGTGCCCGCGTTTTTCATGCCGTAAAGCCTGCTCTGCGCGGCAACGGCGACGGAGCGGGCATAGCCGTCAAGGGCGGTCATTTCGATCCTCTGCGACTCGGCCAAAAGGTTGGGCATGGCAAGCCCCAACATGATCGTCATGAGGGCAACGACCGTAAGCACTTCGACAAGCGTTATTCCGCGCCTGCTTTTTAATTTTTTATTCGGAGTCATTTTTTTCCTCTCCGCCTCTTTCCTTGCGATAAAATTTCCGCGTACACGCGTAACCGAATTCCAAAACCGTAGAGTAGTCTAATCTATGTAGTCTGCCTTATACATTTTACTCCTTTTTTATGCGGAAAGTCAAGCGGTTTTCGACATTATCCGAAAATTTTATTGATTTTTTCGGGGGACAGGTATATAAGAACGCTTTTTCTATGTACTCGGCGGTGGGCGGCAAGTACATGGAATAGACTATTCTATGTACCTTGCGCGGCGACATTTTTCGCCGTTTTTTTGTTTTTCCCCGCCCGCTTTTTGCCCTGTGCACACCACTTGCGCGCACTCCCCTGCGCGATCGCTCCACCGTGTCATTCCGAGCGGCAGTCGAGGAATCTCACATTACTACTTG
>CANRNV010000087.1 GCA_947632125.1 uncultured Clostridia bacterium
TGCGACGAATGTTCGGGCAATTGCGGCTGTTGTTCGCATTGCGCCGCCAACAGCGACGGCGTAGCCACCGACACCGACATCGGCACCGACAATGACAACATTGTTGGCGCGGACAACTGAATAGGCAACAGCAACAGTGTCTGCTCAGGCAACGGCAATGGTATCGGCGACAGCACTGTCAACTGCACCGACATCGCCAACAGTACCGTCAAAAGCGATAGCGTATGTAACGGCGTAGGCAAATAAGTTGCGCGGCGACCGACGATTTTTTCGACAGCGGGGGCGCAAGCGACATCGATTCACCCGCTAAAACACAAAAAAAGATATTTGTCATACAAAAAAAATAAATTCGACAAACAACAATAAAAAAATATATTCGCCCGAATATTCTAAAATTTCGGGCGATATTTTTTGTGTTCTTCGCAATATTTTAGTCTTTCAAAATTACTCGCCGATATTTATTCGAAACCATCGCATTGTTTTTGGTCTATCAAGCGCAATACCAATCGTACAACAATTTATGCCCGCTTTGTTTATTTTACCAACCGCGTTTGTAATAAATTGACAAAACAGGTAATTATGGTACAATACTGATGTATAGGAGAAAACATATGCAAGAAATAGTGTCGACGGTATTGTGTTCGGTGTGTTTGTCAATTTCGTTGGTAATCTGTGTTTTGTGTATTGTCAATTGGGTTCGTTATCTCAGACGCAAAAATAAGGGTATACTAACAGACAAGCATAACAAAACAGTAATAAAACCGTTTTTCGCAATGGTTTTGGGGATTTTTATTGCCGCAATGGTAATGTTTATACCTGTTTACCTTAATGATTTGGAGAAACCTGCAAATTGGTCTACATATATCAAAATTCCCTTACTGTCGGCGCATAATGCATTAAGGCTTTTTGTTATAGACGCCGACTTTGGCAATGTTAGGGATATAATCGGCGCTATGCCTATTGCAAATGTGTTGCAAGGGTTATACACAGCGGTATTTGCGTGTTACTTTGTAATATCGCCGCTGTTGACAGGTGCTTTTGTGCTGTCATTGATAAAAGGTCTTTACGAAAGTTGGCGTTACAATCACAGTCGTCCGGCAAAATTGTATATAATGTCGGAACTTAATGAAAACTCGTTAGCATTGGCAAAAGACATTTTACAAAATTATGCATACCGTGATGAAGATATACTCACATCCGAAGAGATAGAACACTGTTTGGATATATCCGAACTACGCGGAAGAAGCGAACGCAAGATCAAGAGAACATTGGTGTTTGCAAACGTAACGTCTCAGTTTGAAGAAGACAACGAAGAATTGGTGGAACAGGCACGCAAAATTGGCGCTATTTGTTTGGGCAAGGACGTAGCGAACATCAGCCTAAAAACCAAACAAAAGGATATTGTGCGCAAGTTGTATTTTATCGGCTTAAACGAGGACGAGAATGTTACGCAAGCCACGCAAATGATAAAAATTTGTAATTCCAAGCTCAATTGCAATTCGGAAAATACCCATATTTACGTATTTGCTATAAGCGAAGAAAGCGGCGTTGTTATAGATTCTTGCATTTTTAACGAACGAAAAGTTGCCGCACAGCGCGAATATGATCGCCTTAACAATGTCGATAACGGCGGTAAAAATCCGCTTGAATTATATCCTACCGCCTTTAAGATAAATGTCCGTCGTATTGACGAAGCCAGTAATTTGGTTTGGAGTACCTTGCTTAAAAACGCCGAACAACTAAATGCACAAAATGACGAAAATATTACAAAACAATTTTCTGCATACAAAGGCGCTACCGACGGCAGCGCAGTTCCATATTTATTTGAGTCTGCGTATGAACAGGACGGAATAAAACATATAAACGTGCTTATTGTCGGATTGGGACGTTACGGCGGAGAATTGTTGAAAACAGTGTGTTGGTTAAGTCAAATGCCGGGATACAGATTGCACGCTTATGTATTTGACGGCAATCCCAATGCCGAAGATAAGTTTAGGGCGGTTTGTCCCGAATTGGTTGATAAACGGATTGATTTTGACGGTAATCCTACAAAAGGCGACGCGTATTACTGTATTAAATTTTATAACGGAGTTGACACAAATGCAGTATCGTTTATGCAGCAAATAGAGTTGATAAACGAGCGTATTACGCTTGCGTTTGTAACATTGGGCGATGACAGTATCAATATCGACACATCGCTTAAACTCAGACGTTATTTCGGTAAAATGTATGGCGACGATGTTCCCCTTATTGTTACATCGGTATATAGCAGCGACAAAATGAAATCTTTGAACAGAGGTCATATTTTGGTAAGCGATAAGGGCGAAGATTATCGTATACGGTTTATCGGCGATATATCAAACCGTTACAGTCTTGCCAATATTCAGCAAACACGATTGGAAGCGTTGGGTGAGGCTTGCCACATGCAATGGTCTGTTATATATAATGCGGATTACGCCTCTTGGCAAAATAACTTGGCGTTGTATTATTACGTTGAATATAATCATACAACATCTATGGCACAGGCTATGTATTTAATTGCGCGCGAAGCGGTTATTAACAAAATGCAGACAAAACCTACTTCGCAAACACTTGCCGTTTACGAGCATATGCGGTGGAATGCCTTTATGCGCGTTTTGGGATATCGCGTCGTGCCAACTGCCATCAATGATCAAGGCAACGAAGAGGTTGTTAAAAACAATCTTATTCGCGTGCATTCATCGTTAGTGCCGTACGACGCGTTGCCGCAAAACGAACAGGCAAAAGACGACAGAAGTATAGATGAAATTATCAATATGGTGCGCAATCGCGAAAAAGATTTTGCCAAATAGTCGCAACAACATAAAGTTGCCGAGAAACATTGAAATATATTACAAACTATCTGTAGCAAATTTGTTTGAGTAAAATATTTAGATACAAGGCGTATTGCAAAAACTCGAATTTGAATTGTGAGAGTAAAATATTGCATTGCGAAAGTGATTTTGTCCAATTAAATAACATAAGGATCGTTAGATATAATTTGTCAACGATCCTTTTTACTTTTTTACTGAAAATTGCCATTTGTTTGCAGTAGCGTACATACGACGCAATAATTAGTGATTATTAGGTTGCGTTTTACAAATTTTCGATAAAACGCCTGTTATGTGCAGGTTTTATGCCTGTTTTGCGTAAGTTGACGGGCGGATAAATTCTTTTATGTTTCGGTTGCCCAACACAAGCAATTTGTCAAGCACTTGTTTGGTTGCGGC
>CANRNV010000088.1 GCA_947632125.1 uncultured Clostridia bacterium
ATACGTATGTTTCTTCTTTAACTCCGTTTCGCTTGGGCAATATTAGAGATAGCGGCGCCGCCATCTTCTTTTTGAAAAAAGCAGACAACAACTTTTGAGGGCGGACATACACATTTCTTCTTTAAATCCGCTTCGCTTGGTGCGATGATTGAGGAATAACTCGCAAAAAACTTTTATCTGCGGCGAGGTGAAAAAAAATACCTCGCCGCAAATTAAAACCTTTTTGTAACTGTTTTACATGAATGTGTCGCCTGCAATATATCAATAGCGAACATTCATTCGCTATTGATACGCTTTGACTATTGTTGATTTGTAGTTCTTCCGATATCGGTATTATCGACTTTACGACTGCGCAGTTCTTTTATCGGGTGAGGCGCAGTTTCAAATCTATAATCTTCGCCAAACTCGCCTATATAGCTTTCGATGACATTATGACTTGCGACATATTGGGGTGCTTTGTTGACTTGGGAGTTGTACTTGAAGAATTCGTAATCCCCGGGCAGTTCGCTGACCTTAGTGTAATCTTCGAGTATAGCAGTGTTGCGTATGGTTTTGGCAAGGACATTTCGAACGTATTCTTTGTTGCGCTCCGCATATTTATCAAATGCAAGCAATTCGGGGAAAGTGCCCTCGCCCACTACCGCCTCATAATCGCTACCTTCATACGTATTTAAGAGCGTTCGCGCTTTATGCAGATGACTTAACTCTTGCGTGAAGCATTGCTCGAAAACCTTGCGAACATTATCGTCGGTTTCGTCATTCATCAAGCTATAATAAAGGTAGCACTCGGTGTATTCGTGCATGAGTAAGCATTGAAGCCGGGTGCAATTGGTGTCGATAAGTGAGCCGTATTGCGACACGTGCTGTTCTTCGATCATGGCGATCTCGGTGAAAAGCTTGCGCCCTATGTCCGAGGTATAGAATGCGCCTTGGTTCATATAGTAGTTCATGGTTTGTTGCTCGGCTGCGGTGATTATCATAGTGTTGAGTTTTGTAGCAAGAGTTGCCTTGTCCGAATTTATATGGCGTCGAATATCGTCGTACGGATAGCGGTGCTCGGCTATCGTCGGTCTACCCGGCATAATCTCGGTGTAACCGCCGACAAGCATTTCGCCCTTGACACCTTGTTCCATTTCGAGCAAGTCGGAAAATCGATACAAATGGTCAAAATCTTCGAGTAGCGCAAAGTCCAATGCCGAGCGCACATATTTGTCGCTTTCGAGCAGCGCAAGATTTACAGTAAGATCCACTGCCAACTGCTCGTATCCGATAGTGACTTCAAGCAGGTTTTCGTCCTTGGGTTTTAGGGACGCAAGCTTCTTCTGCTGTTGCTGTTCGCTTCGGCGCACAGCGGCAAGTTCTCGGCGCAAATCATTATTGTCGCAATGGCGTGAAAACTGATGTCCGAACCAAACCGCCTCATATTCTGCACCTTGCGCAAGAATAATGCGCACCTTCGAATAGGGGTCTATCGCCATCTTGTCGTATGGCTTTTGATACAATCTCTTCCAATCTTCATAGCACTTGTCTAACTTTGGCGCCTTTTCCAAAAATGGATTTATACTCATTTTTTACCTCCAAAATGTTATATCGTGATTTTTTACAAAGAATATTGAATTTATACCCAAATGAGCCAAAAATCCAAATTATGATATTATAACTTATCTCAAAAGGGCAACTTTTTTCGGTGCTCTAAATTCAATCGCTCTGAGATATTTTTATTAACCATATTTGCGTTATTATCCACAACATTATCCACATTTATACTGTATAAATATCCACAGGGTGTGTATAACTTTCGGAAAATATGTCGGACAACATTGTTTCATGTGAAACAATTATATGTCAAAATGGTACATTTTTGCCGTATTTGCAGCGAATTTATATCAAAAAAATACTGTTTTAAGCGAATTTTGTTTCATGTGAAACAAAAACCCTCGAAAGAGTCACTTTCGGGGGCGGGTGTAAACGAAGTCAATAAATTCGATTGGAATACTATTCGTGTTTGTCCAAATTATCCAAAATTTCGGCTATTCGGTCGAGATCGTCGCGGTTGTAATAATCGATATAAATGCGTCCTTTGTGATCGTTGCCCAAAACGGTAACTTTGGTGGCGAACGTGCGCTGCATCCTTGCGACTAAATCTTTAAGTTCGAGGCTTTGCTCTTGTGCGACCTTTTTCTTGGGGTTGCGGTAAGATCTTACAAGTTCTTCGAATTTACGCACGCTCAACTTCCCGTCGCAACCTTTGAGCGCAAGTAAAATTTGCGCCTCGGGATCATCAAGGGAGATAAGGACTTTGGCGTGTCCTGCCGAAAGTCTGCCGGTCGCGATCATGTCGATAACTTGTTGGGGCAGGGTAAGAAGCCCTATCGTGTTAGTTACTACCGTTCTGCTTTTACCTATGCGCTCCGCAACTTGTTCTTGCGTATAATCACACTCGTCCATGAGCTGCTTGATTGCGTTTGCGGTTTCGATTGGATTAAGATCCTCTCGCTGAATATTTTCGATAAGCGAGATTTCTCTTATTTGCTCATTGGTATAGTTGCGCACAATAGCGGGAATTGTTTTTAATCCCGCACGTCGAGCCGCTCGCCATCGACGCTCGCCCGCAATTATCATATATCTGCCATCATTTTTTGACACCAATATGATAGGGGTGATAATGCCGTGGATCCTAATGCTGTTAACAAGTTCAGTCATGGCTGCTTCGTCAAAATTTTTACGAGGCTGCTGCTCATTTCGATCTATTTTATCAAGCGCAATTTCTGTTGCCGTGTTGTCAGACGGACGCAAATCGTCATCGTCATCAAAATCAATATCGCCAAGTAATGCGCCAAGACCTTTGCCCAATCCTTTCATTGCCATAGTGTCACCTCAAATGCATTTATTTTGTAATTTTATAATACTATTATACTATATTTTGCGCGTCCCGTCAAGAGTTTAGTACTAAAAAAATATTTGTTATGTATTCATAATTATAATAGTTATGAAATCATATTCTTGTGTTAAATGAGATTTTTAGGAAACGTTAAACACGAAAAGCTTAATATGCTGCGCGGTTGGAACATATTAGTGATTTTTACATAAACCACATAATCACGATTTGGCAAATTGTGATTATAAACACGGCGTATCTCCGCCCTAACATCTCCAAGCAAAGCGGGTTTAGAGAGAAATGCAACATACGTCCGCCTTAAACTCCTAAGCGAAGCGAAGATAGGGAGAACCTGCTCGCAC
>CANRNV010000089.1 GCA_947632125.1 uncultured Clostridia bacterium
TTGACAGGACTTGAACCTGCACGGAGTTACCACAAGATCCTTAGTCTTGCGCGTCTGCCAGTTCCGCCACAACCGCAAAGCATAAGTATTTTAGCATAACCTAAAAGCAATGTCAAACAAAAATAGGGGGATAAGAAAAAATAATTTTATATTGATATATCGATTGGGGAAAATATCATAAAGCATTGCGTTCGTCATAAAAAATTAAAGGATACAAGGCAAAGAAGCTACCTAAAAAATCCTTGATTTTTTTGGCTTTACATGATATAATATAAATGATAGGGAGATATGGTGAATAGAGGAGAGTTCTATTATGCCATTATTTTCATTTTCGGAAACGATATCGCTTAGCGGTTCCGACCAAAGCGATCTGTTTACAATTAAAGAAGTCAAAAATGCGATAAAAAAGACGGTTGCCGTAGTGGGCGAAAACCACTACGCAATATTTATCAAGAACGGCGAATATGTCGAGATTTTGGGCGAGGGGAAGCACCAAGTAGTTAAAAAGGGCGAAAAGAATGTATCGGTCTTATTGATCTATGTTTCGATGTCGGCTTCTCTTCACGTCAAGTGGGCTATTCCTCGCGAGGAGTTTATTGGGCTGAGGGGCGAAATCGAGGTCAAAATAGGCGATATTGGCAAGGCGTACAAGGAAATCGAGGGTGGCTCGGCGGAAAAGTTACAGCTAAAGCTGAGGAGCCGCATTTGCAATGAAATTCGACCGATGGTGGCGAGGATCCTCGAAGAGAGAGGGGAAGAGGTGCTTGGCGACAATATCGAACTCGGCAAAGCGTTAAGCCCCGCAATTGCCGAAGTATTACAAAAGGACTACGGGCTTAAACTTGTGGGATTAACGGTGGAAAAAGCCGAATAAAAACCGGGCACAATCAACAGGTTGTGCCTTTTCATATTACATTCGCCCAAAAATAAGAGGCAAATAATTAATTTTTTATGTATAATGCATATAATTATACTTGACTTATATTTAAAAAAGCGTTAAAATTATGCGGTTGTAAAGAAGGGCGAATAATGTCGCTTTTTCTAATGGTAAAGAAGGTAATTTTATATGTTATTTGCGTCAAATACGGTATTACATGCTCACAACGGAACGTTGCTATGTCTTGCAATAGCTATGATAGCGGGACTTGCACTTTCGAGGCTGGCTAAGCTTGTAAAGCTCCCCGCCGTAACGGGCTATCTTGTAGCGGGAGTTTTGATTGGACCGTACTGCCTTGGGGCGCTCGGCGAGCTTATGGGCGTCAACGGAATAGGCTTTAATACATCCGAAATGGTCAAGTCGTTCGGGATAATAAGCGACGTTGCCTTGGGATTTATAGCTTTTTCCATCGGTACGGAATTCAGATTACAGGACATTAAACATATCGGCAAGCAAGCGACCGTTATAGCCATAGTTCAAGCGCTGGCGGCTACGCTTTTCGTGGACATAGTGCTTATATGTATGCACTTCCTTATGCGTGACAAGCTATCCATCGAAACCGCGATTGTACTCGGCGCGGTGGCAACGGCGACTGCGCCCGCCGCGACCCTAATGGTCGTAAGGCAATACAAGGCGAAAGGTCCCGTAACCGATATTTTGCTTCCCGTCGTTGCGCTCGATGATGCAGTGGGGCTTGTCGTGTTCTCCATTTCGTTTGGTATAGCCAAGACCATGTTCAGCGGTTCGCTCGACGTGATTTCGGTAATATGCAATCCGCTTATCGAAGTGGTCTTGTCGGTTGGCGTGGGAGCATTGCTCGGCTATTTGTTCAACCTTATAGAAAAGTGTTTTAAGTCGAACAGTAAGCGCCTGTGCCTTGCCATAATGTTTGTGATCTTTGCCGTGGCGATCTCCTCGCTCGAAATACAGATAGGTCACATAACGATCGGCTTCTCGTCGCTCCTCGTGTGCATGATGCTTGGAACGATCTTCTGCAACCTCTGCAAGGAGCAGGCGGAGATCATGGAAAAGACCGACAAGTGGACAGCTCCGCTGTTTCTGTTGTTCTTCGTCATATCCGGCGCCGAGCTCGAACTGTCGGTATTTACCGATTGGATGATCGTGCTCGTCGGCGTCGTTTACGTGATCGTAAGAGCGGCGGGCAAATACCTCGGAGCAAAGGCAAGTTCGATGCTTATGAAATGCCCACCCAATGTCAACAAGTATCTCGGAATAACGTTGTTTCCGCAGGCGGGCGTTGCGCTCGGAATGTCGGCGATAGTGGCGGAAGCCGTAGTGACGGGCACGATAGGCGCGGACACAGGCGAACTCGTGCGTAATATCACTCTGTTTGCCGTACTCATTTACGAGCTTGTGGGACCGTTGCTTACAAAGCTTGCTCTTACCAAGGCAGGCGAAATTGTCCCCAAGGCGACGGCGGAAGTTGCGGCTTCTCCCGACGATGATGAAGAATAATAATAAATAATTACTTAGGAGCGGATCTATGGACAGAAGAAGAAAGCACTTCAACGCCGAAGAGATTATGACAGGGGTATTGGAACTTCTTAAAAAGAGGTTGGATGTTCTTGATGATAAGGAGTATATCGGCAACGTGTTCGCGCGTGGCGAACTCTATGCTTACAGAGAATGCCTCAAAATGGCTATGGCGTGGAAAGGCGCGCAATCGGTTTGGGGAAAGGAATATAGCGAGTGGGACATTACGGCACGTAGCGGACTTAGAATAAACCCGTATCACACAATAAAGTCCAAGAGAGAACGCGCTCTGGAAAATTTCAATAAAAACCGCAATAAAGACAAAGACAAAGACGATAATAAATGAGGATTATTATTACTTTTTTGAAAAAAAAGTAACCAAAAAACTTTTATCTGCGGCGAGGCTGAAAAATGCTTTTCAACCTCGCCGCTAAATAAAATCTTTTTGTCCACTGTTTTGCACCTTATAAAAATAAAACGCAAAAAAACAAATAAAGCTATATAATCGAACGACGTTTGAATAACGCTCTAAATAATAATTTGTTAAGAAAACCAAATTTGCCCAATTTAACAGGAACAGACTTAGGGGGGCAAATCGGAGCGAAGCGACACATTTAAGAAAGGCGCCCTTTGGTTTTCGTCGCGTTCGGCGACGAAGCTAAGGGGAGCCGTCACCGTTAGGTGACTGAGGGGATTCGCCGATTGATAACACGTTAAGAAAACACGGCGCAAATACAGAAAAGCAAT
>CANRNV010000090.1 GCA_947632125.1 uncultured Clostridia bacterium
TCCTTCTCGACAAGCCCCGCGTCTATCGAGGCGATCTGAAATCCGCGCTTGAATACGCTTTCCTTGAAGTCGATGACATTGTACTGCGGGTGTTCGAGGGCGAATAGGCGCACGATTGGCTCTTCCGCTTCCGTCCCGAGGAGCATAAGTTCGTTCGATTCGGTGGACGGCTCGGTCTCGCCGACCTTCTCCTGCCACAATTCGAGGTTCGACTTCCACGGGTTCAGCCCGAGGATTGCCGCCGCGTCGCTGCCGCCTATCCCCTGCCGCCGAAGCGCGTACCACTCGGGCGACTTGTAGCTTATCTTCAATTCTTCTACGGGACAGTTGATCAACTCCTTCATTCCTTCCCCTTAAAGTCTCGAAGCAATATGATGTACGAGCGTTCGCACGGTCGCCGCGATTGAGTTGCAAGTGCAATCAAGACCTGTGCCTTCTACGATAAGTATTTCGACCTGACCGTTGTCTTTGATTTCATAGCCGTAGTCGGTAATCTCGAACGCCTCGCAAATCGGCTTTATCGTCTCCAAAACGGTCTCCCGCTTCTTATCGTAGTAGTCCGCCGCGCCGACTTCGCCTTTCTCCATAACGCTATAAAAGTCTTTCATTTTCCCTCCACGAACCTCTCGTAAAACGCCCGAATGCCCGCGCGACAGTCCTCTTCGTTCTCCGTGAGACACGCCTCATCAGCGGGCGCATTGGCGCAGTACGCGCAGTAGTCCTCTGCGCCGTGCAGGAGTTTGTCGAGCAAATACCGCTCAAACGACGCGTCCGCTTTGCGGTACCCCGCCTCTACGAGCACCCTTGCGACTGACTTGTTGTAATACTCTCCAAGCAGCCCTGCCCTTTCGAGCGTCTTTTCGATTGCCGCGATTTCTTTTTCGTTGCTCATTCGTCGTCCTCTCCTTCCTCGTCCTCATCGTCCAAGTCGTCCAAATAGGACTTCTCCTCGAAACCATTGTTGCATTCGACGTGCCGTCCACAAGGGAGTTCGTCATAGCCCATACACGAACAGTCGGGATAATCTTTGCAGTCCTCGCAGAAGTTGTAATGCTCTGCGTATTTGCAAATATCTGCCAACTCGCACCCAGCGCAGGAATCGCGGTATTCATAACTGCGCCCTTCTTCGAGCGTGCGCCGAAGGTTCTCATTGTCCTGTTGAAGTGCCTCGACTTTGCCTGTCAAGCCCGCGATTTCGTCCATAAGGTCGTTGGCTTTGCGGTAGTCCGCCTTTTCCAAAACCTCGACGATCATCTTGGCGCACATTTCTCTGTCCTCGGGTTCTATGTAATCGCCCGCGCCAAATTGTACTTTTATTTCGGCAAGAACCGTGTCGTATAATTCCTTATCCATTACTCTGCCCTCGCCAAAGATTCGATGAAAGGTTTGCCGTCCTCGCCGCAGATGATTTTCCCCTGCCCGTTGCGCCCCGCCTTGCGCTCGTTCGCCCAATAGACCTGAAGTTCGCTCAAAGCGTGGTGGCGGAGGACGTTGTTTGCACGGTCCACTTCCTCGTTGGAAGAGCAGACAAAGTAGCCTCGCGAGCAGGAGCCGATGACTTTCTCGAAGTCAGGACTTGTCCGTATCTCGTTGATGATGTCACGCAACTTGCGCTCCGTAATTCCGAAGCGACGGCTCAACTGGCGCGCGCTCACAGCATTTGTCTCGCCGACAGCTTGGGTGCAAAGTGAGTTGTAGACGTTCACTATGAGTTCTTGTTCCCGAAAATTAAACATCCTTTATTTCCTCCTTATAGAAGTAAATCTTATTTTTTCTTCTCTCGAATGTAAGAATTACGCCTTTTTGTTTCATGAGGCTGGTGAGCCGTCGAAGCCCGTTTTCTTCCGAAATCATCCGCACAACCGTCCGCCGCGAACACCCGAGCGTTTCTGCGATTTCAGGGCGTGTAATTCTTGAGCCCGCTTCAGGCATGGCGTGGACAAATTCACTGCATTCACTCTGGCGCTGTGGACGCCCGTTCGGGAAAGTCTTTTGGCATTCGCACAACTTTCCGCAATTCCAACAAAGATACGCTCGCATGGTTCCCCCCCTATCCAATCTCAATTATGATTGCTGGCATCTCGCGCGGGCGACTGCCCCTGCGCGGTACATTCCGTGTTCTCTCCCATAACGATGTGATATGCGTAGTCAAACTCGTCGCTCGGTATATCTGCCAAACGCGTCTCCTTCCCGAACCACATGCACAGGAACTTCAACACAAAGCATGCGTCTTTGGCGTGACAGCAGAAGTGAATGCGTTTTACGCCATTCGCTTTTCTGTCGGCGTTCGAAGTCGCAAAAGAAAACGAACGCCAAAACTCCTCCCACCATTCGCTCTGTATGCCGAGATAGAGTGCCAGCGTTCGATATGTAACGGACTCGTCGAGAAAGTCCTGCAACGTCATATTGTGTGCCAAGGAGCCGAACTCCCGCGCCTTTTCAAGTAAAGCAATTCTCCCGCTATCCATAATCCTATCCTCCCGCAGTTTTGGATCAATGTGCGTCAATTCTTTCCGTGCAGATAATCCATAGTAACGCCGAGAATATCGGCTAAAATTTCAAGCGTATCTGCGTTCGGTCTTTTCTTCCCGTTCTCGAAGTAGAAGATCGCGGGTTGAGATACTGCCGCCAATTTTGCCAACTCTCGTTGAGAAAGCCCTTTCTTCTCCCTTGCCTCTTTCAATCTGTTCGGTGCGAACATTGTCTCGCCCTCCTTTGCGTGCGCGTATGACAAATTCTAAAAATGATAACCGTTGCTTATTGACAGGAACTCCAAGAAGTGC